>CAZTWS010000141.1:0-12122 GCA_964618225.1 uncultured Planctomycetaceae bacterium
AGTTGAGCGATTGCCGATCTGGCTATCGTCAACAACAAACAGGAGGACGTCAATCCGCACTTTAGCATTACAAGTGAAGTTAACGCTGAAAGATTGGCGGAAGCTGGTTCGGGGGCCCCAGAGAAAGTAGCGCTAACGCGGTCGTGTACGCGTTTCCGAACTGGCGGTCGTGCTGTAGACGCTCGGGATCCCACGATCCGTTGACCTGTTGCCTGGCGCGAACAACTGCCACGGTGGGCGGAAAGTTTTTTCTCAATACAAGTCACCAAGTTGGTACATGTTTTGGCAAGCGTTTGGGTGTGCCGAAAACATCCCATTAAATGTGGGAACACAAACTTGAAAACTGCTTGCTTTGTTGAAACCATGCCTGATGCGGATGTGGGAGGCGTCTCCGACGCCGATACCGCTTTCAAGTGGCACACGTAATCGGCCTCGGAGAAGCCTCCTACAGCATGGTTTCAACAAAGCAAAAACGGCTCTACCCCACTGCGGTGTCGGCCAAACCGAGCAATGGATGTTCGTCCGTTTGTAGCAGAACCAACCGACTACTACTACAAACGCCACGAGCGCCACAAATTAACTCGATTATCTCACGTGCCGCTTCGCAAGGTAATCTGACGGGTTTTTGACATTCTGGAAAACTTTTACGAAAGTTGAAACGGTCAACACTTGCCTCCAAGCGCCGGTCGTTAATCTTTGGCGAACATGCCAGTCGCACAACGCATTCCGCGCTTCCTCGCGTCGGTGTACACGGAATGACTCTCGTTATCGTGTCGGTGAGAACACGAGGCATAAACGTGCTACGTTGTAGCTCGCCAATGCCTGTCATGCAGCTTGTTTGCCTCGTCGATGATCGACACTGCGGGCATCATAAAAACTCTTAACGGGCCCGGGGAGGTTAGGCGATGAGCATCCTGGGCCGCACCACGCTTGGCTTTACTTTTTGGTGGCGAGTAATCTCGGTACCAATTGCATTCGCTTTGGCGCATTTAGCGATTGGTGCCGAGTTTGAAGGCGTTTACGACCCCGTTATTCTTAAGATTTACGAGGAGCCTGCCGAGCTAATCGATAAGAAAATCACCGATTGCCTCGACGAAATGGAGCAAGAGTGCCTCGAAGCTCCTGTGGAGTGCGAGGGGTACTACAGCAAGTGCTCGCCCAGCCTTACGGCAGAGCTCGAAGCAATGGCTAAGTCCATGGCCTCGCAGGGCATCGTTTACCAGCTTGCCATTCCGCAGTTCTACCAAGGGGTAGCCCACGGCGGAGCGGAGCGAGAATTCGAATACGGCGGCAAAGTCGATCAGTTCTTCATTCTCGACGGTGGCAAGCTCGGTCTATGGGAAGGCTCTTCGCTTACCATGCATGTCGAAACTCGCTACGGCGACGACGTGAACCGCGAAGCGGTCGGTTTTGCACCCGCCAATGTCGCCATGCTTTACCCGCATTCCGACGAGCACGATACGGCAATCACCGGCTTCCTACTCGGCCAATATCTTGACGAAAACAATCAGCTCGCCGTGGGTAAGTTCAACGCGCTCGACATGTTTTACGGCATGTATCCGCAAACCGGTCGAGGCGTGAACGGCTTCATGAATGCCTCGATGGTCATTCCCATTTCGACCGCTCGCGTTGTGCCACTGTCCTTCGTGGGAGCCGGCTACACGAACTACTACGAAAAGAAACCGCGCGCCGGCGTCCTGGTGTTCGACAATCAAGACGTCACCACCACCAGCGGCTTCGACGACATGTTCGACAACGGCGCGAACATCATGGGCTTTTACCGCTTTTTCTACAACGTCGGCGGATTGCCCGGCTCGCAAATGTTCGGCGGCATCTGGGCCACCGGCGATTACGTGTCGTTCGATCCACTGAGCTTCGTCATCCTGCCGGGGCAGGGCATCGTGTTCGATCGCGAAACCGGCGCGTATACGTTGCTATACATTCTCGAACAAATGCTGTGGACCGATGGCTGCCCGAACGGTCGAAATGTCGGCCTGTTGAGCCAATGGGGTCTCGCCGACGAAACCACGAGCCCCATTTCCTGGTCGTGCAACGTCGCTATTCAAGCCACTGGCTTGAATCGTTACCGCCCGCAAGACTCGATCGGTGTCGGCTATTTCCATACGGGCCTGAGCGATACGTTCAAAAATCAACTGGCCCCGGCATTCACCCTACAAGACGTCGACGGGGTCGAGCTTTACTACAACGCGGCACTCGCACCATGTTTTCAACTCACGGCCGACCTGCAAGTCATCGAACCGGCAGACACCACAAACAACACTGCCGTCGTCGTCGGCCTCCGTGGTACCATTGGGCTGTAACGCTCTCACTCGCCAACAGAGAACATAGCCCGACCATCCTGATCGGGTAGCCGCGGCCTGTAGCAACTACCCTTGCGGTGAAATAAAAATGGGTGGCTGAGGTTCAGCCACCCATTCCACGTCGTACGTGTCAGGTTTTTGCGAAGCGATCTGCTCGCACCAAGTTTAGTAGCTAAACGGCGGCAAGTGGTAATGGTAGTGAATCCCACCGTAGCCATAGCCGGGATAGCCTCCATATCCTCCATAACCATACGGCGTATAAGTGTTATCCATCTGTCGTTCATTGCGTTCGGCGGCTTGCTCGTTTAGCTGTCCTTGCTCCTGCTGCGCGGAAGCGCTTTCTTCTGCGTTGAGGTTCTTGTAGGCCTGCTGAGTCGCTTTGTGTACGGAAACCGCTTGATGAGCCAAGGATTCCTGCGACTGTTGCCAGAACGAGTACTGTTGCTGTTGCATGGCTTCGTCGTGATCGAACTTAACCAACCACAACTTCATTTGGGTTGGCGACATATTCTGAAGCTCGGTCATGTAGAGCTTGCCTTCTTCCGGCGTAATCTTGGCCGACTTGCTGATGTGATCCGCCAGCCAGGCTCGAGCTCGCAACATTTGCGGGCTGTTCCAAATCTGTTCTCGCTCGGCATCCATTTCCGCCTTCGAGGCGGGGGTTGCAGCGCCAGTAGGATTAGCGGCCGGCCTCGGCGTGGTCGACTGGATTTGTGCCTTGCCCGCCGCTACGGCAAAAAACGCCACGACAAATGTCGCAAACCCACCACAGATCAGTATTGAGCGATTTTTCCGAACATTCATGGACCGATTCCTCCAATTAGTGGGCCTGGTACCGGCTTTTTTACCGCCCAGGCCGCAATTTCCGATCTACTTATATATAGCGAGTCTGATGACGATTTTCAGCCAAGGCTAGAGAATCGACAGTTAAGACACATCGGGCTATCCCTTAAAGATAGCTCGCCGAGGTGCATATGCGAAAATCGCTCAAAGGATTGGTGATGCACGAAGGCCGATATCGGCTTTCCGTGGCTCATCTCCTCGTGGCGATTTTCGCCATGTTCGTGGTATTGCCCTTTGCCGACTACACGGCCTATGGACCTTGGATCGAGGCAGTTGCCTTTACCGTGGTCATGCTATGCGCCATTAACGCCGTGGGCGGGCGACGCAATATGCTGTTCGCCGCGGCAGGGCTCGCCTTCCCGGCCATTTTGTTGCGATGGGTCTATCACATCTTTCCCTTCGGCGTCTCGAAAGACTTGTACCTGCTTGCCGGCATCGCGTTTGTCAGCTTCGTCATTTATCAACTTTTGCGATTCGTAGTCATCGCTCCGCAAGTTAATAGCGAAGTGCTATGTGCCGCGGTGGCTGTCTATGCCCTCATGGCTGTTGCTTGGTCGTTCGTGTTCACGATCCTCAATCACTGGCAGCCCGGTGCGCTGAAATTTACGAATCCACACGATGCCGAGGCCACGCTCCAGGGCTTTATCGCCATTTACTTCAGCGTGCAGGTGCTCACGACGATCACCTTTGGCGATATTCTCCCCGTTTCCAACGTGGCCCGTATGCTAGCCTTGGTCGAATCCGCCATGGGCGTATTCTACATGGCGATCCTCATGGCCCGACTCGTCGGCGTTTATACGAGCACTTCCACCAACACGAGTTCAAGCTAATTTTCGAGTTTGCGTTCCCTTGGTGTTCGATGCCAGAATAAAATCCTTAGCGGCGGCGGCCACGCCGTCCAACCAGCTAGCGGCATAGTAGTACGGTAAACCTCGTATCCTGCAATTCTTGGCAAACCGGGGGTTCGATGAGTCACAACGAGGCAGAACCGACGATCAACCTGGAACCACCCGCCGTCCGCGGCAAGAGACGACTGCTTATGTACTGGTTACTAACAATCGTCGTGCTGTACCTGCTAACGGCCTACGTAGTCATTCCCGCGTTGTGGAAATTCTATGCCAGTCGGCATCCGTCCTACGACGACGATCCGCGCATCACCCAAACCAGCGACCACCATCTGGGCGATCCGCTCAACGTTTCGCTCATCGGCACCGAAGAACAAATTCAAACGATCATGAAAGCGGCTGGTTGGTATCCGGCCGCGGCCCTCGGGCTCCGCAGCGACCTGCAAATCGGTGTCGATACCGTCTTAAAACGTCCAGACGACAGCGCTCCGGTCAGCAATCTCTTTCTTTACGGCCGCAAGGAAGACCTCGCCTTTGAACAGCCGGTGGGAAACAATCCTCGTCAGCGACACCACGTACGATTTTGGAAATCCGAGAAAATCGATCCCGATGGCCGTCCTGTGTGGATGGGCTCCGCCTCTTACGATGAACGCGTCGGCTTCAGCCACACGACGGGCCAAATCACCCATCACATCGCGGCGGATGTCGATGCCGAACGCGACCATTTGTTCGAGTGCCTCGCCAAAACGGGCGATCTCTCCGAGGAGTACCCGGTCGACGGTTTCCACACCAATCTCGAGGGTAAAAACGGCGGTGGCGACCCCTGGCACACCGACGGCCGCCTTTTCGTCGGCGTCATCAACCCCGACCTAAAGTAGGTCAGGCTTTCGTAGGTCAGGCTTTCTAGCCTGACACCCCCCGCCCCCGCAAAACACCGCCAAACCGCTAAAAAACGGCTATCCCCGGCCCAGAGAACTCTAACAAAACCGGCGGGGACTGTCCCGATTTTGCGGAGTCTTCGCAGCAAAATGGGACTGTCTCCCTCTCTCAGACGGTTTTGTTAGAGTTCCTAAAAGAAAAAAGCAGCCAGCACACCGAAGGTGCCTGTTACGATCAGCCAATTTCCCCAGCCTCATTGGCTCCACTTCCCCCCGGCATATAGAAATCGATTTTGTTTGGCTTATACTAGGTTTTTGACCCGTTCCCGATCGTTTTTCGACTAACAGACTACAAAGGTCTATCCATGAGACAGCTTCTGGCTGCCTGTTTCTTGCTACTGTTGGGTTCCGCAGCCCATGCGCAAGTCATTTATAACGGTGCCTCGACCGCGGCCGAGGGTTTTCAACGCGGCATGGCCGACGTCATCCAAGCTCAAGGAAACAGGAACCTGTCCAATTCCCAAGCCGCCATCAACGTCCAAGATGCTTGGTCGCAGAACATCGATAACCAAGTGAAGTCGGTAAATGCCTTTTGGGAAAAAAGGGATATCTACCAGCAACGCCAACAAGAGCAGTTCGCCCAAATTGCGGCCAAACGCAACGCGTACATCGAACGTCACGGCCTTGGCTCGCTCACTCCGCAAGAGTTCGATCGCACGACCGGTGCCATCGCATGGCCGCGCGTTCTCGAACAAGAGCAATACGACCAATACCGAAACACGTTCAACGAGCTTTTCAAAGCGCGAGCTTACAACGGCGCACTCACCGGCCAGCAATACATGGAAGCCACCGCGGCGTCCAAGGAATGGCGCAACATGCTTTCTCAGCAAAGAGACGTTTACCCCGCGCCCATTCTTTCGCAAATGATTCGCTTTATCCTCAAACTGAATCGCGAACTGGACGACAACTTGAGCTAAATCCAACGGCCCACGCGCTGTTGAAAATATTCTCCGGAGCAGATTCGTTATGAACGCATCGTACGTTCGACTCGTGGGACTTCAACTCGGCCTCGTGGCGGCACTTGCTGCTGGCCCATGCTTCGCTGCCGACGACACGGCAACCATGCTAAAGACCGCCATCAGCGGCTCTGGCCAGGCTCGTTACACGGCAATCGATGATCTCGGCGAACGGCACGCCTTGGCTGGGCTGGTCATTCCGGAACTCGAGAAAATGCTCGCCGACAAAGATCCCCAAGTCCGCTGGCGCAGTGCCAGGGCTCTTGGCGATTATGGCATTCAAGCCGAGCCCGCCGCGCCGTCTCTACGCGGCTTGCTCGAAGATAGCGATATCATCGTGCAATACCATGCAGCCGTCGCACTTGGCCGCGTGGGCGATAAGTCCGAGGAAACGCTCCAAGCGCTCATGGCCACGGCCACCAGCCAAGACGCCCGCGTGGCCCGTGCCGCCATCGCCGCTATCCGCCAGCTTAAGGTTGATCCCGAGAAGATCGTCGAAGCCCTCGGCAACGCACTAAAATCCGACGACGAAGCCGTCGTGCTCTATGTGCTCGAAGCCATCGTCCAACGGGGAGGTGCCGCTACCCCTATGTTGGTCGAAGCGCTCAAAAATCCTCAAACCGCTTACTTGGCTTGTACGGCTATCGAACGCATCGGTCCCGATGCCAAAGCCGCTGCTCCCGAACTCGGTGAGCTCATTACAAAGACCAAGCACTCGCACCTATTGATTCAGGCCCTCCTGGCTATCGCCAACATCGGCCCCGATGCGGTCGGCACAGCGCCCCAAATCGTTCCTCTTCTCGATGTCAAAGATGATGCCACGATCCCCGTCGCGGCCGCTTATGCCTTGGGCTCGATCGGTGCGAAAGATGCCGATGCCGCTCTCAAGGCCGCCATGGCCAAGGACAATGAATTCTTGCAAATGGTTGCCGCTTGGGCTCTCGCCAAGAATAATCCCGGCGACATCGAAACAACCAAGACGGCCGTCGAGAAGCTCGTGCAAGGGCTCAAGAGCAACGAACCCGGCATGCGCACTGTCGCCGCCAAAGGATTGCAATTGCTTCAAGCGCCTCCCGAATTGGTCGGGCCCGAGTTGGTTGTGGTTATCAACGACAAAGACCCTCAAGTTCAGGCTAACGTGATCGATGCCATCGCCAGCCTGGGCGAATCGGTCGTACCACGCGTTGCTGCGGCTCTCGAACGACCTGAAATTCGCGAAGGCGCGGTCAAGGTTCTCCGCAAGCTCGGCCCTAAGGCCGCCGCCGCCGTGGAACCTCTCATAGCTGCCGCCAAGGGCACTGATCCGCATTTCATCACCGACATTCAACTCGCTCTCGGTGCCATCGGCCCTGCTTCCGCGCCAGCCACAGACATGCTCGTCAAGAACATTTCGAGCAACGACGCCGGCGAACGCGAAAGCGCCCTCTACGCTTTGCGGCAAATCGGTCCCAAAGCCGCTTCGGCCGTTCCCGCGCTATTGAAACGCACCGAGGCTGATGATGCCTTTGAAGCCTATGCGGCCGCCTGGGCACTCGCTCGCATCGCTCCCACCGATGCCAAGGTTTCGAGCGTCGTGGTCCAGAAACTGGTCCAAGGTCTTTCTGACCACGATGAAATCGTCCGCATGGAATGCGCCGCCGCCCTGGGCGACATGGGCCCAGCCGCGAAAACCGCCGCCCCGGCCCTGGAAAAAGCTTCCAAAGCAGACAGCAACGCCAACGTGCGAAGCACCGCCGCAGAAGCCCTCTCCAGCGTCAAATAACGCAAACGTGCTTCACGCGCTGAATCATAGACTGCCACACGATTTAGGAACTCTAACAAAACCGGCGGGGACTGTCCCGATTTTGCGGAGTCTTCGCAGCAAAATGGGACTGTCTCCCTCTCTCAGACGGTTTTGTTAGAGTTCCTTAGGGTGAATGACTTACTTGATTCATCAAGTCATGGAGAAAGAATTTCACGCAGAGGTGCGGAGAGGTTGAAAATAGGGCAAACATTCCTGCGTCTCTACGTGAAACTTCTTCACATTTTTGCCGCGTTTGGAGCGACACCTGTCGGTAAGAGCAGCATGATGAGCCAAGTATATTCAGCGTTCTAAAAACTCATCCGAATCTCTGTGCCCTCCGTGCCTCCGTGGTTAAATTCTCCCGGTGGCCGCAAATTTCTTATGTATTCATCCGTATACGATGCTAGAGTGTGGAGATCATGCTCCACACCCAATCTCCAAATTCGCTAAACCTCCCAAATCAACGCGGGTGTCTCAAAAGCAGGGGCACACCTCCAAAAACCTGTCCCCTTCTCGAAACTTGTCCCCTTCCGAGAAATAAGCAGTTTTTGCAGTTCCGAAACTTGTCCCCTTCGGTCCTCCACCACTCTCTATCGACTTGCAGGGCCACCATTGCGCGGTCCCCGCCACTCCCACAATTTCTTCTGCGCCGTCCCAAAATTCCCCAGGTGATAGACGGCCGCACCCGATACCTTGAACTTGAACCGCCCGAACGGTGCCGCCTTCATTTCCGACACAAAATCGATGTGCCCCACGCCGATCGTCACGTGCGGGTTGTAGTTCCTCCCGTTTCGCTCCGGGATGAACGCCTTCACGTATTCGAGCGTCGGCTTATTCACATCGGGCGCTTCGGGAGTGGTCACATAGGCCGCCGACGTTCCGTCGGCCACCGTGTAGGGCTTCACGGCATCAATGATCCGTTGCTGCAACCGAACAAGCTGCGGTGTTGGTCGGACCACAATCCCCGCCAGCGCCATGTTGTCGAAATCCAGATAGTAATATCCGGTCGCTTCGAGTTGCCACCCCGCTGGCCGTTCCTGGTTCAACACGCGATCGACCGCCGCATACACTTTGTCGAGATCTTTCGTGTGTACATACCGTTGCAGCAGCGTGATGTGCGGACGATGGGCCGCATCCAGAGCGAATCCATCCGGATAGTTCTTGCGCAATCGCGCGTTATCTGCCTTCGCATGGTCGAGCATGGTTCGGTCTGGCAACAGCAACACATCGATCGCAGTCACTGGGTTCGCCACGGCTGCCCACGCCACGGGAGCCATCGCCAGCATGCACAGCGAGTAGCAGCTATAAACGAGCGCCCGTTTGTAACGCAGAACACCACCCATGAAGCGATTCCTCCGATAGAAGCCCGCGATGCAGTGCCCCAACTTTCCACTGTAACAACCAGCGCGAGGTACGAACAAAGCCGTCCCGCCAAGCATTCCTTATTGAACGGTGGCCTTCAAAAACTCGAACGGCTTCGCCAGTTGGAACTTCTCCGCCGTGTTGCCCGAGTAAACAGGTCCATCATGAACTTTAAGTCGCTTCACAGGCGAGCCGGCCTTGAAATCGAGGTCTGCCAGATCGACCCAAAAAATGTTAGGGCTCGTCGTCGATTCGAAATAATACCGCCGGTTCTTATGATCGCTCACCGTGCGCCACAACGTGGAGGAGATATTCGGCTGGCCGGGCGTGCTGATGCCGAGCGGCACCGAGGCGTTTCGAATCACGCTGAAAGCCTCGGCAATTGCCCGATTTATGTCCGCCGTCTCAGGCACGGCATTGATGTAAAACGAAGCGCGAACAAATCGGTCGGCCGCCCGATTGGTTCCCGGCAACATCGTGGTGCCGCCAATTTGTTCCCAATAAGCGGCGAGCGCCAGTTGCTGATCATAGGGAGGCGAGTTGGTCATTACCTGGTACTGCCGGCCGTGGTGGATCGTAAGTTTGCCGTCGATGTACTCAAATATCGCCGAGTCGCCTGTTGGATCAGAAATCGCAACGTGTACTGTGCCCGCATGGCCGTCGGGAGTCTCCACGGGAACCACGTTGAACGGTTCCGTCTTCAGCAGTTTGACCGCCTCGTCTACCGTTGCGAACTGGTCGAGAATGAACTGCCCCCAAGCCGAAATCGACATGGTTTTTCGATTTTCACCAGCCGTCGGCTTTGGATATTCGGCCTCGGCCAAATACAGCATGTTCATGACGAGGCCTTTTTCGTTCATGCCATCGCACGTGGCCACATCATAGAACGTGGTAATCACGCTGCCGTACGTCGAAGTCCACTGCGCCGATCGAGGTCCCGCGGCACCGTTGCGCTTCATGCCGCGTGGGAATGCCCAAATATTCGAGCCGATGTCCGAAACCCAGTCCATGCTCCGGACCGTGACAATCGTGCTCTCGGGCCCCAAGTACACGGCACGCGTGCAGGCCACAAGCGGAGTAACTTGCAATGTCCCCAACAGCAAAGCCAGTATCCAAACGATAGCCCAACGTCGAGAGCAAAGCGCGGCAAAGCTAAACACCATTCGATTGTTTCCTTACTTTCGAGCGGCTTCCTGCGCCACTTGGTTCTTGAGAGCGTTATCGCTCGTGATTTCCGTTATCGAGATGGTTCTCCCGGCTCATTTAGAAGCATCGGGAAAGCAGCCTCGATTTTCTGCTTGGCTTTAATGTTGCGCAGCGTGTCTTCCATGATGTTTGCCGGATTGAACGACGGTGGCGACGATCGCGGCGGGAACTCTTTGAAAGTTTCTGCAAACGTAAAAACGTCGTCCATCACGCCGTACATCAAACCAACGTGGCGCAGTTGCCATTCCCAAAACGTATTGGAAGTAATATCTGCCCGTTCGTACGGGTCCTGCATCAGGTTGAAAATTTTCTGCAATCGCAGGGTCGTAAATGGCTCGGCCCATAGGCCCAATGTGCCCTGTTTACGTTGCTCGGAGAACACGTATTTGTAATCGCCTTTCCGGTAGTTAACTAACAAACCATCGTCATCGGAGTAGAAAAAATTGTCTCTTGCGCTTTTAACACCGTTATTTTTACCTACCGTTCCGTCAACCGTCGCTAGGAACTTCGACTGATCGCGTCCATCCAAATGCACTTTGTAATTGATTCCGTTGGCCGTGTAGCCCGCTTTGAGCTTGTTTACGATGTCTGGCTCGCCGGCGATAGCGCACAGCGTGGGAATCCAGTCATTATGGCTCATGAGCTCATTAGTGATCGTGCCCGGCTTGATGTGCCCGGGCCAGCGTACCAGGCAAGGCACCCGGAACGCGCCTTCCCAGTTGGTGTTCTTTTCCGAGCGGAAAGGGGTCATCGCGCCGTCCGGCCAGGTGTTCATGTGCGGGCCGTTGTCGGTGGTGTATACGACGATCGTGTTATCCGCGATTCCCAAATCATCCAGCGCTTTAAGAACCGTGCCGACCGTGTCGTCATGCTCGATCATCCCGTCGATGTATTCGCTGTCACCGTGTTTGTACCGACCGCGATGCTCCGGACGCACGTGCGTATAGAGATGCATGCGCGTCGGATTGAACCAGCAAAAGAATGGCTTGTTCGCGCGGGCTTGTCGTGTCATGAACTCGATCGCACGGGCCGACGTTTCGTCGTCGATCGTTTCCATGCGTTTGCTCGTCAGCGGGCCTGTGTCTTTGATAGTCTGTTTGCCGACTTTGCCGAAACGCGGATCCACCGTGGGATCGTCCACGTTGGTCGCCCGGCAATCGAGCACGCCACGCGGCCCGAACTTCTTGCGATATTCCGGATCCTTTGGGTAGTCAGGGAACTCGGGCTCTTCCTCGGCGTTGAGGTGATACAGATTGCCGAAAAACTCGTCGAAGCCATTCACCGTGGGCAACGTATCGTTGCGGTCACCAACGTGGTTCTTGCCGAACTGACCTGTAACGTAGCCAAGATTTTTCAACAGGCCACCAACCGACGGATCGAGTTGGCTCATGCCCATCGGTGCGCCAGGGAAGCCGACCTTACTCAGACCGGTACGCATGATGTGTTGGCCTGTGAGAAATGCCGAACGGCCGGCCGTGCAGCTTTGTTCGCCGTAATAGTGCAAAAAGCGAATGCCTTCGTTCGCGATGCGATCGATGTTGGGAGTCGTGTATCCCATCACGCCGTCGCTATACGCGCTTACGTTCGCGATACCGATGTCGTCGCCAAAGATGACGAGGATGTTCGGTTTCTTCTCCTGAGCATGGGCAATGCTCGAGCACGCAATAAGCAATACGCTACATACCAACCGCCACAGCACCGATCGCATGATTCACCTCGTTATGTAGACCGATCCCCTGGAATTCGCCTGGGACCTAGAAAAGTAGTGTGCGCCGTTGTTGTATCAGAATCAACACACGATTGGAACTAGTGGTCTGTCAGTCTTGAATTGATGGGTGGCATGCTTTCACGCGGTAGCGGGTAAGCAT
>CAZTWS010000142.1:0-12052 GCA_964618225.1 uncultured Planctomycetaceae bacterium
CGGTGGTGGCGGCCAGCAAAGTGTCGGTGGCGGTATGGGTGGCGGCGGCATGGGGGGCGGCGGCATGATGGGTGGCGGCGGTATGTTCAGCATCCCGCCTGAAAAAACCGCGAAGCTCAATGTCCCAGTCGTATGCCTCGACCATGGCCTGCGTGATCCGTCGTCCTCAGCCCCCTACAAGATCGTGCCCGCAACCGATCATCTCCTTCGTCCCGCAGTCGTTGAGCTTCTCAAGGCATTCGGCAACGGCGAACTCGATCATCAAGCCGTTCAAGCGGCGGCTTGGCATTTGAATAACGACATGAGTTGGCAAGAGCTAGCCACGAAGCTCCAAGGCACCCGCCGTACTCCGAACCGTCCTCCTTACTTCTCGGCCCAACAAATCCGCGCAGGCATGACCTACGCGAGCGAGGCTGCGCGCCTGGCCGACCAGAAGGCCGAAGAGTACCAAAAAAAATACGCGGAACGAGAAGAAGCTCGTAAGAAAGCCATTTACGGCGATAGCGAAGCACAAAGCACTACCGACGAGGAAAAACCTGCGGACGCCAAGGAAGCAGAAGAATCTGAAAAAGGTTCCGATGCCAAGGCGGCAGAAGAGCCGGTCAACACGGCAGAAGCCGCTTAGCGCATTCCTCGGCTTTGCACAAAAAGTAGGTCCCTTCTGCCGGAGAAGGAACCTTTGTCAATACCCGGCATCAACACGCTCGAAAGGTCCCGCTCGGCAAGCGGGGCCTAATTTCTGCGCAAAGCCCCGTTAGCGACTGCGCTTTACGCCGCTCGCAGTTCTTCCACCTCTAAATCTCGAATCGTCGCCAACAATCGGCGCACTTCGGCCTGATAATCGGCCCGCTCGATGCACCATTGCGACTCCATTTGCTCGTAATGGTGCTGCTGGCGATCGAGCTCTTGCTCGCGAGCCACTAACCGAGCCGCCTGCTCTTCGATATCGCAGTGGCGGCGCTCAGCCCAGCCAGCTAATTCCTGCCGCTGTTCCTCGATAGCGGCCAGTTGTTGCGCCAAATCCCTTCGCACTGCCTCGAGCTGTTGCGATCGGCTCGCAATATCATCCAGCGTGTTGCGGTAATGATCGGCCAATTTCGATCGCACCTGCGAAATCGATCGAGTTAAACTAGCCGGTGCCAAAGCACCCGAAAGTTGCGCCCAAGTTTCTTCCGTGGCTAATCGCATTTCTAGCACTTCGCGCTGCGTGCCACGCAATTCAGCCTGCAACTGAGCCAGCGCATTCTCACGCGCATCGATCTCTGCCTCACGCTGATCGAGCTGAGCCGAGCGATGCTGACGATCGGCCTGGGCCAATTGCTCCTGCGCCACCATGGCCCGGCGCTCGCGCATCGTGTGCTCATCCCATTGCCGGCGTTGAGCGGCCAAGTCGCGAATCTGCTGAGCAACTTCTTCCTTCTCGCGTGATAGCTGCGTCTCGGCCTCGTCCAAGTACCGACGGCGAGCCGCGTATTTACGAGCTTCTTCTTTTAGCTCGTTCATTCGTTCTTCTGTCACGCCAAGCCGCTCATAACGCTCAAGTGCTGTTTGAATTTCTTGATGGCGGAATTCGAGTTGCCGCTCTGCCGTTTCTAACTCTTCGCGGCGTGCATCCAACTCTGCCAATGACTTACGGAACTCGGCGCGCTCCATTTCGAGTTCACCCGCGCGAGCCCGCAACGAATCGGTCTGTTTTTCGAGTTGGGCACCCTGTGCTCGCAGCCGCTGTTCCCAATCGGCAACTTTCGCCTCTCGGCGTTCGATTTCCGCGATGCGTTTCTCCTCGCTCGATTTCAACGCATTGAATTGCTCGATATCGCGATACAACTGTGCTTGCCGCTGATCTAATTCGCGATGCCGCGCTTCTGTCGCCACTTCGCGAGCCTCGAGTTCTGCATGCCGCTCATCCCATGCGGCGCGATCCTCGTCGAGCGCAGCCAATCGGGCAAGAATCTCCTCGTTAATGCGATCGATCTCACCCTCTTTCAGGGTGATACGATGTTCGCGTTCGGCAAGTGCTTCTTCGCGCACTTGGGTGAGCTGAATGGCACGATCCTCGGCCAACGCTTCGCGCTCGATCAGTTCCTGCTCCCTGGCACTCAGTGCTTCGGCACGCTCATCCAGTTCTTGCTGGCGCTCGCTCATCCACTGCCGTGCATTTTGCCATTTCGCTTCAAGATCGGCCTCTTGGGCCACAATCGTACGCTCGCGGCGATCGAGCGATGTTTGCTCCGATTGCAACCGGTCGGCCAACTGAGCCGCATGCTCCCGCAACTGCTCCAGGGAGTGCTCTACCTCAAAGCTGGTCGATTCGGCTTCGATAGGAGCCCCTGCCACGACCGCTGGCACGCTACTTCCTCGCGCAGCCGCATGAATGATTTTTGGCTTCGAAGCATGCGCCTGATCGATTCGCACGTCGGAGTTGAGGTGGGCCGATTCATTACCGGGTTCATCGTGGCTTACCATGATAGCTCGCTCGCTTGGGGAAAAGCTGGCGTGTCTACCGGCATAGTCCTCCTAACCGGTAAACCTTAACTCCATTCCCCATCGGCGCCGCTCCGGCAAAAACTCCACTCAAAACCGAATTTCGCTAAAGATTGGCCCCCACCCGCGTACAGCCGTCCGCTTCTTTACACCGCCCCATACTTGCGCACCCCCCGCGCGCAATGCTAGCGGCTTAGCGCAATAACCTCAAAAGCGCACCAATACAAGAAAGGCCGCCAACAGGCAGCGTCAACAGCTGCGCCCGAACCTAGGCGATGATCGAATCGATTGTTTCTTGCAACCGCGACTTCGGCTTCACGCCTTGAATGCGCTCGACCACTTCGCCGTTCTTGAAGAAGATCAACGTCGGAATCGCATCGACGCCATACTTCATCGCGATGCTTTGGCCCTGATCCGTGTTGAGCTTGCCGATCTTGATCGTACCGGCGTTCTCCTTGGCCAATTCTTCGATCACCGGAGCGATCATGCGGCACGGCCCGCACCACGGAGCCCAGAAATCAACCAGCACAGGCTGGTCCGATTGAAGCACTTCTTGGTCAAAGTTATTGTCGTCGAATTCTGGAACACCCATGGCAAACTTCTCCTTGATGAGCCCGCAGGCTCCTTGTTGGCTGTGAATTATAAGGAGCCTCCTGCCGCTGTCAACGCATCCGTAGCAGGCATATTCCGCGTGCCGCGGCCTGAACTCTCTTAACTTACGCCACCCTCTTCGCCTTGCACGGGTTGCCGAGCCGCCACATCCCGGAAATACTGGCGGATACCCGCGTGCAATGGCCTCACAACGACCTTCCGGGCCCTGCCCACGCGTTCGCCCACTCACGAATCACATACAATCGGAGTTACTATAATGGCCCGTACTGCCAGCACCATGTTGAATCTAGGTACCGAGGCCCCCGATTTCTCCCTCGTGAATGTGGATGGCAAAACCGTATCACTCAGCGATTTCGACGGCTCTTCCGCCCTGCTCGTGGTGTTCATGTGCAACCATTGCCCGTTCGTGAAACATCTGGCAGATCCGCTCGCCCAGTTCGCGAATGAGTATATGCCCAAGGGCTTAGCCGTCGTGGGTATTAGCTCCAACGATGTTGCCAACCACCCGGCCGATTCCCCCGAGCAAATGGTGCGCGAAGCCGAAGAACGTGGCTATCAGTTCCCTTACCTCTACGACGAAACACAAGAAGTAGCCAAGGCGTATCGCGCTGCATGTACGCCCGACTTCTTCCTGTTCGACGCCGATCGCCGGCTCGTCTACCGCGGCCAATTCGACGACAGCCGACCCGATAGCGGTAAACCGATTACCGGCAAAGACCTCCGCGATGCTGTCGACGCCGTGCTAGCCGGCAAAGAGCTCAGCCACGAGCAACGCCCCAGCATCGGCTGCAACATCAAGTGGAAACCGGGCAACGAACCCGATTACTTCGGCTAACCCTCGAAAAAGCCGCTCGCGGCTTGGCGCCCCCGCTAGCACCCTCGGAACCGATCTTTACGCCATAGCTCCTGCATCACTATGCTCCCCGCCTCGGCGCAGCCCACCGGTTCGCTGCGCCAGACGCATGAAAAATAAAGTACGTGGAGCGTAAAATGGCCCTCTCTTCAGTTGCCATCCGTCGCCGTTTGCGATTCCTGGCTATCCTCTGCTTCACGGCCTGTACGGGGATCTTTGCCACACACACCAAGCTCGTCGCCGAGAATTTCCGCGTCGAAACCAAGGTCTTCCACGGCGACGACAAAACGCCCCTCAACGAAACCACCACGCTGTTCCACAACGGCAAGGTTTACGACTTCCTGCAATCGCCCGATCAAACCGCGGTCTTCATCCGCCCCAATGGCAGCAAGCCGGGCCGGTTCATCCTGCTCGATAACAACCATCGCATTCGCACCGATATCGAAACCGATCGTCTCGAAACGGCCATTCAAAACCTGCAAAAATGGGCCTCTGAGCAGTCTCAGGCTTATCTCAAATTCAGTGCCAACCCCGACTTCAAGGAATCTTTCGAGCCTGGCAGCGGGCAACTCGTCCTCGCCAGCCACATCGAGAGCTACACTGTTCACACGGAACCCGCCAAAAACCCGAAGGGTGCCTCCGAGTACCGAGAATTTCTCGACTGGTACGCTCGGCTGAACACGCTCCTCTCCGGCAGCGCACCCCCGCAGCCACGCTTAGAATTGAACAAATCGCTCTCTCGATACAAAGCGATTCCCACAACTGTTGAGTTACGCCGCTCGGGCGAAGATAAGCCGTTGCGTGCCGAACACGCTTTCACCTGGCTTCTGTCGCAGCAAGACCTGACCCGGATCGACGACGTCCAAAACAACCTGGCTAGCTACCGAGCGGTCACCAACGAGGACTATTCGCACCTCACTCGCGATAAAGGCAACAAAAGCAGCAAGAAGTAAGCTCCGCCCCACCAACCGCTCGCGGCTTAGCGCAACACTCCCAGTCCAGTCGTCGCTTCTGCTTGGGGATTACCCTACTCTCGCGTAAGCTTCTTAAATCGCGCCTCTAAATCGCGCGTCATCGGCCCCGGCTTGCCGTTGCCAATCGTGCGGCTATCCACTTTCACCACCGGCACCACCTCGGCGGCCGTTCCGGTCAAAAAACACTCGTCCGAAATGTAAACGTCGTGCTTCGTGAGAGCCGTCTCATGCACTTCGATGCCCGCTCCGCGCGCCAATTCAACGACCGCATCGCGCGTAATGCCGCCTAAAATCCCCGCATCCAACGACGGCGTGTAAAGAACACCTTTACGAACCAGAAAGATATTATCGCCCGTACACTCCGCCACCTCACCTTTGTGGTTCAGCATGAGTGCTTCGATGCAGCCAGCTTGCAAACCTTCGATCTTTGCCAGGATATTGTTGAGGTAGTTGAGCGATTTAATCCGCGGACTGAGCGCCGCCGGGCTCATTCGCTGCACGCTTACCGTGACGATCTCGAGGCCCTTCTCGTAAAGCTCTTTCGGATACAGCGAAATCACATCCGCGATAATGATCACTTGCGGATTACTACAGCGATTCGGATCGAGCCCCAGCGTGCCCGCACCGCGAGTAACCACTAGGCGAATATACCCGTCTTCGATCTTATTGATGCGCACCAACTCGTTCACGGCCTCGCACATCGCATCTTGCGCCATCGGAATCTCGAGCCAGATCGCCCGAGCCGACTCGTACAACCGCTCGATGTGTTCCTCGAGCCGAAACACTTTACCTTGGTAGCTGCGGAGGCCTTCAAACACGCCGTCGCCGTACAACAGGCCGTGATCATAGACGCTGATCTTCGCGTCTTCCTGCGGCACAAACTTTCCGCTGATATAAATCTGCCGCGACATAATCCATCAAGATTGATAGAGTTCGAAAGCACGCAAAGTATAAAACCAGACAACCACTACCGCCGCCCGGTTCACGCCGCCACGACTCGGCCGTCTACCAACGTAATCGTTCGGTCCGCCTGATCGGCAATCCGCTGGTCGTGCGTCACCATGACTATAGTGAGGTTCTGCTCGCGATTCAACCGATGCAGAATCGCCATGATTTCCTCGCCCGTTTGCTTATCCAAATTCCCCGTCGGCTCATCCGCCAGCAGCAAACGCGGATTCGACACCAACGCACGGGCAATCGCCGTCCGCTGCATCTCGCCGCCCGAAAGTTCCCGCGGCTTGTGCTTCAAACGGTGCGATAACCCCACCAAGTCCAGCATCTGCCGCGCCATCTCCCGGCGACTCTTCCGCTTCGCCAAGTAACCGAAAATGCCGTCCCCAATCATCGCCGGCATCAACACATTCTCGAATACCGTTAGCTCCGGCAATAAATGATAGAACTGGAAAATCATGCCGAAGTACCGATTGCGGAGAATGTCGCGACCTCCCGTCGGCAAGTTATCGATTCGATTCCCCTCGAAACAAATCTCGCCCGAATCCGGCCGATCGAGCGTCGCCAACAGGTGCAGCAGCGTCGTCTTACCGCAACCGCTCGGCCCCACGATCGCCAAAAACTCGCCTTTTTCCACCGCCAGCGACACCCCCTGCAACACGGGAATCGCCAACTCGCCACGGCGATACGACTTCCGCACATAATGCGCCGCGATTAACTCGTTCACCGAACTCTGCACCGCTCCATTCTCGTGCATCGTACCGGTCCGCGTGTGAAGCAAATCCCCACCACTGCCATTCATCGCAGTGTTACTCGGCATACTTCCAATCGAATATGTCTCCGCAATCGGCGCATGCCCA
Source organism: uncultured Planctomycetaceae bacterium (assembly GCA_964618225.1). GTDB lineage: Bacteria > Planctomycetota > Planctomycetia > Pirellulales > Lacipirellulaceae > JABDGM01. The sequence continues at coordinate 6,735 of CAZTWS010000142.1, forward strand.
TTCGTCGTACGGCGCGCACCGATCGGAATCAACGGCACGTCCGCTGCATCCACGTCGCCCTGTCGATCGGCCGGATAAAACGATGTCAATTTATTCATAGCGCAGCGCCTGTACCGGATGAAGGAGTGCCGCTCGCATGGCCGGCATGATGCTCGCCACGACCGCGATCGAAAGTGCGCCGGAAACGATCCAGAACACGGTCCAAAATTCCACAATCGCCGGAATCTTCTGGAAGTAGTAAACGGCCGGGTCGAACACCGGCTGCCCCGTCACGTACGCCACAAGATCAGCCACCTCGTTGATGTACGCCACGAGCAACAGCCCCACGACCAATCCCACGCCCGCGCCCACTATTCCAAGCACCAGCCCGTAGCTGAGAAAAATCCCCAACACGCCCCAGCCCGTGGCACCGAGCGATTTCATGATACCGATATCCCGCGTCTTCTCGAACACGATCATGCAGAAGATCGCCAGAATCCCAAACCCGGCCACGGCGATGATCAAGAACAGCAAGATGTTCAGAATCAGCGTTTCCATTCGCACTGCCGCGAGTAGCGCGCCTTCTTTATCTTGCCACGTGCTGATTCTATAAACGTGCGGCGCGAAATTCTCTCGCAACAAGTCGCGCACCATGTTCAAATCGACGCCTGGTTTCAACCGAATCTGAATCGCGTTGCAATTCGCGACCTGTGTCGTCGGGTCGATCATTCCACGTAGTTCTTGCATTTTGCGAATTGGCACGAAAACAAAATTCGAGTCGAATTCGCTCATCTTGCTTTCGTAGAGGTCCACGATCGTGAACTTGGCGCTCAGCACTTTTGGCGGTTTGCTAGCTGCTGGGTAGCTAATCTCCACATCGCCACCAGGCAACGTGTGAAACCCGTCGCCACCCTCTAAGGTTCGATATGCACACAGCCCGATCCCCAATACCGCGCCCGTGTGCTGCTCTTTGGTCGGATCGAACTTCGTCCCCTCGTCCTCGCCCGTCTTCGGTGGCACTTTATGAAATGGATTCGCACTCAGTGCATCCTCCGGTACCGTAATCGCCCTCGAAAACTCCGCCAGCCGCTTTCGATAGGGCCAGCCGGCCATCTTCATCGGCGTCCTCGGTAACGCTCGTGAAGTGTCTTCAATCTGGTGATCGTAAGTATCGTAACCACCGTCTTTCAGCTCGAAATTAAGCTGATTGCGATTCTCGGGATGCTGCAAAAAATCTCCAAAATCGCTCACCGACGCATACGTCTTTTCATCAACGCCGATGATCGTGATCTGTCGCGTGATCTCCTGCGTTCCTGCCGAATAATTCAGCATGGCCGGCACATGCACCGTGGGAGACATCCCCTCAATGTACTTCCCTGCTACTTCGCGAATCTCCGCCATGCGCTTGTCCGCATCCGGAAAACCATTAAACGAAGGGCTCTCGAACACGATATCCGACAGGATCCCGTGCATCCGGTCCTGCATCTCGTGCGTAAAACCCTGCATCACGGCGTTCACGACGATCATCGTCGCCACGCCGAGCATCACGCTCACGATCGAAGCCAGCGCAATATACCGCGACCGCAGATACCGCCAGCAAAGCAAAACCTTATACATAAATCCCATCCTTGGGAGTTAAGGCGTAAGTCGTAAGGTTTAAGTCGTAAGTAAATAGCCGAAAGCCTTCATCAACTTACGACTCACGCCTTATACCTTCCCCCTACGCCTCTTGTTTCAACAGCGGGAACAATATCACATCCCGAATCGATTGCGAGTTCGTCAGCAGCATCACCAGGCGATCGATGCCCAGCCCCAACCCGCCCGCCGGCGGCATACCATAGCGTAAAGCACGAATGAAGTCGTTATCCATTTTTGCCATCGATTCTTCATCCGCCAAACCTGCTAGCTGAGTTTTGAACAACTCCTCCTGCAGGTCCGGGTCGTTCAACTCCGTGTAGGCGTTCGCGATCTCCATACCTTCCACGATCAATTCAAACCGCTCCGCCACGGCCGGATTATCCGCCTTCCGCTTCGTCAACGGGCAAATGCTGGCCGGGTAATCCGTCACAAAAATCGGCCCCTTCAGCCGCTTCTCAACCGCCGCCTCGAACACTTCGCTCTTGATCACATCCGGGTGCTTGCCCGCCGTCTCCAGGCCCAACGCCTTCGCCTTGGCCTCGACCGCCGCCTCATCGTTCGGATCGATCCCCGCGTGCTCGCGAATCACTTCATCATACGTCTTCCGTGCGAACGGCGGCGTGAAGTCGATCGTCGTCTCGCCCCATGCAAGCACTGTCGGTTGCCCCGTTGCGCGAATCGCATCCACGATACACGCCTCGGTTAAATCCATCATCGTCTGGTAATCGCCGTACGCCTGGTATGCTTCGAGCATCGTGAATTCAGGGTTATGCCGTTGGCTAATCCCCTCGTTTCGGTACACGCGGCCAAGCTCATACACGCGCTCCATGCCGCCCACCATCAGCCGCTTCAGGTGCAATTCCAGAGCAATGCGCAAATACAAATCGATATCCAGCGCGTTGTGGTGCGTCTTGAACGGCCGTGCCGCCGCGCCGCCAGCAATCGAGTGCAACGTCGGGCCTTCGACCTCCACGAACCCGCGCTGGTGCAGCGTCTCGCGGATCGAGCGCACGATCTTCGTGCGATTCAAAAACCGCGGCATCACGCCTTCGCCATACGTTAAATCCAGGAACCGCAGCCGCTGGCGCAACTCGGGGTCCGTAAGCCCATGATGCTTCTCCGGCGGTGCCGACAGACTCTTTGATAGCACCCGAACCCGGCTGGCAAAGATCGACAGCTCCCCCGTTTTCGTGCGTCGCAACTCACCGTCCACGCCGATGATGTCGCCCAAATCGAGACACTTGCACAGCTCCCAGTCGTCGCCCACTTGCTGCTGGCCGACAAATAGTTGAATCTGCCCCGTCATGTCGCGAATGTCGATGAACTGCAGCTTGCCCTTATCCCGATGCAGCACGATCCGCCCCGCCGCCCGCACCTGCGGTCCCGAAACTTCGCCTGCTCCTTGCTCGCTCAGCCACCTGCGAAAATCAACCCCCTCGCCCGCGTTTTCCAAATCCGGCAACGGCTTGGTCGTGCCGTCGGCCAGCTTCAAAACAATTTCACCAGTCCGCGCACGAAGTTCGGCAATCGACGAGTGATCATCGAACCGCGATCCCCATGGATCATGCCCCAACTCGGCAATTCGTCGCAGCTTCTCCCGCCGCGCCGCCTGCCAATCGCCACCCGTCATATTTTCCACTTGCTCAGCCAAAACCCTACTCACAAAACAATGACGATTCTTGTTCCTTAACTTCTCTTCCTGAACCACTTCCGCGTCACCGCCGCTCGCGGCTTAGCGCACACCGCCTCCGTGCCCCCACCAAACCAGAGTTCCGCATTTTAGAGCCCTGCCAGCACCCGTCAACATCGACTCCCCCAGCCCCTTCCTCGCTAGCACCCTCCCCCCAACCGCTCGCAGCTTACCCCCCTCACTCCTCGCTCCTCAACATTGACCTCCCCCCAACCGCTCCCTACCATTCCCCGCACTGCGGAATGAACACCACTGCTCGTGAGCCATCACCGCGTGCGAGGAACAGAAAATGGCCCGCAAAACTCGCCTTATCGCACTCGGTGCGCTAACGCTCTCTCTAGCCGTCGCCGGTTTCGTCGGCTCCGCCTACTACGCTGCCCGTCAGGTCCGCCCGTTCTATAAACAGGCCCTGGAGCTTCACCCCGAAGTGCTAGAACGTGGCAGCCGCGAACTCGAAAGCCGCGCCACCGCCCTCTACAGCGATGCCCGCCAACAAGGCACGTGGCGCGCCCTGTTTACCGCCGACCAAATCAACGGCTGGCTGGCAACCCAACTCGCTCAAAGCCAAGACGACGCTCTACCAGCCAACTTCCACGATCCTCGCATCGCGATCACCAAAGACGCACTCACCCTTGGCTTCCGCACCAACTCGGGCGGCATCGACACGGTCATCACCGTCGACGCCTCTGTGTTCCTCACCGAAAATGGCACCGTCGCCATCCGGCTCATGTCGGTCCGAGCCGGCGCACTGCCGCTTCCCATCATGCGGCTTGCCGACGAAATCGCCACTACCTGCCAAAAACTCGAACTACCCGTCCGTTGGACTCAACAAAGTGGCGAACCGGTCGCCCTCGTCGAGTTACACGGCGACGACGACTCGGGCGATCCTCATCTCCACATCGACGCCATCTCACTCGGCGACAGCGAACTCTATGTCTCCGGCCATACCGAACTACGCTCGTCTCCCCAACAAACGGCCAACACGACAAGCGATAACAATCCGCAATCCGAATCGGAATTCACCCTCGACGACTACGAGGTAAACCTCTCCCCAAGCAACAAAGGCGGCGGATTAAAAGTCGCTCGCCGGACAACGATTACAGACGATGCCCCCAACGTCGAGACAGAGCCCGAAATGCAAGAAGCAATCGATTAACGATCCGTCGGTATTGATTCATGGGGGCATGCCTTCGCCTTCGAGGCGTAGGCATGCTTACCCGCTATCGCGTGAAAGCATGCCACCCACTCCCCCTCCCACAATCATCTCCCCCTTACCAATCTCAACCACACCTCGAATAAACTCTCCCAAAACCTCCACCCGCAACTCCTCCTCACCATCCTCCACCATCACATACTCGCCCGCATCAACCCGACGCACTTCTCCACGCTCGCCACGAACCGCCCCTTCGTACTCTAAATAATCAACGCGATGGTCAGCCAACCGCTCGGCCACCACACGATTCTCATTCGCCACTTCGGCACACGCCGGATACAACTCCGCCGTCCTTAATCGCGCAGCACACCACGCAGCCGGCAGGCGCGGCAGCGCCCAAGTGCGCAACACTCCCCCCGACTCAAGCATCAAATCCCAATGCGACGGCCGCACATAACCGCCCGGGCAATCGTGATACAACAACACAAACCGCATGCGCCCATTGTACCCCACTCACTCCCCACTCCCCGCCCCTCGCTCCCCGCTCCATTCCCCCCGAAAAGCGAGCCGGGGCGTCCCCGCCCCCGAGTACCAGGAAAGCCCCATTCCCCACACTGCCTAAACTTTGCATGCCCTTCCTGGCTCTTTGGTTTTTTTGTAAACCACAGAGACACGGAGGACACGGAGGATGAAGCGGGGAGAAAGGAGCAGGGAGAGCAGCGTGGGTGCTTCCGCACCCACGAATTGTGCTTGGAACACTTAGGAACTCGAACAAAACCGGCGGGGACTGTCCCGATTTTGCGTAGTCTTCGCAGCAAAATGGGACTGTCTCCCTCTCTCAGACGGTTTTGTTAGAGT
>CAZTWS010000143.1:0-12045 GCA_964618225.1 uncultured Planctomycetaceae bacterium
CCTTCAATCGCCGATCGCATTCGCCACGCAACGCCGTTTCAGCGATTGCGTTAGCCTCTTTTGTCGAGAAGACAATGCTGTCGCAGCCGCTTGCGGCTTAGCGAAGTTTCTGGGCAAAGCCTGAGCATACAAAGCCCCTCTGTTGCCATGCTAGCACGCAACAGGGCTTTGAAAAAAATTGTGTTGCCCGCAAAGCTTCACTAGTTCCGCTGGCCTCTATCTCGGCGACTCAAAGTCGTTTCTCGACTTGAATTTCCGTCCGCTACGGCCCGATACCTTGGTAGGGACCGACGCGGAGGAATTCGCCACGACGACCGTGGTTACTCCTGGCTATGACCTCGTCAACCACCCGCATCAATTGTCGTAGGCCCCCGCGCGTCACGCGTTTCCCACTTAGCTTCGCCCGTTTCAGATCGATTGCAGCCGAGAAGCCGCCTCATGGTCATGCGCCGCCGCAATGTTCAGTCCACTTCGCGCTCTGCATCGCCATTTCGGCAATGGCGCAAGCGAGCGTTGACGGTAGCCACGTCGCTCCTCGTTTGTGGCGTACTCGTGGTCGAGAACGGAGCAGAACAGGTGGATTCAGGATGGGCTTTTGCTCCACAGCCCGGTATCACCGTGGATGCTAAATCCCACGATCCACGACAACAAATCATTTTTCAGGACGTTCTGCAGCAAACCAACGTGCCGCTCCTGCAAACGACGCCTACCGCCACATCGCTTAACAGCGAGGGAGCACTCCACAAAAGCACTCCCGGTGTTCGGCTTGCTATTCGGCCCGATGGCATTGATGGCTGGCGGCCAATCGAGCCGTCCGCCGCGTCTAATAACGACTCGTGGAGCGCAGCGGCACCTCAGCTCGATTCCTCCACCAAGGAAGGCGTCGATGAACCGTCGGGTGGCTCGGCTGTCGAGTCGGTAACGATTGCCCCCTCTCTCAAGGCAGCACAGCAATACCTCGAACGCGGCTGTGGCGATGAACGCCAACTTCAGTGGTCGAGCTCGAATATCGCGAGCTTGCAAACCAACGACGATAAGTCGGTTGAACCTATCAACGAAGAGCAGGACGACAGCGCCTCGAGCGACGTAGCCGATGAAGAGTATGCCGAAAGCGACTCGATTGAGGAATCCGGCAGTGCCGACAGCGTCGAAGCTGAGGGCAGGGGCGGTTTCGGCAGCATGCTGCGCGAGAAAATTACAGACGGCACAGCCGACACGGAAAACGCCGCTAGCGACCGGTCTAAAACCGCTTCGACCGGCTCGTCGATCAGCGACATCTCAGGCGACGACACCGCGGCCCAGGAAGCTAAGAAGCCAACTCCGCCGCCACTCACTAAGCAATTGGTGAACTTGCGCGGCCGAGTACGCGGCGTGCTGAAAGGCTACTACCGCCGCCAACTCAACAGCCGCGACAACGACCCGTGGGAGGTCATGCACGGCATGCTGGCCTACGGTGTCCATAGTCGTGTCCGTCAGGGGGGGCCGCGCGGTCCGGCTGTCACTAGTGTCGGCTGGCTTTGCTACAACAAGCCATGCAAGAATTTGACGCTGCTCTACGTAAATCCCAAGGGCGAACTACGCGCAAAATATGGCGTGGGCCTGCAGGGACACCTGGGCCAGATGCTCGCCATGCTGGCCCAATGCCGCGTGTCGGATGAATACCCGATCCGCGTCGGCAAACGCGAGTTCACGATCAAAGACCTGATCGAAGCCGAGAAGAAAACCTGCTATCCCAAGTCAGAACTCACTTTCAAGCTGCTTGCGTTCCAGTATTACTTGGACCTCAACGACACTTGGGTGAACGACCAGGGCGTGGAATGGAATTTTCCGCGCCTCATTCGCGAAGAATTATCCCAGCCCATGCGCGGGGCTGCTTGCGGCGGAACTCATCGGCTGTCGAGCCTGAGCCTTACGGTGAAGGCACGCCAGCGTCGCGGCGAGCCGCTCGATGGCGAATATCAGCACGCCTACGATTTCGTACAAAAACATCATAAGTATGCCTTCAGCCTGCAGAACCGGGATGGTAGCCTCAGCACCCAATGGTTCAATGGCCGGGGCGACGACTCCGATATCAACCGTCGCATTAAAACGACTGGGCACATTCTCGAATGGCTCTGTTATTCGCTTGATGATGAGGAATTGCGTCAACCACGCATGGTGAATGCGGTAACGTATCTTGCGAACCTCATGTACTCGAAATACGACAACGATTGGGAAGTGGGCCCCATGTCGCACGCCACCCATGCGCTGTTGTTGTACGACGAACGCGTCTTCCAGCCGTTCGACGGAGCGGAGTACGAAGCCCTTTATAAGCCGAAGCCGCGCTCGACGACGAACAACGCCAATCGTGTGCAGGTACAAAATCGCCGCTAGTAGGTCGGGCTTTCCAGCCTGACGCGAATGGTTTCGCACAAGATCGATGGCTGCTTCCTGTCAGGCTGGAAAGCCCGACCTACGTGGGAAAACAGGCGGTTTCCACTGGTTTTTGGCCCCCGGCTCGCGTACCGATATTTCTGAATACGCGGTTCATCCTATTGCCGGTTTGCGACGTATTCTTTTACGGTGGAATAACCGAGCAGGAACCGCTTTTCCGCATTGAACTGCAACGGCTGGCGGTTTACATTGCCTCGGTCGCGTGTCGCCGTTCGTTCCGCACCCTGTTCGCACTCATGGCGTATCCTCGTAAATTTACCGATCAGTTGCAGGCATTTTGCGAGCTAGCCAACCGGCTGGCCGACACGCACGATGCCGATGCCATGCTGTTCCTTATGGAGCGGCCCACGGATTGGTCGAGATTACGCCAATGCACGGGCGAACACACGGTGATTCTAGCCGGCGACACGGCCGAAACCCTGGATGGCTCGAACGATGAGGATTTCGACACGATCCTGCTGAACATGCCGTCCGAGGCACCTGTTTACGAACGGTTGACCCAGGCGCTACTCGAGGCGGTCGCCGACGAACTTCTGCAAGCTGGTGCAACGGTGGTTGCCGTCTACAGCGGTTTCGAACCCACGGTGATCGACTCGCTGAGCATCATCCGCCTGGGCGAGCACTTGGGGCAACTCACGGTCCGCGACCTTCGACAGCTTAAAACTCGCATTCCGATCGACACACTCAAGCTGGTGGTCGATTTGGCCGTGGATGTTGGCCGCGATGGTCGCGAAGGCAAGCCGGTCGGCACGCTTTTCGTCGTCGGCGATCACCGCAAAGTAATGAGCTTATGCCGGCCCATGGGATTCGATCCGCTACGTGGCTACAGCCGGTCTGAACGAAATTTGGCCGACTCCAAAGTGCGTGAGGGGGTGAAGGAAATCGCGCAGCTCGACGGCGCGTTCATCGTGTCGTCCGACGGCCATGTGATTGCCGGGGCTCAGCAGATCAATGCACCGCGATCGACCGACCTGTCATTACCCAAGGGATTCGGTGCTCGTCACTGGGCGGCGGCTGAAATCAGCCGAGCCACGGGGGCCGTGGCCATTACGGTCAGCGAATCAACAGGCACCGTGCGGCTCTTCCAAAACGGCGAAGTCATGCTCCGCATCGAGCCATTCCGCCGCGCCATGAAGTGGATCGACTTCGACGTCGAAAGCCCACCTAGTGCCGATAAAGGCGCGAACTAGAATACTTTTTGCTTTGTTGAAACCATGCTGTAGGAGGTCTCTCCGAGGCCGATTACGTGTACCACTTGAAAGCGGTATCGGCGTCGGAGACGCCTCCCACATCTGCATGAGGCATGTTTTCAACAAAGCAAAAAACTATCTACTCCAGCGCTCGAAGCAGCTCCGCCACGTAGTCGCCCACCTCACTCAGCACTTGATCGCGTGGCTCATCGGCTGCGGTGGCAATACGTCGCACGATGGCCGAACCGACGATGAGCCCATCTGCCACGGGGGCGAGCAGCTTCACATGCTCCGGCTTGCTGATGCCAAAACCAATGCAAATCGGTAACTCGGTTTGCGTCCGCAACCAACCCACGTTATCGACCAGCTCCGGCGGCAATTCGGTTCGTTCGCCCGTAATGCCAGCGACCGAAACGTAGTACAGAAAACCGGTCGACGTGTTGGCGATGCGCACCGCCCGCTCGCGCGGCGTGGTCGGTGTTACCAGTTGAATGAGGCTAACGTCGCGACGTTTGCAGATCGCGGCAAGCTCGGCCGATTCTTCCACCGGTAAGTCGGGCACGATGAGCCCAGCCAGCCCGCGTTTGGCCACGTCAGATACATAAGCCTCGAGGCCATGCCGATACACGATGGCATAGCTCACCATCGTGACGAGTGGTGCCTTTACTTTCGGGGCCACATCGCCAAGCGTATCCAGAATATCGCCCAGTTTGATTTTGTGCGCGAGCGCACGGGTGTAGCTGGCCTGGATGACGGGGCCGTCCGCGATGGGGTCGCTGTACGGAATCCCCACTTCGCAAAGATGGCACCCACGGCGAATCACTTCTTGCAGAACGTCGCTCGTGAACGACAAGTCGGGGTCGCCGGCCGTAATGAACGGCATCAGTGCTTTGCGTTTCTCGTTGCGGAGCTTCGTGAATAGTTGGTCTATCTGCGACACGGTTGGATGATCTCGGGAGAAGTTTGGCCGTCTACTGTTTTACGCCTTTAAGGCGCGCGATTTCGGCGGCATCTTTGTCGCCGCGGCCAGAGAGGCACACGACGATAACATGGTCTTTGTTCTTGCCACGGGCGAGTTCCATGGCTTTCGCCACCGCATGGCTGCTTTCGAGCGCAGGCAGAATACCCTCATTGCGAGCTAGCGCATCGAAGGCAGTCATGGCATCGCGATCGAGGCAATTCGTGTAATGAACACGGCCCGTGTCTTTCCAATAGCTGTGCTCGGGGCCGACGCCCGGATAGTCGAGGCCGGCGGACATCGAATGCACGTCGCACGTTTGGCCGTCGTCGTCCTGCATCACATAGCTGTAGCTGCCGTGAAGAACGCCCGGCCGACCGTGACTCAACGGTGCCGCATGGTCGCCCGGCTTGTCGCTGCGTCCGCCCGCTTCCACACCCACGAGTGCCACCTCGGCATGAGGCACAAACGGGTAGAATATGCCAGCCGCGTTGCTGCCACCACCGACGCAAGCCACCACCGTATCCGGCAGCCGTCCGATTTGCTCGCGCGATTGCTCGATCGCCTCGCGGCCAATCACCGATTGAAAATCGCGAACGATCCGCGGGAACGGATGCGGCCCCACGACCGACCCTAAAATGTAATGCGTGGTTTCGACGCTCGACATCCAATCGCGCATCGCTTCGTTGATGGCGTCTCGTAGCGTGCGCGAGCCGCTCGATACGGGCCGCACCTCGGCCCCCAGAAGTTTCATGCTGAACACATTGGGCGCTTGACGGCGGATATCCTCTTCACCCATGTACACAACGCATTCAAGTCCGAAGTGGGCGCAAGCGGTCGCCGTGGCCACGCCATGCTGGCCCGCGCCTGTTTCGGCAATCACGCGCTTCTTGCCCATCCGCAGCGTGAGCAAGCCCTGGCCGATTGTGTTGTTGATCTTATGAGCGCCGGTGTGATTCAAATCCTCGCGCTTGAGCCAGATTTGCGCGCCGCCACATTCTTCGCTCAACCGCCGTGCGAAATAGAGCGGCGATGGCCGACCCACGTAATTTTTCAACAGCGAAGTGAATTCCGATTGAAACGCCGCATCCTGGCACGCTTTGTCGTATTCCACCGCTAGCTCATCGAGCGCGCGGACGAGTGTCTCGGGAACGTAGCGGCCGCCAAAATCGCCAAATCGGCCGGCTTCATTCGGAACTTGCGGGGTTGCTTGTGCAGTCGACATCGGTTGAAAAACTCCTTCGTTGATTCTCGACTGCCAAGGCGAGAGAATCAAGGGCGTGGACAACTGCATCCGATTCGATGCCCACAATAACAGGGATTGTATTTTTGTTAGTCCGCAGATGACGCAGATATTCACAGATGGGCCGGGAGATTGCAAAGTTTGCCAATCGTAAGCCAATTATCTGCGATCCTCTGCGTCATCTGCGGACAAAAAAATCATAACCAACACACGAAGTAATCAGCCATGCCTGAACTTCCCGAAGTCGAAACCATGCGCCGCGGCATTTTGGGCATCGTCGGGTCGCGCATCAAAGACGTCGAACGGGTCGCCTGCGAACGTCGGCCCATTGCCGTCACGCCGCGAATCGATCGTTTTCGCGAGCGCGCCGTTGGCTGCAAGGTCACCGATGTCGGTCGCGTGGGGAAACGGGTGATCGTGCATCTCGACTCGGGCGATGCCATCGTGCTCGAACCGCGAATGACGGGGCTCGTGCTCGTTGCCGATCCGCCAAGCTGGCAGCATTTGCGATTTCGCTGCGCCCTAACCAGCAAGGCAGTCCCCGAGTTCATGTATTGGGACCGCCGAGGGCTCGGCAGTGTTCGCCTTCTTTCCAAAAAAGAATTTGACATCGCCTACGGCCCCGACAAACTGGGCCCCGATGCGCTGCTCGCCACAGGCGATTTGCTCAAACAGCAATTGGGGCGCAGCGCCCGCGCCGTCAAAGTCGGGCTGCTCGACCAGAAAGCCATTGCCGGTATCGGCAACATGTACGCCTCCGAAATTCTCCATTTGGCCAGTGTCCACCCGGCCAAGCGGTGCAATCGCATCACCCACAATCAATGGGATGCCATCGCCGACGCCACGCTCGAAGTTCTGCAAAAAGCGATCCGATACGAAGGTTCCACACTGCGACGCAACGGCACCTATCGTAACGCGCTCAACGAACACGGCGGCTATCAGAATCATCACCGCGTTTACGACAAAGCAGGAAAACTCTGTCCCCGCTGTGGCACGGGCAGCGAAGTGGTGAGAATCGTCCAAGCCCAGCGTTCCACTTTTTTCTGCGGCAGGTGCCAGAAGAAGTGAATTGCTAAGGAACGCGTCAGTAATAATTCAGAATAACCACGGAGGCACGGAGGGCACGAAGTATTTGTAGGATGCGGGATAGTGGATACAGGGGGGAGGGTATCTTACTGAATGCCTTGGCCCTACTCCCCGCATCCACCATCCTGAATCCTAAATCAGTAATTCTTCTTCGTGTCTTTGTGCCTTTGTGGTTCAAAAATTGCTCTCCCCTGGTGCCTCATGCCGATGTTGGAGGCGTCTCCGACGCCGATATCGCTTTCAAATGCGGATCGTAATCGGCCTCAGAGAGGCCTCCTACAGCATGTTTTAACAGCTCGCGTAAGTCAAAGTAGTAGAGGCATTCGCGCACGCCTGCTACTTTGCGTTTCGCGCACAATTCCGCTCTAATGACATGCATCACCCCGCTACGATCCTCCCGCCTCGCAATCTCAAAGGAAATGCCATGGAAATCTCGGGCACCAACTCGAAGGACATCGGCTCCGTTACCGTGAAATCCACCTGCGATTGCTGCGGCAACGAGTCCCAGCCTCGCCCCATGCAGCGGCGGCAGTTCCTAACCGCAAGCGGTATCGCACTGGGGGCAGGCGCATTGAGCGGGATTCTCCCGACCGGTCGCTTATGGGCAGCCGAAGCGGTGAGCGGCGCAGCCGGTGCCGTTGCGGCGTCCACCCCAGAGTCCTTTGTGAAACTTCTGTACGAAACACTCACCCCTAAGCAGCGCGAAGCGATCTGCTTCGCCTGGGACCACACCGACAAAGACCGTGGCCTGCTGCGCACCCGTGTCTCTGCCAATTGGGATATTACCGACTACGTCGTGAACGATGGCGACTTCTATACGAAGGATCAGCAACACCTCATTCGCAAAGTTTTCGAGGGGATCATTAGCCCCGAATGGCATGAACGCATCGACAAGCAGCTCACCGACGACGCCGGTGGTTACGGCGAGCAGAACAGCATCGCGATCTTCGGCGAACCAGGCAGCGACAAATTTGAATTCGTGATGACGGGCCGGCACATGACGATCCGTTGCGACGGTAACACGGCCGACCATGTGGCCTTCGGCGGGCCGATCTTTTACGGCCATGCCGCCGAGTCGTTCGACGAAGAAGCCCATCACCCGGGCAACGTGTTTTGGCCGCAAGCCCAGGCCGCGAACAAGCTTTACCAAATGCTCGATTCGCACCAACAGGAACAAGCGCTGGTCCGCCAAGGTTTGCCCGGCGAAAGCAAAGTCGGTTTCCGTGGCAAGAACGGCGATTTCCAAGGCATCGCCGTTAGCGAACTATCCGGCGATCAAAAAGAGCATTTACAAAAGGTGATGGCCATGCTCGTCGAACCGTATCGCACGAGTGATCGCGACGAGGTCACTAAGTGTCTGAAAGCTCAAGGTGGCCTCGATGCTTGCCACCTTGCCTACTATGCCCAGGGCGATATCGGCAAAGACGGCGTGTGGGACAACTGGCGCATCGAAGGTCCCAGTTTCGTATGGCACTATCGCGGTGCGCCGCACGTCCACGTGTGGGTCAACGTGGCCGATGACCCGAGCGTGAAGCTGAATGCCTAACCGTATCGACGATTATTGATCCGTAGCCGATTCATTAAGGATGGCTCAAAAATAACTTCGGCAGAGGGGATTCACCACAGAGGCACGGAGAGCACGGAGAAGATTCGGAAGATTTTTTTAGAGCATCTTTTGAGTTTGCGTTCCGCTGATGACCGATGCCAAAACAAAATCTTTAGCGGCGGCGGCAACGCCGTCCAACCAGCTAGCGGCATCACAGAACGGTAAACCTAAAAACACACTAGACTGGCCACGAAGAGGCACAAAAAGTAGGCCAGGCTTTCCAGCCTGACAGCACGTAGCGTGGGTGCTTCAGAATAACCACAAGAGGCACAGAGGGCACGTAGGATTCAGGATGGTGGATACGGGGAGCAGGGCCAAGGCATTCAGTAGGATACCCTGCCTCCTGCATCCACGATCCCGCATCCTGTCAGCACTCACGCTACGTGCTCTCCCTGCTCCACGCTCCCTGCTTCATCCTCCGTGTCCTCCGTGCCTCTGTGGTTATTCCGAATTATTATTGACGCGTTCCTAAATGATCGAAAAACTCATTCGTATATTATTTGTCAATTTCAATGTGGTGCTGCTGATTGCCGCGATCGTTGCCGCGTGCATTAGTTGGGGGCTGGTCCACAAACGGCAACCGAGCTTCGTCAATACGCTCTTCGGTTGGTTGCTTCTATTGTCGATCGGTGGACAGGGTGTTTATACGTTCATCATCCACGTGTTTTTTCCGGCCGTTTCCGCAGCTAATAATGGCTGGGCTGTTAGCCCGTTTCAGTATGAAGTGGGCATTGCCGACCTCACCGTGGGTGTTCTGGGTGTGCTAGGCTTTTGGGGGGACTATAGTTTCCGCCTGGCCGCCGCCATCGCGGCCATCGTGTGGTACTGGGGCGACGCCATCGGCCACATTCGGCAAATGATCGTCGCCAAGAACTTCGCTCCCGGCAACGCAGGCAGTTGGTTTTGGACGGATGTCCTCGTACCGATTCTGCTTATCGTTTGCCTCGCAATTGTTTGGCGTCAAAATAAAGAAGGCACTTCATGAGTTTCCGCATGTTGCTTGGTGCAGCCTTGCTGACAATCGGTCTGCTGCTCTGCACGAATGCCGCACGAGCCGATAAAGAGCTGCCCACAGAATTGAAGGCAATTATCGAGAAGCCGATCTACAAATCGGGCACGTGGGGGCTGCGCGTGGTCGATTTGGAATCGGGCGAAGTCGTTTACCAACTCGGTGGCGACCGCAAATTCCTCATGGGTTCGGTCCGCAAGCTTTTTTCTGTTGGGCTGGCACTCGATCGACTTGGCCCCGACCATCGCTTTCGCACGCCCGTTTATCGTCGCGGCGATGTCGATAAGGACGGCGTTCTGCGCGGTGATTTGGTTCTCGTTGCCAGCGGCGATCTCGCAATGGGTGGCCGCACGCTGCCCGACGGCAACCTGGCCATTTCAAACTTCGACCACAACGAAGCAAATGCTCTCGGCAATGCCGAGCTTACGAAGCCCGATCCGCTTGCCGGGTTCGATGCATTAGCCAAGCAAGTGGCCGCGGCCGGCATTCGCGAAATCACGGGCGACGTTATCATCGACGACCGCTTGTTCGAGCCATTCAACTTCCGCGGCGAGTTCGACGTTCGGCCAATCTTCGTCAACGACGATGTGATCGATGTGATGATTGAACCAAAGGCGGCCGGCGCGAAGGCCGAAGTCGATTGGCGGCCTCACTCCGCCGCGTTTGGCGTGCAACCGAATATCACGATGGTGGCCAAAGGCGACGAGGCCAAAATCGAACTCAGCCCCGAGCTGCCCGATTGCATCGGCAAGTCCGATTGCGTAGGTACGGTGAATGGCGAATTGCCCATTGGCTTCGAGCCGCCGCTCACGGGGAAATTTCCACTCATTCGTACGTTCCGCATCACGGCTCCGCAGCGCTACGCGCGAACCGTGTTCATCGAGGCGCTTGCTCGCGCAGGCGTTAAGGTGGAAGCCCCCGTCGTGGCGATGAACGCTTCCGACAAGCTCCCACCTCGCGGTGGATACGATGCCAACACGAAAGTCGCCGAGCTCGAATCGCCTCCTTACGATCAATACGCGAATTGGATACTTAAGGTCAGTTACAACTTGGGTGCCGATACGAGCCTCGTGTTGGTGGGCCTTACCCAAGGCGCTCGTTCGATGCCGGCCGCTTTGCAGGTGGAACGAAAAATCTTGCGTAAAGACTTCAGCATTGCGCCAGACAAATACTCGGTCATCGACGGCAGCGGCGGTGGCGATAGCGCAGCCACGAGTGGTGCCGTCGTCGATTTCTTGCGCCGCATGCGCGAGGAGTCGTTTTTCAATACCTACCGCGAATGCCTGCCGCAATTGGGCGTCGATGGCTCGCTCTCGTTCGTTACCGACTTCGCTAAGCAGGAATCGCTGGCAGGTGCCAAGGGAAATGTGCAGGCCAAAACGGGTACGTACCTCCAAGGCGGAGACGACGGCGTGCTCTCGTTGCGCGCTCAAGCGCTGGCTGGCTACCTCCGAGCAAAAAGCGGCCGCCAACTCGCATTTGCCCTGTTCGTCAACGACGTAAAGCCGATCCAGGGACTGCCGGATGTTCTCGAAGTGTTTCAGGACCAAGGCACGATCTCCGCGATCATCTGGCGTGAAAATTAACGGCTCTACCGGATCTAATCGCCATTTTCAACCACACAGACACCGAGGGCACGGAGAAGATTAGAATTCAGGATGGTGGATGCGGGGAGCAGGGCCAAGGCATTCAATAGGTTCCCTGCCCCTGTATTCACGATCCCGCATCCTGCAAATCCTTCGTGCCTTAGTGGTTAAACATGCTTGTCTTTATCGGTACGCCGATGTCGCAAACATGCACGGTGCCGACGTATGGCTTCGCCTCGGCCCGCGAGAAACCCGTTTTCGTCGTTGCAAACGTACACGTATGATCGGCCCGGACCGCTTCGGCAAATGGCTGGCCCGTGTCGCAGTCGAGTCCGCTCGGAATATCGACCGCGAGAACACGCGCCGGTGATTGGTTGCGACGCGCATTGATCCAACGAATGGCAGCATCGAACGGCGATCGTGGCGCGCCCTGGGCTCCCGTGCCGAGCATGGCATCCACAATCCAATCGGCATCAGCACTGTTCTCTTCCAGTTTTGTCTCCAGTAAATCTTGCGGCACGATAGAGAGATCGACGATCGGTACCTCGCACTTTTGCAAAATGGCGAAGTTCACAGTCGCATCGCCTTGAAACTCGCTCGCGCTTTGTAGCAAAAGCACCCGGCACGGATATTCACGAATCCTCAAATGCCGCGCGATGACGAAACCATCGCCCGCGTTGTTGCCTTTTCCGCAGATAATACTTACATGTCCGCCGTTGTTGATGCCGAGTCGTTCCAGGATATCAACACATCCACGCCCCGCGTTCTCCATGAGGACGAGGCTCGAGAAACCAAGCTTTTCGATGGCAATCCGATCCACTTCGCGCGATTGGGCTCGGTTCAAAGCTGGGAAAGTCATCTTGCCAGTGTGTCTCCGAATTAGAGCGTTTTTAGATTTGCGTTCTGTTTATGCCGTTCGCTGGTTGGACGGCGT
>CAZTWS010000144.1:0-11942 GCA_964618225.1 uncultured Planctomycetaceae bacterium
TCGCCTTCTGGGCGTAGGCATGCTTACCCGCTACCGCGTGAAAGCATGCCACCCCATCAATTCAAGACTGACAGAACACTAGTGGGGTTTTGGGTTGATGGTATTGTGTTATGGCGTGTTGTGGTTGGACGGCGTGGCCGCCGCCGCTAAGGGGCGCGAACTTGAAGAATGCACCGTGGCGGCCGCCGTACCTATTTCTATTATAGAACTCACGATTCACGGCGGCTTGTGGTAATCGTCATGTTGTTTGGGAGTAACCAAAAGCCTATCATGGTGGGCCACGAAAGCCCATGCGTATTGCGGGGCATGTAGCGTCCTTTGCAACACGATTTCCACGCTCTATCACGCATAGAATCCACGTCATGCACGACCCAAGAATCGATAAACTGGCCGATCTTCTCCTCGACCATAGCTGCCGCGTCGAACGTGGCGAGCGCGTGCTCATCGAAGCGTTCGATCTGCCCGACGCGGCACTGGTTGCCAAGCTCATCGATGGTGCCGCCAAACGCGGCGTGGTACCGCTCGTGTCGTGGAAATCGAACGCCGTGCTGCGTGCTCTCTACCGCAACGCCACCGAAGAAGGTATGAAACTCGCCGGGCAACTCGAAAGCGCACGCATGGAACAGGTGCAGTCGTACATCGGCATTCGTGGCGCGGCCAATAGCAGCCAGTTCGCCGACGTGCCCCACGAAAAAATGGACCTGTACCAGCAACACTGGTGGAAAGCGGTGCATACCGATGTGCGTATCAACAAGACAAAATGGGTCGTGCTGCGTTATCCCACGGACTCCTTTGCCCAGGCCGCCGGCATGAGTACGCCTGCCTTCGAGGATTTTTACTTCGACGTATGCACGGCCGACTATGCCGCCATGCGCGAAGCCCAGGTGCCGCTAGCCGAACGCATGCGTAAAACCGATCGCGTTCGCCTCACCGCCCAAGGCACCGATCTTACCTTTTCAATCAAAAACATTCCCGTCATCGAATGCTGGGGAGAGCGCAACATTCCGGACGGTGAAGTGTTTACAGCCCCCGTGAAAGACAGCATCAACGGCACAATTCGGTTCAATACGCAATCGCGCTACCAGGGCACCGTGTTCGATAATATCGAGTTCGAATTCAAGGATGGCAAGATCGTGAATGCCAAGGCGAACGAAACCGAGAAGATCAACCAAGTGCTCGACTCGGACGAGGGCGGTCGCTACTGCGGCGAATTCGCCATCGGCGTCAATAACCGCATTCGCCACCCGATGCTCGACACACTGTTCGATGAAAAGATCGGCGGCTCGATTCACCTCACTCCCGGCAACGCCTACGAAACGGCCGACAACGGCAACCGCAGCCGCATCCACTGGGATCTGGTGCTGATCCAACGCCCCGACTACGGCGGCGGCGAAATCTGGTTCGACGATGAGCTTATCCGCAAGGACGGCAAGTTCCTTCCCAAAGACCTGCTGCCGTTGAATGAGGGTTAGCCGCGAAAAGGCACAAAAGACGCAAAGTTTCATCTCGCGGAGCGAGATGGCTACACTTTCACTGCCGGCTTTGCAGGATTCGGCTTTGCTCCATCGCATCTTCCGCCATGCGGATGTATCGCGTGTCGTTCGTGCCGGCGAACGCCCGCTGGTAGGTCACGCTTAAAGCGGTAAAGCTGAACGGGTCGTTCGGCTCCAGCTCGCACGTTTTGCGGGCGTGGGCGATGGCTTCCTCGTGCCGCCCCAATCGTTGCAGCACCACCGCCAGGGCCGCATGGGCGAGCGAGTAACTCGGGTCGGCCGCAAGTGCCTCTTTCAGCTTCGCGGCCGCTTCGTCCAGCTTGCCAGAATCTTTGAGTTTATCGGCTTCGTCATAGAGGGCGACAGCGTCGGCCATGGTGGGGCTACTCCAAAAGTCAGTCGTCAGGAAAAAATTCGAAATCGTCTTCTATTCGGCTTTGCCGGAAACTATTCCGTGGCCGTCGCGAAGGCGGCTTATTGGCTGCTAGCAGTGTTTTTGCCAGCTATCACAGCACCCGAGTTTAACACGTAGCGAGGCTCTCCGCCCATACGCTAGGAACGACCCGAAAAATCGCCACCTCCGGCTAAGGCGCTCGAAATGTTACGCCCGATAGTGATAGTGGCGTGACGAGACCCAGTCGCCAGATACAGCGTCATCTGGCGGTACCAACGCCGTACCCGCAATTGTGGGTGTCCAGGTGTTGGGTTGCCGGTGTCAGCCCCCGAACTGACACCCGAACCCTGACCTCCGACACCTGCCTTGAAAGGACCCGCCCAGTGTCGATTCATCCGCTTGCCGTCGTCAGTCCGCATGCCGAACTAGGAACCAATGTGCGCATCGGCCCCTTCTGTGTTGTTGAAGCCGGTGTGGTGCTCGGGGATGGTTGTCACCTGGCGAGTCGTGTGACGGTGAAGTCTGGCACGATCGTCGGTCGCGATAACCTCGTGCTCGAAGGTTGCGTGCTTGGCGGAATGCCTCAGCATATCCACATGCCCGAGCACCCTGGAATCACGATCATCGGCGACGGCAACGTGCTCCGAGAAAATGTTACCGTGCATCGCGCGCTCGCGGCCGGCAACGCCACGCGGATCGGTGATTGTTGCTTGTTCATGGTGAACTCGCACGCAGCCCACGACTGTACGGTGGGCAACAACGTCATTCTCACCAACGGCACGATGCTGGGTGGCCATGTTGCCGTGGGCGATAAAGCCTGCCTCGGCGGCGGCACCGCCGTGCATCAACACTGCCGTATTGGTCGGCTTTCGATGATCGGCGGCATGGCTCGCGTCGTTCGCGACGTACCGCCATTCACCATGCTCGACGGTGACACCGCGATGGTCGTTGGCCTGAACAAAGTCGGCCTGCGTCGCGCGGGAATCACGGGCGAAGAAATGATTCACCTCAAAGAGGCCTACCGCGTCATCTACCGTAGCGGCCTGATGTGGAAAGAAATGCTCGACGCACTACGCCTCGAATTCCCTGCCGGAGCGGCTTCGGAATTCCTGCCGTTCTTCCTAGGCGGCAAACGTGGCTTCGTGCAAGAACGCCGCACCCCACCGGGCGCGATCGTACGGCTCGTTCGCGGCGACTCGGAGGAAACAATCCAAACGCTGCCAACCGTCGAGAAAAAAGTCGGTTAGTGCGTTTTGAGGCTTACCGTACTGTGATGCTGTTCGCTGGTTGGACGGCGTTGCCGCCGCCGCTAAAGATTTTGCGGTTGCAAAAAACACAAAGCCCGGCCATGTTTGGCCGGGCTTTTCGTGTTTAAGTTTTCCAACCGTTTCTCAACGTGATTACTCGCCCTTGCGGCCGCTATCGGTGCCCGCGTGCTTGAGCGCCGCCTGGGCGGCGGCCAAACGAGCGATCGGCACGCGGAACGGGCTGCACGATACGTAGTCGAGCCCCACGTTGTGGCAGAACACGATTGAATCGGGGTCGCCACCGTGCTCGCCGCAAATACCGCACTTCAAACCGGGCTTCGCGCCACGGCCTTTTTGCACGGCCATGTCCACGAGTTGGCCCACACCGCTCGTATCGAGCGATTGGAACGGATCGCGCGGCAGGATTTCCTTGCCAAGGTAATCTGGCAGGAACGTGTTGATGTCGTCGCGGCTGAAGCCGAACGTCATTTGTGTGAGGTCGTTCGTACCGAAGCTGAAGAAGTCGGCTTCGGCACCGATTTCATCGGCGGTGAGGCAGGCGCGTGGAATTTCGATCATCGTGCCGACCGTGATACCGAGCTTCCCCTTGAACTTCTTCTTCTCGATGACCGCGGCGATTGTTTCGCGCACTTGCTCGGCCAGCGTTGAAAGTTCCTTGGCGGTGCCCACGAGCGGAATCATGATCTCGGCCTGAGCGTCGATCTTCTTTTCCTTGCACGCAATTACGGCTTCGGTAATCGCCGTTACTTGCATCTCCAGAATTTCTGGGTAAGTAACCGCCAGGCGGCAACCACGATGGCCGAGCATCGGGTTCATTTCGTGCAATTGCGCCACGCGCGTTGCCACGTCTTTCGCGGTTACGCCAATTTCCTTGGCCGTTTCCGCCTGCGACTTGGCTTCGTGCGGCAAGAATTCGTGCAAAGGCGGATCGAGCAGGCGAATCGTCACCGGCAAGCCAGCCATCGCCTTGAAGATGCCAATGAAGTCTTTGCGCTGATGCGGCAGTAAACCCTTTAACGCCGCACGACGCTCGTCCTCATTATTGGCAAGAATCATCGCGCGCATGTCTTTGATGCGATCGCCTTCGAAGAACATATGCTCGGTGCGGCACAAGCCGATGCCCTGCGCGCCGAACTCACGGGCACGCTTCGAATCTGCCGGTGTATCGGCGTTCGTGCGAATCTTGAGCTTGCGGTACTTGTCGGCCCAATTCATCACCGTAGCAAAGTCGCCCGAGAGCTTCGGCGTTTGAGTGGCAATAGTACCGGCCATCACTTCGCCCGTGGAGCCGTCGATCGAAAGCGTGTCGTTGTGGGTAAACGTTTTGCCGTTCACCTTGATCTTACGAGCCTTCTCGTCGATCACGATTTGGCCGGCACCGGCAACGCAACAACGGCCCCAGCCGCGAGCGACCACCGCCGCATGGCTCGTCATGCCGCCCGTGCTGGTGAGAATCCCCACGGCCGAGTGCATGCCTTCGATGTCTTCCGGATTGGTTTCCTTGCGAACGAGCAACACTTTTTCGCCTTCGAGCGTGCGATCGACCGCCTCGGCCGCGGTGAACGCCAGCTTGCCGACCGCGGCCCCCGGCGAAGCCGGAAGACCAACCGTGAGCAGGCTGCCTTGCTTCTTGGCCGCTGCCTTGGCGGCCGGAGCGAAGCTTGGCAGCAGAAGCTGAGTAAGATCGCCGGCGGGAATACGAAGCACGGCGGTCTTCTCGTCGATGAGCTTCTCTTTCACCATGTCGCAGGCGATCTTCACGGCAGCGGCACCGGTGCGCTTGCCGTTACGAGTCTGCAACATGAAGAGCGTGCCCTTCTCGATCGTGAACTCGATGTCCTGCACGTCGCGATAATGTGCTTCAAGCGTGTCTTTGATTTCAAGCAGTTGCTTGTAGACCGCCTTGTTCCACTTGGGCATTTCGTCCACGGGCTGCGGCGTGCGGATACCGGCCACCACGTCTTCACCCTGAGCATTGATCAGGAATTCGCCGTAGAACTTGTTCTCGCCGGTGGCCGGGTCGCGGGTGAACGCCACACCCGTGCCCGAATCGTCGCCCATGTTGCCGAACACCATCGACTGGCAGTTCACCGCGGTGCCCAAGAGGCCCACGATGTTTTCCACCTGGCGATACTTTACCGCACGCGACTGCATCCAACTCTTGAACACGGCTTCGATCGCCAGCTCGAGTTGCTTGATTGGTTCCTGCGGAAACGGCTTGCCAAAGTGCTTTTGGAATACCTTTTTGTATTCCTCGCACAACTGCACCATGCCTTCCACCGGCACGTCGGTGTCGGCCTTCACTCTGAACTTAGCTTTCACTTTGTCGAAGGCTTCTTCAAAGTGCTCGTGATCGACGCCGCACACCACGTCGCCATACATATTGATGAGGCGACGATAGGCATCGTAAGCAAATCGTTTGTTGCCCGTGGCATTCGCGAGGCCAACGACCGCTTCGTCGTTGAGGCCCAGGTTGAGAATCGTGTTCATCATGCCGGGCATCGATTGCGCGGCACCGCTGCGGACAGAAACAAGTAGCGGGTTGTTCGTATCGCCGAACTTCTTGCCCAGCTCTTTTTCGAGCATGGCAACATTGCGGCCTACTTCTTCCATCAAACCGGGCGGCAACTTGCGGCCGCTTTTGTAATACAGGTCGCACACTTCGGTCGTAATCGTAAAGCCAGGGGGTACCGGTAAGCCAATGCTCGTCATCTCGGCGAGATTCGCGCCTTTACCGCCCAAAAGCAGCTTCTGGTTGCCTTTACCCTCGGTCTTTGTCTTACCAAAATAGTAAATCATCTTGGTCGGACGACCATTCGAGGCCGAGGCAGCTAGAGCGGCTTTCGCAGAGGAGCCAAGCCTAGTTTTACGAGTTACACCTGCGGTTGCCATTTCATCACCATCTACACTGTTGAAACTTGAATCAGACGAATCTTCGCCTGTGGTTGAACAATTTGACGGGCCCGATTACCCGTCGTACCCTGATGCCGCGGAGTGGCGAGCCTCCCAACTGCAGAAACAGCGAGAACCTGCGGCAAATGCGAATCGATTAATCTAGCCCTCATTTGGGCCCGTCGTCAAGGCGACCCCATAAGCCCCGACACCTCGCCACGGCTGGACTCGACAAGCGTTCACCCTGGCTTTGCCACGATTTCAGCTTGCCCAAAGCAAGTTTAAGAACGCCGAACCGAATACGGTTGCAACCTCCCTAAGCCACAACAGAGAAACATGCCCGAAGAATCGCAGCAACCTGATGGCTTTCCGATGGCCGTGATCGTTGAAGGCGGCATCGCGCTCGTAGCCGTCCTGCTCACGTGGCTGTTCGGCGTCCCCTTGCGGGAACTGCTCCCCACCTCGAGCAACGCGTTCCTTCATGCGGTGGCTCGCGGGCTCCTTGCCACATTGCCCATGCTGGCAATTTTCTTTTGGCTCGTGCGTTCTCGCTGGAAGCCCTTCGCAGAACTGCGCACCCAGGTCGAACAGATCCTGGCCGGCATGTTCCCGAATGCTACCATCGGCCAACTAGCACTCGTGGCCGCGCTCGCAGGCGTGGGCGAAGAGCTCCTATTCCGCGGTGTCGTGCAAACAATCTTCGGTTGGTGGACTTCCCCGCTCCTCGGGCTCGCTCTCGCCAGCCTGTTGTTCGGGGTCATGCACGCGCTATCGAAAACCTATTTCGTTTTGGCAACAACCATCGGCCTGGGCCTGGGCTGGCTGACGTGGCATTACCACGACCTCGTAGCCCCTATCGTTGCCCACAGCACCTACGACTTCATTGCCTTGCTCTACATGACCCGCCAACAACCCCAACGATAACCCCTGCCGCTCGTGGCTTATCGCTCCCTTTCTCCGAAAATCAACAAATCCGCCACCTTTTCTCCCACGGCCGTCATCCCCTCTGACCGGTCGTCGAGATTGTTATTGATCTGCACTAACACGGCCGCCTTGCGTTCGGGAAATCGCTGCACGCACAATCGAAAACCTCGACTGTCTCCGTTGTGATGAATCCGCGGCTCGCCCCGGTACTCATCGATAAACCAGCCATATCCATAGTGGCTGCCGTCTCGCGTGGTCTGCACTTGCGGCTTGAACAGTTCCGCATACGACTCGGGGTTCAGCAGTTTCTGTTCATCAATCCCCGCGAGCCATTTGCGATAATCGCGCAGCGATGTATAAATCGCTCCGTCACCGCGCGTTGCACTCGTCACGCTTTGGTCGGTGCGCACCCAATCGTCTCCTCGGCGCGAATGACCAAACGCCCGGTGCGGCACGGTATTCAACCCGTGCTGATAGAGCACCGAATCATTCATTCCCAAGGGCTTCAAGACGTCGCTCAGCATGAAATCGTGAAACGGTTTCTGGGCAGCCACTTCCACCACAAGCCCTAGCAACGTGTAACCCGTGTTCGAATACTCCCATTGGGAGCCCGGCGTGAACAGAGGTTCCTCCACGTCCATTGCAATGTGCAACACATCCACATCGTTGAGTTGCAGCGTGGTTCCCTTCGGAATATGGCCCTCGTAATGAGGCAACCCCGAAGTGTGCGTCAACAAATGCTTCACCGTGATGTCTTTCCAGTAGTCGGGCGCTCCGGGAAAGAACTTCGTGATCGGATCGTCCAGCGACAACAACCCACGATCGGCCAGCAACATCACCGCCATCGCCGTGAACTGCTTCGATACGCTTGCCATCCGGAAATTGGTGGCCGGCGTGCATGCCGCTCGTGTTTCCACGTCGGCCAGCCCGTACGCGTGCTCGAATACGACCTTGCCATCGTCGATAGCCAACACACATGCCCCCACACGCGGCGGCAGAACCGCCTTTACTTGCTCCGCGAGCTTGGCATCTTCAGCGGCCATTGTAATCCTGAATGAGGTGGTAGCGAAAACACATGCCCCAAACGCAACAATAAGTAATCTGTGTGACATAGGCGAATCATAAATAACGCCAACAACAATGACAAACCGCCGCGGCTCCCTGAGCCAGCCAAATTCACTAGTCTACTGGCCTAAAAACTTACAAATCTGACCTTGTCTAAAAAACATCTGGCGAATTAGAACCATGGTACTGCGATGGCGCGAGACAGTGGCAAGGATTGCCACGAAGAGGCTCTGCCTCAATTTCTAAGACAAGGACGACGCTCGCTCTTGCCAAGAGCGGTAATGGAGCAGCGTAGCGGATTTACTGTGCGTGTGGTCCGTTCCTCCAAAGGAATGGCCGCCCCTCTGCTCTACTCCTTTACCGCACTCAGCTTAAGGAGATTCGTCATGCTAGTTTTATCGCGTGGTCGAAACGACAAGGTGGTCTTCCCTACTCTGGGCATCAGCGTCGAAATCCTCCGCGTCTCGGGCAACAAAGTCCGGCTCGGAATCGAAGCGCCCCAAGAAATACCCGTACATCGGCACGAAGTTTCCGATCGAATCGCCGCCGACGAGGACCAGCCCCACTCGGCTGATCCGTCGATCATCAAAATGCCGGGGCTCGTTACGAACGGCAGCGTCAACGACGCAGCCCTTCAAGCTCTGCAAGCCGAAGCAAACCACGCCATCCGCAATCGGCTGAACGCGGCCGCCCTTGGCCTTCACTTGCTGCACAGCAAGCTCGAAGCCGACGACCTCTCCGACGCCGAGGCCACGATCTTCAAAATCTTCAACGAGCTTAAAGCCATCGAAGAACAAATCGCTGGCCCCACCCAACGCAAACGTCCTGTCGAAGTCGAACCTCCAGCCGGCGAGTGCCACCACCGGGCACTTGTCGTGGAAGATAACGACAACGAACGCGAGCTCTTGGCTGGCTACTTGCGAGTGAGTGGCTTCGATGTCGACACGGCAGCCGACGGCCTGCAGGCCATGGTGCGCCTCACCGAGCAGCCACCGGATGTCGTGCTTCTCGACATGCGCATGCCACGTTTCGATGGCCGCAAAACCATTTCCGCCATTCGCAACAACCCAAATTATCGCGACCTCAAACTGTTCGCGGTGAGCGGCGTGCGACCAGAAGACATGAACGTAACCCTAGGCCCAGACGGTGTCGATCGCTGGTTCGTAAAACCGGTCGACCCCCAAGGCCTTCTCGAAGCGCTCCGTGCGGAATTGCACGTGGAGCGTGTGTTAGCGTAGACGGGCGACGATGAGGCTCGCACTGCGGAACGCAGTGTGTGTGGCCCCTTTCGCGCCCAGGCTGAAAGGGGAGTTCCACGGATCGGAACACCTAAACCGCACGGAAAGAGCTTGTTGTTGCTATTCTCGCGGAGCGGGGCCCTGCATCGGCGTCCCGCTCCGCGTAATTTTTCCACTCTCAAAACAGCGCTCGCGACTTAGCGCCCCAATTTGCGCAATACCGCCTAAGCCCATTTCACTTGCAACAACACCCTGTGATCAGGCGGCATCGTCTGCACGGAACCGCCGAATGTAACGGATGGCGTCTTCAATTGAAAGAATCTGCTCCGCATCTTCATCGGAGATAGAAATGCCGAATTCTTCTTCAAGTTTCATCACCAACTCGACCCAATCCAGTGAGTCGATGCTTAACTCGCTAAGTGAACTACGAAGATTGACTTCTACACCTACAAGACGATCTTGGAACCACCACAACAAATGACCGCACGCTGGGCAACATGCGTCGCCTTCCGGGTAAGATGGCTCAATCGCCGACGTTCCGCCACAAATGGGGCAACGCTGTGGAAGGCCTTCGGGAGTCCTCGATGAAATTGTCACTGCTCTGCAGAACCCTAAACGTCAAACCGCACGAACTGCGGGGCAACCGCAGCGGCTTGTTAGGCGGCGTTAATTTCCACTAATTCGCCGAATGAATGCGGCTCAGGAATAGCCTCGCCGTTCTCGCGAAGGCCTTCGATGTGGAATTCAATTGCTTCACGAATCAGTTGCAGCACTTCCTCCCGAGTCTCACCGGCTGCGATGCAGCCGGGCAAATCCGGAACGTACGCTCCCCAACTCGTGTCACCTTGTTCTACGATGACGGTGTATTGCATAAATGAACTCACTTCTTGAGACCAGCTTGTTTCAAGATATTATTCAGTGTGCCGGGCGGAATATCAACGTTCGGCTTGCCAGCAACCGTCACCGTACCCTTCTTCGAAGCATGCTTGAACTGGCGATGACTCCCTTTCATGCGGGCCGGATACCAGCCGTCGTCTTCAAGTAATTTGATAACTTCTCTGACTTTCACGTGTTATACTCAGAATTTCTGGCCAAGTGGTCTAATGGCAACGCTCAGTTGTCAGGCTCGAAATGAAAGCGTATTTGCAGGCACAGTAGATTCAAATGCCAAGCCGTCCGCGTTGCTAGCGAGGCAACTGCCGTGCTTTGTTAAAACACGGGCGCATCGGCCCGACTTGCAAGTGCTGTAAGCATTGCAACGTGCTCTTCATTGTTCAATGGCTGGATCCCAAATTGAAATCTATTCATTGCTTTCTTGAATTCGTTAAACCATTCAAGGTCGTTTAACGCCACCGGCGGATTGAAGACATGGCCTCGTCCAGAGGCAAAGTGCTTGAAGCCATCCACGCCAACATCGCCTGTCTCGGTAACCCGGAAAACGCTGCCCAATGAAAATCGTCGTGGGCTTTTGCTTTCGCCGACAATCATCCACACCACACCTTCGTGCAACGAATCGACTGACTTGTTGGTCAAGACGCGAAACGGGTCGCCTTCCGAAAAGAGGCATCCCATCCCTTCGGTATTGTGGTAACCAACATAATGCCGCGATTCACCAGCCATGTGAGTGCCCTAATGAAAAAGCTCCGTTGCCCGCCCTCAAAATAAGTAAGATTAAGCGTCAGTATACCCGCGCAAGAAATAAAACACCAAACCTTCTCGTTGTCGGTGGACTAACTGCAGCGACTTGTTAGCTTAGGAATAGGTTCCGGCCCCGTGAAGCCATCATAGCCCCGAACTTATTGCACTACATCACTCTAATCGTGGCGACCACGATGACTTAACCAGATACGAATGTCTACAAAAACTTACGGGCCACCGGCACTCTGCATCGCATCTCTCGTTCTCCACCAGAGAAACCTCTTCGTGCCCTCCGTACCTTGTGGTTCGCAAGAACATCGATGGACTACACCTCACGACTCCACCATTTTCTATCGCCCTACGAAAACCACCACCAATTCTCTTTCAGCCATTCAAGAAATGATTCGCCAAAAATAAACCCGAGCACGCCGCAAATAACACCGCCGATCAAAATCGTGTCGCCCTGGAAGAACGGGGGTTCATCGATGATCCACATGCACACCCCCAATCCGCCCAGCGCACCTAAAACCGCGCCGCCGAGCATGCCATAAAGGCCGTCTATAAACCGCTGTCGCATAATCACTACCCAATTCGCTATCAGTCTGAGCCGCCAAAGTCTTCGCACTCGGTAATCTCAATCAACGAGCCACCCGGGTCCCTCAAGTAAGCTGAACGCCCCCACGCATAGTCTTTGGCGGCAAACTCAATGCTCAACCCCTTAGCGACCAATGCCTCTACAGTCGCGTCCACCGAGGCGACCGAAAACGCAACATGATCCTCGCAAGGCAGCTCCCCTGGCCCCGGCATGTAACGCTCGTGAATCAGAAAGGTAACTCCATCTTTCCTAAACGTAGCTACAGAAGAGTCTGCATAAGAAGGCTCCGCACCTAAAAGCGTTCGGTAGAACGCCACCGCTTGCGTTACGTCGGCCACAAACCGAGCAACTTCTGTCAGCTTCATGAAAATACCGCGTGTGCTGAACACACGTCTGCTGAATATGCGTTGTAAACGCCTGAAACCTGCAACTTAG
>CAZTWS010000145.1:0-11743 GCA_964618225.1 uncultured Planctomycetaceae bacterium
CTTACGGCAAGCTCGACAAACTAGTGAAGAAGTGGGGCTCGCCGCTTCGGGCACCTTACATGACACTATCGTTCATGGCGCTACTGGTGATTCCGGCGCTGAAGCTGAGTGACCGCGGACTGTTTGACGGTGCCAAGTTCGAGTTTACGGATTTGCTCAAGTAGCGGCAAAATGTTTAGTGATCTTGGATAGGCACAAAAGTAGGTGGTAAAGGGGTTAGTAGCCCGATAGAATTGGGGCAGCTAGGCGTGAGTTTTTCTTGCCCCTGGCTTTTCTTCGAACTTTTCTTTGCCATTGGTTGGCAACGGCAATTTTCATGGCCGGGACCATAACCTCGGTTGGAATCAGGAGCATTCATCATGGCCACGATTACGCAAACCGTGCGGCGTCCGCAGGTTCGTCAAACGCAGTGTTTCATTGGCGGCGAATGGGTGCCGGCGCAAAGCGGTAAAACGTTCGAAACAATTCATCCGGCTACGGAAGAAGCCATCTGCGAGGTGGCCGAGGGAGACAAGGAAGACATCGACGCGGCGGTGACCGCGGCACGCGATGCATTCGAGAATGGCCCGTGGTCGAAAATGGATGCTCGCGACCGTGGGCATTTGATGTACAAACTGGCCGACCTCTTGGCGGAAGAAGCCGACGAGTTGGCCGCGTTGGAAACGCTCGATAACGGCAAGCCGATCAACGATTCGCGGAATGCCGACATCCCGCTGGTGATCGACTGCATCCGCTACTACGCGGGTTGGGCCGACAAGATTCAAGGCTCGACGATCCCGGTGCGTGGCAATCACTTCACCTACACGCGTCGTGAGCCGATGGGCGTGGTGGGACAGATTATTCCGTGGAATTTCCCCGCGCTCATGGTGGCCTGGAAGTGGGGCCCTGCCCTGGCGGCCGGTTGCACGATCGTCATGAAACCGGCTGAGCAAACGCCGCTCACTTGCTTACGCATGGCGCGGCTGGCTCAGAAGGCGGGCATTCCGGATGGCGTGATCAACATCGTGCCGGGCTTCGGGCCAACGGCAGGCGCGGCGCTCGTGAAGCACCCGGGGGTGGATAAGATCGCGTTCACAGGCGAAGGTACCACCGCGAAGATCATTCAGCGTGAAGCGGCCGAGACTATGAAGCGGCTCACCTTCGAACTGGGCGGCAAAAGTCCGAACGTGATCTTCGCCGATTCGGACTTGGACGCGGCCATCGAAGGTGCCCACTTTGGTTTGTACTTCAACCAAGGTCAATGCTGCTGTGCGGGCAGCCGTTTGTTTGTGGAAGAAGGCGTTCACGACGAGGTCATCGACCGGTTGCGAGAGCGAAACGAAGACCGCCGCGTGGGCGATCCGTTCGATCCGGAAACGCAGCAAGGCCCGCAGGTCGATCAGGCACAGTTCGACAAAATCTTGAAGTACGTTGACTACGGAAAACAGGACGGTGCGAAAATCGTAACTGGCGGTAAGCGAGTCGGCGATCGGGGTTACTTCGTGGAGCCCACGCTGTTTGCCGGCGTTACCGACGACATGCGAATTGCCACGGATGAAATCTTCGGACCGGTGCTCAGCGTTTTGAAGTTCAAGAACGTGGACGAAATCATCAAGCGTGCAAACGCGACCAGCTTCGGCCTAGCGGCCGCGGTTTGGACGCGCGACGTGGCCAAGGCCCATCAATTCGCCTCGAAGGTTCGTGCTGGTACGGTTTGGGTCAATTGCTACGACGTATTCGATGCCGCGGCACCGTTCGGCGGCTTCAAGCAAAGCGGCATCGGCCGGGAACTGGGCGAAGCGGGCCTCGCGAACTATACCGAGCTGAAGACTGTGACGGTTTCGTTGTCGTAAGCTGGCTGGTGGGTGCCCCATCTTCGGTTCTCGATCGGAATTGTTAAGGTTTATTCAGTATTTATTCAGAGGGAGCAGAACAGAATTTTGTTGCCTAGGAAACGCTTTGTAGCCACTATAGCTAAGTGATGACTCAAAAATAACTTCGGCAGATGGGATTCACCACGGAGGCACGGAGAACACAGAGTTCCTTAGTGGTTCAAAATCACTCTTCCGAATCTCCGTGTCTCTGTGGTTATTCTAAAAATACTAAGCAGCAAATTATTGTGGTAACGGAGAGGAGAGAAGTGGCACCATGTTTCATAAATTTCTCATCGTGATCGCGGTTGGTTTTTCGATGCTGGGTCTAGCTCGAACCGGCGCGTCCCAGGATCCGACTGCTTTGTCGGACGGCACGGGCACCTCGGTCGATGGTCCGCACGACGAGGAAACCTATTTGGATCTCCGCACGTCGCGCGATCGGTTGACGGCCCAAGTTGCAGAACGCTATTTCAACCTAGTTAAGCTGCAAGAGTGGACCAGCGACAAGGGAACTACGATCAAAGCCCGTTATTTGTCGCACGACCCCGATCTCACTTCGGTAACGCTTGTGGTGGTAAAAGGCTATGGCGCGGAACGCACCGAGAAAGAAACGCTCGTACCAGTTCAGCGATTGAACAAAACATGTCAATCGCGAGTAAAACAAATCGATACCATTCAAAAGAAACTGGACGAGCTGATCGCAAGTGGCGCGAAGGGGGAGTCAGATCCTAATGCGGCAACAAACACGGGAGCTCCGATGCAGGATGAAATCGGTGCCCAGCCAGACGCCGAACGACCTGGCCGGCGGGGTTCCACAACAACACGCAAAACCACAACGCGAACCACGCGCGCGCTTGCCAAATCGCCCACAGCCGACGACGGGAATCCCGATCCGTTGGGCTTTGCGGAATTGCCACCCGTGAATTTCGGAGCCTTTCCCGAAGGTACGCCTCAATAGAGTAAAGGCGACGCAACAGAATTGAATTGAAGATTGCCAAGGCACCTCACGCAGAGGCACAGACAGGGAATTTATTGAATGCCTTGGCCCTGCTTCCCGCATCCACCATCCTGAATCCTAATCCTCTCCGTGTCCTCCCTGTCTCGGTGGTTAACTCCCGAGCACCATTCGTGGGTGCGGAAGCACCCACGAATGGTGCGTTGCATTGGAATCACCACCACACGTTCTTAACGGGTATCAACCACCACCCTACGGAACTCGGCCAACAGTCAGTATTCCCCATTCCCCATTTGCCTCCCCCCTTGTCAACCCACTATTTTCGGCCACTCAAGTGGCCGTTTTTCCTGCAACACAAACGCCCGCGAATCTGCTATGCTGACAAACCCACTAAACAAACGATTCCCTCGCGCAATCCCCCCGCGCCCGCTCTTTGACAACCTAACCTCAACAACCATTTAGCGGCGTCGCTTGCGACCCGTTCCGCGCTACCCCTGCGCGCACTCCGGCTCTATACCCTAGTCCCTCGACTCTCGACCTCCCGCGACGTCGATGGCACCAAGTGGACACCCCAAAAAAACTTGTCCCCTTCTCCCAAACTTGTCCCCTTCCGGAAAACAGGCAGGTTGTGCCACCCGCTTCCGTGGGTCACACCCGGAGGGAGAATGTAGTGTGGGGCGGCTCGATGGTGGTGGGGACGTCCTTTAGTCTCCTTTTCTTTGCCGCTATCTGTGGCAGCAGTGCAGGCGTGTCAACGAATTATTTTGCTTTGCGGCCTCTCAGAATAACTGGGGAAGCGTGGCAAGCTTTGCCGATTATTCCGGTTGTAACGGATCGTCGCGACCCGCGCCGGATCGTGCGCGCCGCGTTTAGGCACCTCCCCCATAAGCCGCATCGTTCGGAATCAGGATGGAAAAAGCACCATTCCAACTCGCAACACTGCGATCACTTACCTGCGGAAGCATGGTGTGCCTGGCGGCGTTGTTGCCAGCAGTGGCTGCGGTGGGTCAATCGGTTCCTCAACCGCAAACGATTCCCAGCACGTCCGCGGAGAGTAGCAATCCTGCTTCTCCAACGGTCGGAACGACTGGTGGTCAGCAAATCGAGGCCTATCCATTGAATGCCGCGTCTCGCGACGTGTTGCTCACATGGCAGAAGTTTGCGGCTGGCCGCAACGATTTGCGGGTGGCGATCGACGAGCGCAGCGGCCAAGTGTTGGTGTGGGCAACTCCCGCGATCCAGCAAGAGATTCGCAAGCAAATTGCCGCCACGCCGACGGCCGAAACCACGGCACCGCAAGCGACCGCTCCAGCCGTTACTGGCCCCTCTTTGCCACCCCAACAACAGCAAGCCCCCACCGCGCCACCGGCTGCCTTGCTTGCATCCGCTCCGGGCCCTGTCACCTTGCAACTACGAACGATGCAACCTGCCGAGCTGCACAACCGACTGGAACGGTTGCTATCCAGCCAAATCCCAATGACTGCCGACGCATCGGGCGAATGGCAAAGCTTTACGATCGAGCCCACGCCTGGTGTTGGCGTGCGGATGAACGTCCATTCGCAAAGCGGTCAGGTGCGAATCGACGGCGCACCACAACAAGTGGCGGCTTGGCGCAGTGTTGTGGAAGCGCTCGATAGCCCGTCAACCACTCCGGAACATACGACTCAAGTCGTGGCCACGAAGCCGGCAAACCACGACCGGCTACGAAAAACGCTGAAAACCCTCCAGGCCAGCTCCCAAACCACGGCCGCTCCGGCACAGCCAGCCGCGAATTCGCTGGTGGCCTCTTTGTTCCAACAATCGGAAGCATCGAGCGACAATAGCACGCAAACTTCTGAAACCGATCAACCGCCGGCGAATGCCGAAACGCAACTGGCACCCGGCGGCGCTCAAACGGCGATGGACGCGGCCCGCATTGCTGAAGCCGCGGGCGGGTTGCTTGGCCCTGTACAGGTCGAGTTTGTGGAAGGCTTGGACGTGATCGTGCTGCGTGGTGCAGAGCGCGACGTGCAGCGCGTCATGGAAATCATCAACCAGATCGAGCAGTTGAGTGCGGTCACGGTGCCTGCGATCGAGATTCACGAGCTTAAGCATGTCGATAGCTTGCAACTGGGGATATTACTGCAACGACTTTATGCCCCGAGCGGCGTTCTAGGCTCGCGTGTGGGCAGCTTGAGCATTACGCCGCTTGGCAAACCCAATGCGATACTCCTGATTGGCCGCGACGAAACCGTTCGATCGGCAGTTGAATTCATCAACCGGCTCGATCAGCCAGTGACACCGTCGTCGCGGTTTGAAGTGTTCCAGTTGCAATATGCTTCGGCGACCGAGGTAAAGACGATCATCGACGGTTTCCTGGGACAACCGGAAGGCACGCCGGCTCAATTGCCGGCAGTCAACGACGATGCCCCGATCACGCTTGCTCCGCGGGCGCTCGTGGTAGCCGATGCCCGCACAAACTCGCTCGTGGTAAGTGCCGGCACTCGCGACATTGCTGAAATTGCCGCTTTGATTCAACGCGTGGATCGTCCCGGCGCTACGGCAGAACTCAAAGTGTTCACCGTGGTAAACGGCGATGCCACGACGCTCGTGGAAACGCTACGTTCTTTGTTTGGCACTCCGGAAGCGGCCGCCGAACAAGGAGGCCGCATAGGATCGGGCGGGCCTGTGCGGATTCAATTCTCAGTTGATCCACGTACGAACAGCATTATCGCCGCCGGTTCGCGCGAAGACCTGACGGTTGTAGAAGCCATTTTGTTGCGACTCGACCAGGGCGACTTGCGCGAACGAAAAACGACGGTTCATAAGTTGAACAATGCGTTTGCCCAGAACATTGCCGAGGCTCTGAACAATTTACTCCAAACCGAGCGACAAGTCGAAGCAACGGTGGACCTCGGGATCAGCCCGTTCGCGCAAATCGAGCGTGAAGTGATCATCGTGCCGGAAGGGGCCACGAATAGCCTCATCGTGAGCGCGACACCGCGTTTCTACGATCAAGTGATCCGCACTATTCGCGAATTGGACGAACGGCCCCCGATGGTGCTCGTGCAAGTACTCATTGCGGAAGTACGACTCAACGACACCGACCAATTCGGCGTGGAACTTGGCCTGCAAGATTCGGTGTTGTTCGATCGATCGCTGGTGTCAGACGTGCAGCAAATTACCACCACCACAACCAACCAGGTGAGCGGCACGGCAGTTACGGTCCAGGAGCAGACTATCATCAACGCGAACGGCCAACCTGGCTTCAATTTCAACAACCCAAACTTGCCGCTGGGTAACAACTTGAGCGGGAATATAGCGAATTCATTGTCAACCGCGGGCACGGTGGGTGCCCAAGGCTTATCGAACTTCGCGGTGAACCGGCTCGATCCGACGCTTGGGTTCAGCGGTTTTGTGTTCTCGGCGTCGAGCGATGCCGTGAGCGTGCTGCTGCGTGCGTTGCAAGAAAAACGACGTTTAGAAGTGCTCAGCCGTCCGCAATTGATGGCTCTCGATGGACAACAAGGCTCGGTGCAAGTCGGCCAAGACGTGCCCGTGATTCGTCAAACAAACTTCGACCAATTCGGCGGCACGATCAATACGATCGACTACCGCCAGGTAGGTTTGATTCTACAGCTCGTGCCGCGGATTAGCCCCGATGGTTTGGTGGTGATGCAGATTGCGGCGAACAAGTCAGAAGTTGGGCCGGAAATCGAAGGCATTCCGATTTCGATTTCGACCAACGGCCAAGTACTGCGCGCACCGCGTATCGAAGTAACCCAAGCGA
This sequence comes from uncultured Planctomycetaceae bacterium, assembly GCA_964618225.1. Taxonomy (GTDB): domain Bacteria; phylum Planctomycetota; class Planctomycetia; order Pirellulales; family Lacipirellulaceae; genus JABDGM01. The sequence continues at coordinate 6,578 of CAZTWS010000145.1, forward strand.
TTACGACCGTGAGTGCGTTGAGCGGGCAAACCGTGGTGCTCAGCGGTTTGATGCAAACGCGCAAGAGCGATTTGCATCGTCGGGTGCCGATTCTGGCCGATATTCCGCTGCTTGGCCAATTGTTCCGGTTCGACAGCGTGAGCGAAGAGCGCCGCGAGTTGCTGATTATCCTCACGCCGCAAGTCATTTACAACAAGATGGATTCGGACCTGGTGAAGCAAATCGAGTCGTCGCGCATGAGTTACATTTTGTCGGATGTCGTAAACCTGCACGGCGAGGCTGGCCTGCGTAGCCGTTGCGATGAATGGCTCGAAGGCGATTGCGATTCGATTTACCCGAACTTGGTTCCGGAAGAAGGCCTGCTGCCGCTGTCCAATGGCATGAGGATGAGCGTCGAGGGCGAATGCCTCACGCCGCAATTCGAATCGATGCCGACGATCATGCCGCCGATGAACCTGGAGACCCTGCCGGCACCGGTGGAAGAACAGGCGATGCCAATGGGCGGAGCGCCGACTTCGGTGAATGCCGCCATTTACCAGCCGAATCCCCAGGCGGTGGCCAAGTAACTGTCGTGCATTGCGGGAAGAATATGGAATGGCGAATCAGGCTTTATTTTCAATGTTTCGCTTGTTGATTGGACGACCGATCATGAACAGTCTCACCAAGTCGTACCTAATCTATACCTTCTGCTGCGTCATGCTGCTGGGCAGTATTGGATGCGGAGCCAAGGATTGGAAAGCGTCTGAGATGTTCAGCTTGGATAGCACGTGGCCATTCGGCGGCGACGACGATGAGCCTGAAAAAGGCGTACCGGTACGCGTCGTGGGTGCTTGGACGGATACCGTAATGACCAAGCCGGGGCAGAAAGTGCAACGTGGCTTTGGCGGCCGGCTGATGTTTTACGGCAGCAAGGGCGAAAAACCGATTTTGGTCGATGGCCAGCTTGTGGTGTATGCATTCAACGAAGCAGGTCGCGAGCCGACAGACACTAAACCCACGCGTCGATACGTGTTTCCGCCAGACCAAATGCCACTGCATATGAGCAAGTCGGATATTGGCGCATCGTACAGCTTTTGGCTTCCATGGGACGAAGCGGGCGGCCCTAAGACCGAGATAAGCTTGATTTGCCGGTTTGAACCGAAGGGTGGCCCGGTAATTACGGGTGAGCAAACACGTCACATGCTGCCTGGACCGGAGGTGCCAATAGCTATCGCCGCGGCAACACCGAAATTGCCCGAAGGCGAACCGTTCCGCCCTGCCCGACCTACGCTCGAATCGATTCAGGCACAGAAGAACAGCCAAGCCGAAGGCTTACTTACCAGCTACCAGGCGACCACTGCCGCGCAAGCGATGGCGGCGGGAGCACTCGCGAATACGGCACCAGGCGTTGCAAATGTGCCCGGAGTTCCGGGGGTAACAAGTGTGCCCAACGCTGCAATGATTCCGAACGCGGCAGGCGTTATGGGGCCAGCCGGGGTACCTGACGCAACGGGTATCGGCCGCCAGATGACGGTGACTTCGATCTCGCTGCCCAACGACTTCAAGATGCCCGATGCATCGGCATTTCCGCGGCAATCGAACGCGAGCCCCGCTCAACCGGCGATTCAACCTCAACCGTTGCAGCCCGCGCTCTATCAACAACCGGCAGACGGCGTGCAGCCGATGCGTCAACCTGTGCAACCGGCGCTTATGAATCAGTCGGCCGTGTATCAGCAAACGCCCAACAATGGCATTCAGCAAGTTTCGATGCCGGTGGCATCGCGACCCACGCTGCCAACCGTTTCAACCCCCGTGCTCTACTCGCCGCCGCATCAGGGGTTTAACTTGCCACCCGTGGGATCGCAGTACACGAGCCCGCAACCAGTGCCGGTCCAGGGAGCGCAGCCAATGCCGCCAGCGGCAACCGTAGCGGGCGGCCAAGCGACTTACGGCACACTGCAATCGGGGATGCAGACGGCCCCATCTAGCCAAACTTCGATGTTAGACATGCAGCCGCATCAAGCCACGATGCAACAGGCAACGCCCGTGTTGCAAACGCTGCCGCAACAGGGTTGGCAACAACTGCCGGCAACGAATAACGTGCGAACAGCAAGCTCGCCAACAACGGCCACTATTCCGTGGCGGTAGGAGCAAGGAGCGGTGCGATGGTCATTTCATTACGCACTCCACCCACACCTGGCTCGAACGCGAGGAGTTGCTCCATCACCATGCTCTGGCTTTCCGTAGCTGCCACGCCACGCAGTACAACCACATCGCCCTCCATGAACATTTCGGGCATGGCGATATTCTGCGATGCCAAGGTCGCGCCGAGCCGAGTACGAATCGTACTCTCTAGTTGATTCGCAGACGGCCGCCCCGGATCGAACGCCACACGCAGGTTAACGAGCATTGGCTGCGGCGCGTTGCTGACCTTCGCGGTAGAGTTACCGCGGCTGCTATTGTTGCTCCGCCTCGAGTTGCGGTTCATTTGATTGAATGCTTGTGCCGCCTGACCCATTTGGCTGAAGGTGGATGCCATATCGGCACTGTCGCGACCGATGAAGGCCTGTCCGCCGCCCATCCCGCCGCCCATGCCGGAATTGCCGAACGAGTTTCCGAAGCCGCTGTTGCCAAAGCTGTTTCCGAAACCGCCCATACCGGAGTTCATACCGCCGAACCCGCTCATGCCGGAACCGAAGCCGCCCATGCCGGAGCCCATGCCTCCGAGCCCGCTCATCCCGGAGCCGAAACCGCCCATGCCGGAGTTCATACCGCCGAACCCGCTCATGCCGGAACCGAGCCCACCCATCCCCGAACTGCGGCCGAACGAGGAGGTGCCCGTCGAACCAAATTGGGCTTGGGCTGGCAAGGCTACCAAGCAAACCAAAGCGCAGGAAAGGAGGACAGCAAATTTTCGGTTCATAACCTGATTCCTAAAAGGCGAGGCGGCACACCCTTCTATTATAACGTACAATAAATCCCAATATTTAGGCCGGAAAAGCGATTTCCTCGTTGGGCGACCGGCAGGGCGTTGTAGGCCAGCTTTCATCTCACCGCGAGATTGTCATGAATTACCGGGTTTTTCTGTGTGCGACACTCATTGCGACCCTAACCGGGCCGGTGCTGGCCGAGCGCCCCTCGGCCATGAAGCTGTTTCCCGAGGAGTCGGTGGTTTTCGTCCGGATGGCCAACGCCCACGAGTTTGGCCAGCGATTTCGTGATACGGGCACCGGGCGAATGCTGGCCGATCCGCAGTTGAAGCCGTTCATCGAACAACTCTACGGAAACGTCGGCGACCTGTATGCCGAGAAGGCCGAAGAAAAGGTCGGCCTTTCGTGGGACGATTTGCAAAACCTGCCGAAAGGCGAGGTCGCAGTAGCGCTAGTTGCCCGGCCAACAGATACTCCGGCAGTCTTGCTGCTGGTCGATCAGGGGGACGAACCCTCGGTCGCAGAACGCTTGGTCGATCGCGCCATGGAACTGGCGGGCGAAAAAGGAGCCGAGTTTTCAACCGAAGAAATAGGGGATGTTGAAATCACGGTCGTGCGCAATCCCGCACGACCAGTAGAAACATTTGGCGTTTTCGAAAAAGAGAATACGATCGTGATCGCGACCGACCCCGTGGTGCTTCGGCGAGTTCTCTGGCATTGGGATGGCGGCCAAGGCAACCCGGCAGATTTCAGCGGCGGGTCAAATAAGGCCGACGCCTCTGACGATGAGGAAGGTGATACCACAGGCGATCAAGACTCGGACAAAGCGGCTGAATTTGAGCCCGGCCGCACCCTGGCCGAGAACGAGCGGTTTGTCACGATCCTGCGAACTTGCCGCCGCGAGCAAGATCCACCACCGCATTTGATCTTTTATGTGGACCCGATCGAGTTGGCGCGAGGCGTGCTACGCGACGACGCGGGCGCACAGTTCACGCTAGGTTTGTTGCCTTCGTTAGGACTGGATGGATTTCAGGCAATCGGCGGCGCGATCACCTATGCGGCAGGCGAATACGATGAGCTAACCCAGTATCACATCCTGCTGGAAAATCCTCGTTCGGGCGTGTTGCAAATACCGGCATTTCAATCGGGCGATACGGCACCGCAGCCATTCGTGCCGCTGGCCATGGAAACGTATTTCGGGACGCACTTAGACCTACGCACCAGCTACGATCGCGTCATCTCACTGGTGGATAAATACCGCTACGAAGGTGCGATGGATAAATTCGTGAAGAACCGGATTTCAGACAAAATCGGCGTCGATTTTCCTACTGAAATCCTCGACAACCTGGCTGGTCGCATCATCTGGATGACCGGTTTCGAAACGCCGGCACGGTTGCGTGGCCAGCAGCACACGGTCGCCTTCGAGTTGAAAGACGAAGAGGCAATGCGCCAAACCATGGAACGCGTCATGGAAAAATTCCCCGACGTGTTTGAGGAACGCAAGTTCGGCAGTGTAACGTACCATTCGATGCTTGGTCCACGCTTGCGCGAAATGCCTGAAGAAGAGCGGCCGACGAATCCTTTTGTGGCCATTATGGATGGCTACCTGTTCCTGGGCGGTTCGGCACAGTTGTTCGAGCGGTGCGTGGCCGCCCGCGACGGCACCGTGGAACGGCTTCTCGACTCAGAAGATTATGCACGAGCTACGCAGGTGCTTACCCAAGAAACAGCCGGGGTGTCGCCCGTGGTGTTTTCGGTCGTCCGCCCGCAGGAAACAATCCGGCAATGGTACGAATTCTTGATGTCCGATGATGCTCGCAAACTACTCGATGAGGCGCGCGAGGACAATGAATTTCTGGCCATGCTGGCCGACGCGTTAGACAACAACGAATTGCCACCGTTCGAAACGCTTGCACCCTACTTTGCACCGTCTGGCGGTATTCTTTACGACACCGATAACGGCTACCACGGCATTCGTTTCACGCTTCGTAATGAAACCGCGGAGAAGTGATTGTTGCGGGAGCGAACTAAGGAACTCTAACAAAGCCGTCTGAGAGAGGGAGACAGTCCCATTTTGCTGCGAAGACTCCGCAAAATCGGGACAGTCCCCGCCGGTTTTGTTAGAGTTCCTAAGTGCTATCCGCGGGCAAACATTGATAATGCACGAATTTTTGAACCACGAAGGCACGAAGACACGAAGGTTTTTAGAAAAGTTTCGCGATATCGTGTCTCTCACTAAAACAGTATGCGGAGTTCA
>CAZTWS010000146.1:0-11334 GCA_964618225.1 uncultured Planctomycetaceae bacterium
GCCTTCGTGGTTCAAAAACTCATATCTGTTCTCTGTGCCTCCGTGGTGAATCTCATCTTTTTGAGTCATCCCTAAGCGGCCCGTCGCAGCGGCAGTGCCTCATTCTCATGCAACGGAGCGCGGAATGGCAGAACGATGCGTTCTTCCTCTTGCACCGCATTCCAAATGTGACCGATGTACTGGCCGATCGAATGATCTGTAAAGTGATCAATACGACCTTCCTGCAAGCCGCGTATGAAGCCACGCCATCGATCTTTTAGCCGTTGCCAAGCACAAAGCCGACGAATCTGCCCATACGAGTTCAGGTAAATCTCCTGTCCCTTGTGGCGATACCCAAGCCATGCCGGCGGAACACGCGGAACGATGTCGTTGTTGTTCACCCAACGGTAGGCTTCCATCTGCACGTAGTTCACATACCGTTTGTTTCCGATCCGCGGGCTCCCATAGGTGAACAGCGCGCTAGGATTCGACGGGATATACGATAACCAGCAACGGCCTGCACAGATCGCCGCCATCGCGCCACCCAACGAATGCCCGGCAAACCACAATGTGCGCCTGTTGTTCACCAGCGCTTGCTCGAGCCGCGGCCAAAGGTCGTCCACCTCGCGTTTGAAACCGCGATGCACCCACCCGGCCGTCTCGGACACGGTGGTCATGATGTCCAAATCGGCCCGAATATCGTTCCAATCGTGCGGTTCCGTACCACGGCACACAACGACCGCATCATCCTTGTTGGCAAAGAGGTAAGCCTGTGCTCCCTCGCGGTCGTAGTAGCGAATTTCGGGGAAACCGATCTTGAACGCCAATCGCCCCGCTACCGCTCGCGACATGTACGACAAATTCGACAGTTCCGCAAACAGCAACGACTTGCGCAAGAAGCTCAGCGACTCGATCGGACCACTCAGCAACGAGTGAACCCTTACGTCCGCTGGCCCGTCCATCAAGCCGATCACGTTTTTGCCGATTGCACCCATGTAGGGTCATTTTTCGGCAAATACCGCGTAGCTAGTTAGATTCAGCCCAAAAACCGCAGGAGTTTTTCAAGGTTTTCCCACTATTAACCGACACCTATCCGCCTAAATTACGCAACTATTCTGCGTTGGCATTCGCCAGGAGCCCTTGGAAGTACTCTCGCGCCGAGGCTTGCGCCGCTAGCATTGCCTCTCGCGTGGGCTGATCGAGGTCCGGCAACTGGCGAATGTGCGTTTCGGCTGCTGCGATCCAATCGAGAAAAAACTGAACGCTCCGTTCGCTGATGCGCACATCCCGGCCTTGTACGTAGTAAGGCCCACTGGAAGCGAATTGATACGTTTTGGCGTTATTCGTGACGGCCCGGACGAGAAACCATCCGCTACGCTCGAACTCGATGGGCGGCAAGCGTCCTTTCGTGGCTTTCCATTCGCTGAGTCGAACGTCTGCGAATACTTCACCGTTCTTGATGATCTCCAAATACTCGACCGGTACTCGCGTCGCCAGATTGAGCCCGATCTCGAGTTTCAGTGTGTCACTGCCATCGAGATGGAACACATATCCGGGGGAGTGCCCTTGCACAACAGGTCGCAACAGCGGGCCGTTCGTCACGAAAACCTGGCCGTCTCTAACTCCTTCCCACCAACGCTCGGCCGAGAATTTGTCGTCGCAATGCACATACACCCGGTTTTGTCCGACCGGATTGTTATTCGCGCCCGATCCGCTGCCAGCGAGAGGAGTGATTCGCAACCCGCAATTCAACACATGGTAATACACGGTTGCCGACCATCGACCATTTCCCGAGTAACCGGGATACAACGACTTGTCGCGCGGGTATCCATCATCTTCATGGTCAACCACTCCCTCGCGTAACGAGTGGCGATGAATCAACTGGATCGCATCCAGCTTGCCACTCGCTAACCACACCGGCAAGTTCCACGCGAATGGCGTGGGTGCAATCGTGACCTTCGAGTCGTCCTCGGGGATCTGAAATTTCGTGATATCGTCACTCAACAACGTGGCAAATTTGTTCGTTTCTATATCCTGCAATCCTTCCGCACGAAGGATCAGCGGGACATCGCGCTCCAGGCGAGCGAAATCGACATCGCCACCGAACCAGCCCTCTTTGGCCAGGTCGGCGAAGCGTGTCATCTCGATTTCTTTGCTGTCATCAGCGCGCCGTTCGATTTCAAAATGCCCGCTTTGGGTGAGGTACTCGGGCGTGGCTTCGATATCGAACAGATATTGGCCGCGGCGCAGGGGCAGCAGCAATTTGCCGTCGATGTAGAAGTGGTCGCCAAATTCCGCCGCCTTAGGCATGTTGATCTTTACCGGCCGCTTGCGAGTGTTACGCAAATGCATCCGGACGGGCAGGGCGTCGCCCGTTTTCTCATCGAAAACTTCGATTTCGAGCTGCCCATCCGCGCGGGGTGCCCCCGGCGCGTACGTCGGAAGAGCCATATATAGGGCCGTGCTCACGAGAAAAACAATAAGCGAATAGCGCATGACGTAATGCCAATCGAGTCGCAAAAAGTAGGTTATGAAAGTTTAGCACGCGGCAAATCTACAGGTTGTGCCGGATGCCCGGCCTCGAGGCGGCCCCGGTTCCCGAATCGGCCCTCGTTCGTGGCCACCGCTCCCACAACCGGGGCCCTTTGCCGTAGAATTGATGCGATTGCCACCGAACGCCGCCTCGCGTTCCGGCCAGATCGACCGTTATTCCCGATATCCCCGAACTATCAACGCCGCCGATGGCAACTGATTATTACGCCACTCTCGAAATTCCTCGCACCGCCACGCAGGACGAAATCCAGAAGGCCTATCGCAAGCTGGCGCGGAAATACCACCCGGATAAAAATCCGGACGACGCCACGGCCAAAAAGAAGTTTCAAGAAGTCCAGGCCGCGTTCGAAATACTCAGTGACGAGGAAAAACGTAAGAAATACGACCAGTTCGGTGCCGACTTTGAACGCATGGGCGCGGGAGGCGGCGGTTACAGTGGCGGCCCGCAATGGCGGTATACGTCCACCAGCGGTCCCCAGACTCATCCTTTCGACGTAAACGACTTGGGCGATATTTTCGGCCACTCCGGCGTCGATGAAGGGGGCGGCGGTTTCGCCGATCTGTTTCGACAATTCGGGGGCGGCCGCGGCAGCCGCCGCGCTGCTCGGCCTCAACGCGGCAACGACCTCAGGCACGAGCTCACCGTGCCGTTTGCGTCCTCGATCACCGGCGGCGAAGCGGCGCTCACCGTCCAACGAGCCAACGGCGATGTCGAAACGATCAAAGTAAAAATCCCGGCCGGCATCGAAGACGGTAAAAAGATTCGGCTACGAGGACAGGGCGAGCCTGGAATCGGCGACGGTCCCGCCGGCGATATCTTGCTCACGATTCATGTCAGTCCCCATCCGCAATTTCGACGTGTCGGCAATCGACTCGAGGTTCGTGTGCCGGTCACGCTGGCCGAAGCGGCTCAGGGCGGCAAAGTCGATGTGCCCACGCCGCAAGGCACGATCACGCTCACGGTTCCGCCCAACACTTCAAGCGGCAAAAAGCTGAGAATCAAAGGGCAGGGCATCAAATCGAACCCGCCAGGCGATTTGTTCGCCGAGATTCAGGTCGTGATGCCCGAAGGCATGTCGGCCGAAGATCGCCAAACGCTGGCCGATGTTTCGAATCGCTACCCTCAAAACCCCCGGGTCGATTTGCGATGGTGATTGGCCATTCCTCGACGGTATGGATGGGCTCACTCCTGCTGGCACAGCAAGAGACAGAGTCCGTGTTGGAGCGGCTCGATCCGCCACGCCGGGCCGCCGTTTTGATGGCTCTTCTGGCGCTAGTTTTAACGGGGCTGGTGCTCGTCACCTGCATCATGATCGGTGCCCGTTGGGTACGTCGCATGGCGCGACATCGACCCAATACAAAACTGCAGACTACTTCCATCGATCATCGCGAAAAGACATCGCTCGGCATTGCCCGAGTTGCTCCAGAGACAAAGACCGGCGACACGATTCGACTCGGCCACGTCACGGGCGAAACGCACGTCGAATCCTAGAGAACATGACTTGGCTTGTGACTCGCCAATTTCCAAAGCGAATGCATTTGTTGCGCAAGAGCGAGTTCGATCGTGTCTTTGCCGCACGTTCCTCAGCAGCAAATGCCGCGATAACCGTGTACGCCCTGGCCAACGAGTTGAGCTATCCACGTCTAGGGCTCGTCGTGTCGCGCCGAGTTGGCAATGCGGTCGCACGCAATCGTTGGAAGCGTTTGCTGCGCGAGGCGTTTAGGCTAAGCCAAAATGAGCTTCCGGCTTACGATCTGGTGTGCTTACCCCGAGCCGCCGTGCCACCTTCACTCGAAGCACTACGGCGTTCGCTCGTCGAGCTAACCGGAAAAATCGCGAGACGTTCCAAGAAAACCGGTACATCGTCCTCGGTGAAGCGTCTGCCATGAGCGAGCTAGCGCGATTCTTGTGGCGGCTGCCCGCGAAGGCGTTGATCGCAGCGGTTCGTGCCTACCAGTGGACACTGAGCCCACTGATAGGACAGCACTGTCGCTTCCAACCCACTTGCAGTGCTTACTTCATCGAAGCGGTGCGAAAATATGGTGCCGTGCGAGGGAGCTGGCGTGGAATTTTAAGAATTGGTCGTTGCCATCCGTTTCACCCGGGCGGATACGATCCTCCCTGAAGTGAGCATTGATTCTCAAAAAGCCCGCAAATCTCGAAGGAAATAACAGCTTGCATTGCCAGCATCACGGCTCCTCAGTTCGTGCAGGCCGTTCATCTGACCCACCTTGACCCATCCATGCGAAGCCGGTAATCTCCGCCGGCCTGGAACCGGTGTATACCGACCCGGGCAATCGCCGCGCAGGAGGTGCGGCGAAGTGTAAGAGTTTTACCGGAGCGCTTCAGCATGATGCGTTGCACTTCAATCGAATACGCCTGTCGCTTGGCGCGCCCGATTGCCGTCGCGGTCGTATTGTGCGCTGGTTGCAGCGGCCCTATCCTCAGGCCGCAGAGTCCCGAAGCACGCATCGACCTGCCGCCGATGCCGGACGTGAAATATGTGTCAGCCTACGCACACCCGTTCGGCATGAACTATGTGAAGCTCGAAGGCATCTCCTTGGTAACCGGCCTTTCCGGAACCGGCTCCGATCCCCCGCCCACTCAACAGCGTGCCGCGTTGATGGAAGAAATGCAACGTCGGCAAGTGCATGAGCCCAATCGTCTGTTGGCCAGCGGCGATACGTCGCTGGTCCTTGTTCGTATGTTCTTGCGGCCCGGTGCTCAGAAGGGCGACCGCGTGGACGTGGAAGTTCGCGTGCCCACGCAAAGCGAAACCACCAGCCTAAGAAATGGCTATTTGCTTTCCACGCGCATGTCTGAAACGGCCGTGTTGAGTGGCCAAATCTACGATGGCCATGTGATGGGGACGGCCGAAGGTGCCGTTTTGGTCGATCCGTCGGCCGATCCTGAGAAAAACCAAGCCCTGGCTACACGCGGTCGCATTCTCGGCGGCGGTGTCGTGTTGAAGTCGCGGTCGCTCGGGCTCGTGATGAGCGACAAACACAAGTCGTACACGGTTATCCAAAACATTGGCAAAGCCATCAACGATCGCTTCTATGGTTTCGTGGATGGCCGCAAAAAGGGCATGGCCAGCCCAAAGACAGACGGATTCATCGAACTAATCGTGCATCAGCGCTACGTGGACAACGTAAGCCGCTACATGCAAGTAGTCCGCAATGTCGCGATCAATGAACCCAAAGAATCGTTGCAAGCTCGGCTGCTGTTCCTCGATCAGCAGTTGAACGACCCCGTTACTTCTGCCAACGCCGCTCTGAGGCTGGAAGCTATCGGCAACGATGAAGCCAAAGAGATTCTTCGCAAAGGCTTGAAATCGCCAGACACCGAAGTTTGCTTTTACGCGGCCGAAGCCCTGGCCTACCTCGACGACACCGCGGCAGTGCAAACACTGGCCCAGGTCGCACGCGAGGAATCCGCATTCCGCGTCAACGCGCTGGCTGCCCTGAGCGCGATGGACGACGTAATGGCCTACGAAGCTTTGCGATCGATGCTTGAAGTAAAGAGCGCCGAAACCCGCTATGGTGCGTTCCGTGCGTTGTGGGCAATGAACAAGAATGATCCGTTCCTTCGCGACGAATTTCTGGGTGGCCAGTTCCACTACCATGCTCTGGACGTGCCTGGCCCAGATATGATCCACGTGACCAACAGCCACTTGCCGGAAATCGTGGTGTTTGGCTCCGAACAAAAATTGAAAACACCTGTCGTTCTCAGCGCGGGCAAGAATATCCTCGTTAAGAGCGACAACGAAGGTAAGATCACGGTGAGCCGCTTTGTGGCAGGTGCCGATCCGAAGAAACGCGAGGTTTCGGCCAGCGTGGATGAAGTGATTCGCGCCATGGTCGAACTCGGTGCGACTTACCCCGACGTCGTGCAAGCTCTGCAACAAGCGAAATCCTGCAATTCCTTGGCGGGCCGATTCGAGATCGACGCGGTTCCTCAAACGGGCCGCCACTACGATCGTGATGTGAAACAGGCTGTCGCAGACCTGGATGCGGAAGGAAGCCTCGAAACAACTCAAGCTGCAGAATACGAAATTGCCACGCCGCTGCCCGATCTGTTCAAACGTCCGCGATAAGGAGAGTTCATAGGTCGAGAGTCGAGAGTCAAGAGCCAGAAACTCGGCCACATCCCATTTGTTCCGGCTCTTGACTCTCGCCCCCCGGCCCTTGATCCTCCATGCTCAAGGCACTCGAACTCTCTGGTTTTAAGAGCTTTGCCGATCGCACACGGTTCGAGTTCCCGCATGGCATCTCGGTGGTCGTCGGGCCAAACGGTTCCGGCAAGTCGAATGTGGTCGATGCCGTAAAGTGGGTACTCGGCTCTCAAAGCGCCAAATCGCTTCGCGGCAAAGAGATGACAGATGTCATCTTCAACGGCTGCACTACCCGCGGGCCGCTCGGTGCCGCGGAAGTTACGCTTACGCTCGACAACTCCGAAGGTCGCTTGGCGATCGATTCCAAGGAGGTCCATGTCACTCGTCGCGTGTATCGTAGCGGCGAAGGCGAGTATTTAATTAACCGCCAGCCTTGCCGACTTCGGGATATTCGCGAGCTTCTGGTTAGCACGGGCATCACCACCGAAGCCTATTGCATCATCGAGCAAGGCAAGGTCGACGCGCTGCTGCAGTCGTCTCCTAAAGATCGCCGCGGCATTTTCGAAGAAGCCGCCGGAATCAGCCAATTCAAGCTGAAAAAAGCCGCGGCCCAGCGCCGTATGGAACGGGCCGATCAAAATCTCATACGCCTGAAAGACATCGTGGATGAAGTCGAAGGGCGGCTCAAAACTATTCGCTCGCAAGCGGGCAGGGCACGCCGATACCGAGAAGCCACCGAGCGACTTCAACAACTCCGCACCGAAATTGGGTTGCTCGATTGGCGTACGCTCACCGAGCAAATTGCCAAGCGCGATGCTCAGCTAGCGGAAGTTCAAAATCAGGTTGCTCAACGGGCCGAAGCGTTGGCTACTGCCGAGGCAGAGGCGGCCAGCCTCGAACAAGAGTTCGAGGCCGCGGTAAAAAAACAGCGCGAACTGGAACAAGCAGCTTCTCGTACTCGCGAGGAAATCGCGGCTCGGCAAGCATCCCTCGAAAATCAGCGGGCTCGACAAGTCGATTTACAGCAAAATATCGAGCGGACCGAGGAACAATTGGCGGCCATGGAGTCGCGCTCAACCGAGGAAGACGTTTACCGAGATGTTGCCGCTCGACTCGAGGCGGCAGAGGCCGAACATACACGCGCCGCCGACGAGTTGGCTCAACATACCCTCGCGACCGAACAGGCACGTCAAAAACTCGATTCCGCACGCACGGCGGCCGAACAGTTGCGATTACAACATGCCGATGCAGCGCGCACCGCCGCTACGCTGGGAGAACAACTCGTAGCGTTTGCCGCGCAGCTCACGCAGAACCGCGGCAATATCGTCCAGTTCCGAAAACGGCTCACCAAACTCGCTGCAGCGCACGAAGAGCGCATCGCGGAATTAGCACAACGGGAACAAGAAGAAGCCGAGTGCGCGGCGGCGGCCGAAGTCCACCAAGCATCTCTCCGCGATGCCGAACAGCGGCTGATTCAACTTCGCCGCGATTTGGCCCGCAGCGACAAAAAGCATCGGCATCTAGAAGGGGCACTTACACGCACCCGCGAGCGCATTGCCGTGCTTTCGGAGCTGGAAAGCCGACTCGAAGGCTTGGCCGGTGGCGTGCAAGATGTGCTAAGAATGGCCGAGGAAAATCCGCAGGGGCCCTTTGGTGAATCGCGAGGTGTGGTGGCCGATCTGTTCCATGTGGATGTAGACTCGGCTCCCCTCGTGGAGATGGCACTCGGTGAGCGGGCTCAATATGTGGTGATGGCCACGGTGCGCGAATTAATTGCGCGGCTCGATCATGAAGCCTTGAACGTGGGTGGCCGAGTCGGCTTTTTAACGCTCGACGCACGCCCACAACCGACCGCGCTCGACCAGGTGGATCTCTCCAACGAACCGGGCGTGATGGGCCGCGCCGATCGTTTTGTTGAATGTGCGCCCGAAGTAGAACCTCTCACACGCCGCCTGTTGGGTCGCACTTGGCTAGTCGATCGGTTGGCAACTGCGATTCGGCTCGCACAAACTACAGGCCGCGGCTTGGAGTTTGTCACGAGTGATGGTGAGCTTCTCACGGCCGACGGCACTCTGATCATCGGCCCTCGTCAAGCTGCAACCGGCATGCTCTCGCGCCGAAGCGAACTGCGAGCGTGCCAGGAACAAGTGGCCGATTTAGAGCGGCAACTCGCCCACCAAACCACGGTACACACACGGCTCGATGCCGATCGCGATGCCCAGGAGGCGATCGTGGCATCGTCCACGGCTGAACTCACGGCCGCCGCGAATCAGTTGGCCGAGCGACGCCAGAACACCACCGCGGCACGGCTTCACCTCGATCGCATCGTGAGCGAGGTCGAGCGAATCGATATCGATACGCAGCAGGCCGAAGAACGAATCGCAACGCTCGAACAAGATGCGGAAGATTTCCGTTCCCGTCAGGCGACAGCTCAATCCCTTGCCGCCGAACTCGAATTGCAATTGCAGCAAGGCGACGACATCGCGCCCCAGTTGCAGAAGAAATATGCGGAATTGCAGGCCGTGGCGACAAGCCAACAAATTGCCGCCGCAAAATGTGAGCAACGTGTCGAAATGCTGCGGCAACAGGCCGAGCAAGCCCGCCGCAACGAGCACGAACGAGAAAAGGCGCTGGCCGACATCCGGCAACAGCAAATCGAACGCAAGGCTCAGGTTGAAAACCTGCAAAGGGCAATCGCCAGCGATCAGGAATCCATTACGACGCTATTGGCACGCAAGGATCAACAAGCGACTGATATCGCAAACCAACTTGCCGCCGACGCCACCGTGAAGCAGCGTCGCGCTGAAGCCGTGGAACGCATTCGAGGCGAGCGTGAACAGCTTGCCTCGCTGCAGGCTCAGCAGCACAAGATCGACGTGGTAGTTTCCCGGCTGCGCCACGAACGACAAACGCTGTGCGAGCGTATGCAGGAAGACTATGGCATCGACTTGGAGCAAGCGACAAAGTCACCGATCGAGAATCGTCCGAAAGTCGCTGAGGCTGACAACCCCGCTCAAGAAGAACAAGAAGAAAATGGCGGACCCGAAAGCCAGGGGGCTCCGCTTGCATCGCCTCCCTCGGAACCACGCGTCATGACGAAGGCCGCCCGTGCGGCCGTGGAGCAAGAAATTGCCGAGCTTAGGACGCAGATTGCGAACATCGGGGCCATCAACATGGAGGCCCTCAACGAACTCGACGAGCTCGAAGCCCGCTTCGAGAAGCTGGCCTCGCAATACAAAGACCTGGCCGACTCGAAGGCGGCGTTGGAAAGAATCATCCAACGCATCAATGTCGATAGCCGACAAGTTTTTTTGGCCACCCTAGAAACCGTGCGGGGCCATTTCCAAGAATTGTTCCGCCGCGTATTCGGTGGTGGCGAGGCGGATATCATCATCGACCAGGCCGAGGATGTGCTCGAATGCGGCATCGAGATCGTGGCCCGGCCTCCGGGCAAAGAGGCGTGCAGCATTTCGCTGCTATCGGGCGGTGAAAAAACGCTGACGTGCGTCGCGCTGCTGCTAGCAGTTTTTCGCAGCAAGCCGAGCCCCTTCTGCATTCTCGACGAAGTGGATGCCGCGCTAGACGAGGCGAACATCGGCCGGTTCGTGAACGTATTGAAAGAGTTCTTGTCTTTCACGCAGTTCGTCGTGGTCACCCACTCGAAGCGCACGATGAGCGGTGCCGACACGATCTACGGAGTTACAATGCAGGAATCGGGCGTTTCCAAGCGCGTTTCGGTACGTTTCGAGGATGTTAGCGAAGACGGCCACATCTCGCTAGCAGCACTCAAACGGGCCGCGTAAAGGAACGAGCGGGCGGCCTAATCGTAACCGTGCCGAATTGTCGTCCTTCGCTGTAAACACTTTTCTGAGAGCGACCGTTAAGCGGCTCAGAAGCGGTGCAATCCCTCCGCTCGGCAAGACTGTTCGGATCTTCCTAAAGTTCCTTGGTCAGTTTTATCGAAACTATCTTTCGGATGGGCCACCTCGGGGTGCGCCGGATGCCTCTGGTTCGCCAGCGACAGCCGAGCACGACGAGATGGTTCGCAGGGGGGAGCCTGCCAACTTTGTCCCACCATAGACCTTGAGGAAGCTGTTAGCAGTTAGCTGTTAGCTATTGGCCAGAAGGAGTCCAGTCCCTTCTGGCTGACAGCTAACAGCTAATAGCCGATAGCTATCCGGCAAGCGTCTTCCTTGCAAATCCATGAGCTGGAACCGGATCGCACCGCGCGAGCCGAGCCGGCGAATCGATCGTACCGTTTGTAGTGGTTCTCCGGGGCAGCTTGCTCCGAGTTGGGAAAATCAAACGGTTTTGATCGATCTCCGCCTGCAATGCTAGCCGATGCGAAAAGTACCAGGGTGACGGATCAGAAGGACCTGACCGAAACCAGAGAGGCTGTCAGCTTTTAGCTGTCAGCTCTCAGCCAAATTCAAATCTGGCTGAAAGCTGACGGCCGACGGCAGTAAGCCTTTGCCATAGCCCCGACCCAGACGTCGGCGGCCAGTTCGCTTGATAAGCAGGCGCGAGGGAGTCGCGCAAGACTGGCTACCTACGACCGGGGTAAATAACTCGACTGTGGCGGACGTCGCAAAGCAGTCGAGCACTCAGCGGAACACTTAGCAAGACAAATTTTTGGAGAGCCCGATGAAGGTCTTTACTACTGGTCAGGTCGCGAAGATCTGCAAAG
>CAZTWS010000147.1:0-9640 GCA_964618225.1 uncultured Planctomycetaceae bacterium
CATGCCTACGCCCAGAAGGCGAAGGCATGCCACCCATCAAATGACCATGGACAGAACACTAGCGCTAGCATCGCTAACGTATTTCATGATTTACGCGCGGGCGAACATGAATTGCATAGACACAAATGCCGGACCTCGGTTGCTGCTCCATGCGAGCAGCAACCGAACGGCCACGACACTGCAGTTCGAATCGCAATCCTATCGCTTCCTCCTGGTGAGCAGCGGTAGCAATGCCAACCCCGTCAACATGACAGTCGAAGGCTCCGGAACCGCTTGGGTCAGCGAGAACGTGCGGTCCGGGTACAACGTCACCTCAAACTGCCGCGTAGGCGACGAAGCCGAGAAGGTTAACCCCAAGTAGGGTGAGACGGTAGGAACAGGAAGGCCGGAGGCCACGAAGAAATTGTCCAACGTGAACGTGCTATCGAATGCATCGGCGATCGTTTCGTCGAGCAGGTTGAAATGAATACTGCCGGCCGGATCGATCGAGCCTAGCACTTGGAGTTGATCGTGAACCAGCGAACTTGCCACGTCGAACGTAAGATTGCCCTCGAAGCGGAACAGACCTGGCGTGCCGAGCCCACCGATGCCGCCCAGGGGATTCGTGCCGCCCGTGCCGCCCGAGAGATTCACCATGCCCGAGGGCATGTTGAGAGTACCGCCGGAAACCAAGATCGTGCCACCCGCGCCGCCGCCCCCCGCGCCGCCCGCACCTCCGTTTCCTCCTTTACCGCCATTGCCACCAGCGCCGCTCACGTCGGCACCAGCGCCCCCATTTCCTCCCGCGCCACCGGGTTGACCGGCCGCGCCATTTCCACCAGTGCCGCCAGCGGAACTGAGCGTTCCGCTAAACGTAGCGGTGCCAACTGCCGTGAGCTCGATTGCCCGTCCGCCGCCGCCACCCTGGCCGGCGTTGCCACCGAGTCCACCGGCACCGCCCGCGCCGCCACCGCCTCCCCTGTCGGCTGCGTCGCCGAAGGAACCACTCGCGCCGCCGCCACCGCCGCCACCCCCACCGCCGCCTTTGCCGTTGACGCCGGTGCCGCCCGTGTTACCGTCCCCGCCGCCTACCAAGGCAAACGACATCCCCCCTGCCGCTGCTGTACCGCCTGTGCCGGAGGGGCCTTGGGGACCGTTAGCGCCATCGTCACCCTTGATGCCCGGATTACTTGGGGTGAAAGAATTACCGCTAGAAGGACTGCCAGGGCCCCCGTTTGCGCCGCCGCTGCCTGGGTTGCCCTGTTGTCCCGTTCCAGTATTGTATCCGCCGTCGCCACCTTTGCCACCGGGTTCGGCTGCGACGGGAGCAGGTCCACCGATGCCGCCGCTGCTCGAATCCGCGACGCCATTCTGGCCATTGGGGCCAAAGGGGGCAGCACCTGCATGGGTAGCGCCGTTAGTTCCACTAACCCCGACTGTGATGATATTGCTGTCGATGGCGAGGTTCGATTGCGAAAGAATCGCCGCCGGCCGGCTGCCCGTGATTTCCACCGTCACGCTCGAGCCAATAAATGCGTTACTGAATGTGAATACGGCAACGTCGGGCTGGCCGATGCCTTGGGGTTGAAGCGTGCCGGTCGTGCTACTCAACGCGCCGCCGCCAGTAATTTGCAGTGTGTCCGTATCGAACGTGAGTGTTCCGGTGCTCACGTTCAGCGAACCCAAGGAGGTGTAACTGTTTGGATTTAGCGAAGCAAAAGCGAGTTGCGTGGAACTAAGCGCAAGGAGCGCGATAAGCGCAACTCGACAGCATGAAGGGGATTTCATTAGCGACCTTTCCATAAAAGAGATGAGGGGAACACAAAACGAGCGCGCGAAAGAAAAACTATTTTCCTGCAAACAAAAAGCGAGACGCCCGGTAAAGAGCGCCTCGCAAGCAGAGCGTTTTACTGCGGAGGTTGCTGCTGCGGTTGAGCATCCTCCTTCGGCTGATCGAGTCGAATAAGGAGCCACTGCTGCGTATTCCCGTCCGCAAAGTGGACAAGCGCCGGTGCCGTATCCTGCGTGAGGTTGCTGATGCCTGTCTCCATGATGGGGAACGACTTGCCTTGCACGGTCCACGCGGCGCGTTGGGTTTGTTTGTCGACCATGCCTTCGACCGGCTCCACCGTGTCGGTAGCCGTGTTTTGCAACGTGCCGTTGATGACGCCTTGTTTACTCACGGCAAGCTGCAGGTATTGGGTCGGTTCGGCATCGGTAGGCTTGCCATCCGTCGTAATGGCAAACACGCCGAGCGACATCCAATCCTCGGGTGCCGGCGCTTGGGCGGGCACTTCCGCCACAATGGCCGCCGCCTGCTGCGCATATTGCTCGGCTGTGGCAACGGGTTGGTCGCCGTAGTACACCTGGCCAGCGTCGTAGTAAATGTTGTCGCCGTAGTTGTAATAGATGGGTTGGCTCCAACCGTAGTCGATCCAACCGGTCACCGCCGGCCATGCAGCCCAACCCCAATAGTTGAAGTTGTTGTAGTAAGGCCAACGAACGTGGTAACGGTCCCACCACGAACGGTTGTACCAGTGATTGTGAACGTGCCAGTTATTGTGCCAATTGTTCCACACGTTGTTGCGATGGTCGTTGCGCCAACCATTCCAGCGATCACGATCGGGAATGCGATCGGGTCTGTGGTGCGACCAATCGCCAGGACGGTTCGGACGATTTCCAGGACGGCCCGGTCGATCGCCGTCTCCAGGACGACCAGGACGATCTCCATCCCCAGGTCTACCTGGTCGATCACCACCGCCAGGGCGGCCCGGTCTGTCGCCATCACCTGGGCGTCCGGGACGGTCTCCGTCTCCAGGACGTCCCGGACGGTCGCCCTCACCCGGTCGACCAGGGCGGTCTTCTCCGCCGGGCCTTCCGGGCCGTTCACCTTCACCAGGGCGACCCGGTCGGTCGCCACCACCTGGAAGTCCAGGACGATCTTCACCGCCCGGTCGGCCCGGCCGATCGCCGCCGCCAGGAAAGGTCGGTCGGTCTCCGCCGCCAGGGCGACCTGTTCCCCCTTCGCCACCGGGGCGCGAGGGGCGTGTAAATCCACTGTCACCACCACCGGGCCGAACAGACGGGCGAGTGCCTCCCGCCAAATCGCCGGGAGCTGGCCGAGTGGTCGGTCGGCCGCTACCGCTGCCGCCCGTGCCTGGGCGAGATGGGAATGGAGTGGGATGATCGCGCAAGAATTCGCCCGCGGCACCGCCGGGCAACCGATTGTTGCCGGCCGTCCCGCCGCCAGGCCGGCCAGTGGGCCGATTGAATCCTCCCCCTGTTCCGCCGCCTGGGCGAATGTCGAGGAAGTTATCGAGATCGCGTGTGGATGGCCGGCCGCCGGCAAAGTCGCGCCCGCCGCCGCTGGCGCCGCCCGGGCGTGTTGTCGGCCGGGTCGTGGGAGCGGTTGGGCGTTGTGTTATGCCGCCAGGGCGAGTTGCTGGAGCCGTGGGACGAGCGCCAGGCGTAGGAAGTCTCCCCAAAGATTCCCGTCCGCCGGCTGGTCGTTCGATGGAGGGGCGTCCACCGCTTGGTCTCGACATGGAGGGGGTCCGTCCCGCGCCGGCATGGGAACCAACGCGCGAGCCACCACCGCCACCACCGCCTGGGGCGCGCATCGCGGCGTGCCCTCCGCCGCCGCCTCCTGGGCGAGACATGCCACCTCCGGCGCGGCCACCGCCACCGCCGCCTCCGCCGCCGTGGAAACCACCACCGCCCCGTCCGCCGCGGGCATGGAGATCGTCGGAGATCCATCCGGCGAGGCTAATCAATGCGATTGTTACTAGGATGTGTTTTTTCATCACAGCACTTCCAAATAAATTCTTGCGCCGCTTTGGTAGAGACGCGTGAATGGAGCGTGAGAGTTTGATGGTTTGTTCTTAGGAGCCAACCGAAATCGAAAATGGATTTACTATTGGGTTACTTTGTGCCGGTGGTTGCTGGTGTTGCTGCCGGCACGACTGGTTGTTCAGGGGCAGTTTCAGAATCCTCTTCGAGGTCTTCCGAATCGATGACTATCGTTATGTCATCTTCCGAGGGAGTACGAACGATGAGCACTTCTTCCACGTTAGGCTGAATTTCGCCGCCTGCCGTACGGTTGATTGATTGCCAAGTGAAAGAGTCGTCGTCGACTTTGGTGATGATGTTGGTTGCTGAAGATTTTTTACCGTCGGGCAGCACGCCCGTTTGTTGGACGGTCCACGTGTCGTCGCTATGAGTCCACATGCCTTCAGCGAAGGTGCCATCGGAATCGAATACCCAAGAGCGAATTTGTTGGGCGGCCGGATCCCAACCAATGATTTGCATGCCCGACATATCGATGCGGTCGTCAATTATCACCGCGAACGATCGAGTGAGGAAGTTTTTGTTCTTCGTCCAACTACAATCGGTTTGAATAGTCGAAGATTCATCTTGATCGATCCAGGAGCCGACCATCCATTCAAGTTCTTTCAACTGTTCGTAGTGCGAAGGTGGTGGAGGAGGTACTTCAGTTTCCGAGACACGGTCGAGCAACCATTGGCCGTCGCGCTTCACATGCACGGCCGTGTACTCGGTCAGCTCGGGATCACCTTTGGAATAAGTAATTTCGGCGACGCCACTTTCAACCGCGACGTTTGGCGAAAGAAAGTCGATCGAATCGATCGTTACCGCGAGCTTGGCGTCTTCCGCGCCGGCGAACGCATAGTCGAGCTGCTTGGCGATTTCTTCCCGGCCGACAACTCCTTCTCCCGTGGAAGGATCCTGGTAAACGGCGTCGGGCGACCACATGTCGGCCATCGATTTGGCATCGCGGCGATTGTAAAGTTCAACGTACTTTGCCGCGTTCGCGCGGATGGCGGCTTCATCAGCAGCGTGATCGGCACGAATGGTCGTGGCACTCAGTAAACTGCCGGCGAATAGCACGGCGAGAAAAAAACATTGGGCTTTCATGGAGCCTCCTGTCAGATTTGCCAAGATTACCGCCCTAAGTGACGGGTGATTTTACAACAGCGACCCGAAGTTGCCGCCTTGGGGGAAAAGTGGTATTTGATGCCGCTCATGTAATCAGGCAGCGGCTTTTATCTTACCACTTTGTTTTCGTTGCAATAGTTCGTCCCCAGAAAAAGATACGACATTTTACGGTCGAAGGGCGTGGCTCGATTGGCATGGGTTTTGATGGTTGAACCGAGGCGATTGGATTGACCGGGGCGAAACGCGGGCCTATTCTGGAGGTTATCCCCCCCGCCGTTGGTTCTGCCGAAGGGAGCACGGTTTGCGTGCCCTTCGACGCAGCTCGCCGCTACCAACAACTGACGTCGAGTTTTGACTTTGTAATCTCGGCTTGCCGGTAATCGAGACGCTCTCTAACCGTTAGCGATGTGCCGATGCGATTCTTTCTTTCTCCCCGACTCTCGAACGGTTTGAAGCTTTTTCTGGCCGTGGCTTTGGTGTGGTGTGTTTCTTTCGAAGCGACCGCCAAAGAATTGCCCACCGCGGCACAGTTGGAGCAAACCTATACGGGCGAAGTTCGGCCGATCCTTGCCAAGTATTGCGATAGCTGCCACGGAGCGGGGGAGACGATTGAAGCCGATCTGAGTTTCGTTGCCTTAGCCTCGTGGGCCGAAGCGAGCCGGGATGCGTCGCGTTGGCAGCATGTGAAGGAAATGGTAGACGGTGGGTTGATGCCGCCGGAGGATTCGCCCCAACCGACGCCCGACGAGCGGGCGAAAATCGAGCGCTGGGTCGACGATTATTTGTTTGCCGAAGCGGCCACCAAGGCGGGCGATCCAGGACCTGTGGTGCTACGCCGTTTGAGCAATGCGGAGTACACGTACACGCTCCGCGATTTAACCGGCGTGAGCTCGCTTGAGCCGGCGCGCGAATTTCCTGTTGACGGTGCCGCGGGGGAAGGTTTTACCAACACGGGCAACGCGCTTGTGATGTCGCCGGCTTTGGTGACTAAGTATTTAGAGGCCGGCAAGGCAGTTGCCGAGCATGCCGTGCTGTTGCCGGACGGAATTCGATTTTCCAAGAGCACTTCGGCCCGCGATTGGACCGACGAAACGGTTTCGCGAATTCGCGAGTTCTACGCCCGCTTCACGGAGGCTGGCGGCGATCACCTGGTAGTTCAACAAGGTGTGCCGTTGGATGTGGGGATGGGAGGCCAAATTCCGCTGGCCAGGTATTTTGCGGCAACGCTTGAAGAACGCGACGCCCTTGTTGTTGGTGCGAAATCGATTGAAGAGGTGGCCCAAGCGCGCGGGCTGAGCGCGAAGTATTTGAAAACGCTGTGGGTAGCACTCAACGCGGATGAGCGTTCGATGTTGCTGGATAGCTTGCGTGCCCACTGGCGTGCCGCCAAGCCGGGCGACGAGGCGGCATTGGTGGGCGAAGTGGTGGCCTGGCAAAAGGGTCTGTTCACATTCGCCGGCGTGGGGCTGATTGGCCGTAAGGGTGGACCCAAGCAATGGCTCGAGCCGATCAGTCCACTTTCGACTCAGCAGGAAGTTCGACTGAAGCTGCCAGAATCGAATAGTGGCGACGATATTGTACTATCGCTCGTGGCCAGCGACGCGGGCGACGGTAATGCGCACGACTACGTGGTGTGGCAGCGGCCTCGCCTGGTCGCGCCCGGACGGCCCGATTTATTGATTCGAGATTTGCCACGCGTGGCCAGCGAGTTGCAAGCGCGCCGTCAACATATGCTGCCGCGTGTGGCGGCTTATCTCATGGCGGCCGATGAAGTTTCGCTTTCAGAAACGATGCCAAACCTCGACGCGGTAGCGGCCAAGTATGGTGTTGAAGCGGAACCGTTGAAGAACTGGCTCAACTATTTGGGGATCGGTCAAACAACGAACACGCAAATCGAGGGCTTGTTCACCGAGAAGCTAACCAATGTCGGCGGGCATGCGTTTATCAACGGTTGGGGTACCGACGCCACGCCGCTCGTGCTTGCGAATGCCTCCGACGAATTAGTACGCATCCCCGGGTACATGCGGCCGCATGGTGTGTGTGTGCATCCGTCGCCAACACATTGTGCCGCGGTTGGTTGGCGTAGCCCCGTTACGGGGCGTTTGCGAATCGAAACGAAGATCGCGATCGCGCATCCCGAATGCACCAACGGAGTGACGTGGAATCTTGAATTGCGACGAGGCGGCACCTCGCAGCAGTTAGCGGGCGGGGTTGCCAATCCACAAACAGAGGGTAACGCGGTTATTGAAAGTGTCGCCTTGCGAGAGGGCGACGCTATCGTATTACTGATTGGTGCCTTGGGGGGGCACCACTCGTGCGACCTTACGGCGGTCGATTTGAAATTGAGCACCATTCAACCGGCAAGTGCAGACGCTGCCGACGCGAACGCAAACGAAAGCAAAGCGTGGGATCTGGGGGCCGACGTGTCTGCCGACGTATTGGCCGCGAATCCACACCCCGATCGTTATGGCAACGCTCGCGTGTGGCATTTCTACGCGGAGCCCGAGCGTGCCGGAGTGAACAAAGCCATGATTCCCGCGGAGTCGCTGTTGGCTCAATGGCAAATTGCCGCAAGTGCGGAAGAGCGCAGCCGCTTGGCTGGTGAGACGCAGCATTTATTTGCGGCAGGACCGCCGGCTGACCGCAATCATCCCAACGCGGTGTTGTATCGAGAGTTGAATTCGTTTGGCGGGCCGTTGTTGCCTCACCTGGATGAGCAGCTTACGAAGTCGGTGACGGATGCTTCCAGTGAAAGCTCTGCCGAACAGCCGAGAGATAACGCGGCCATCGGTTTGCTGGGGGCGGCTTTCGGGAAATTTCCGGGCGAACAGGTTATCGACCCGGACAGTGTATGCGTGCATGCGCCGGCGACGATCCAACTACGAATTCCCGCACTTCTTGCAGATGGATACGAATTTGTAACTACGGGTAGGCTTGCCGATGAGGCGGCTGGCGACGGTAGCGTGCAAATTCGTGCCGTGGTGGGCGATGCGGAGGCGAATACTGGTTTGCAAGTGAGCGAAGTTGCCGTTACGCAAACTTCTGTTACCTGGAGCGGCGATAATCGCCAAGTGGCAAGCTCCTCGCCCATTCTTGTCGCCGAGAAGGGACCAGGGCGCGAGCGTGTCGAATCGGCCTTCAACGATTTTCGTCAACTATTTCCGGCCGCACTTTGCTATACCAAGATCGTGCCCGTCGATGAGGTGGTGACGCTCGTGTTGTTCCATCGAGAAGACGAGCACTTGCAACGCCTGATGCTCGATGACGCGCAACTTGCCGAGTTGGATCGGCTGTGGGGCGAGCTGCACTACGTGAGCCAGGACGCATTCAAGCAAGTGGACGTGCTTGAACAGGTGCTCGAATATGCCACGCAAGATGCCGACCCCAAGGTGTTCGAGCCGATGCGCGAGCCCATCGCGGCGCGAGCGGCCGCTTTCCGGCAGTTGCTTCTCGATACCCAGCCAAAGCATGTGGATGCCGTGATCGAGTTTGCCGGGCGTGCCTATCGGCATCCGCTCGCGGAGAACGAAATTGCCGATTTACGAAAGCTCTATGATTCACTTCGCCAGGAGGAGCTTTCTCACGAAGAAGCGATTCGTTTGATGCTTGCCCGTGTGCTGGTGTCGCCCGCATTCTTGTATCGTGCCGAGTTGCCACAACCGGGCACCGAGCCGCGGCCTGTTTCAGATTGGGAACTCGCCAGCCGGTTGAGCTACTTTCTGTGGGCGTCTGAGCCAGACAGTCAACTGCGCGAGCTCGCGGCTGCCGGTAAGTTGCACCAGCCCGAGGTGCTCAAGGCACAAGCGCGTCGCATGATGCAAGACGAAAAAGTTCGACGCCTTGCGACCGAATTTGCCTGTCACTGGCTACACATTCACGATTTCGATGAACTGGACGAAAAAAGCGAGCGGCACTTTCCCACCTTCGTGGGCTTACGTGAGGCGATGTACGAAGAGTCGATTCAATTCTTCACGCACCTGTTCAACGATAACGCCTCGGTACTGGATATCTTGTTGGCCGACTATACCTACTTGAATGACAAGCTGGCGGAACACTATGGTATCCCCGGTGTGGAGGGCGAGGAATGGCGACGGGTAGACGGCGTGCGACAGCACTCGCGTGGCGGCGTGCTGACACAAGCCGCCGCGTTGACGAAGCAATCGGGAGCATCGCGCACGAGCCCCATTCTTCGAGGCATTTGGGTTAGCGAAGTGTTGCTGGGCGAGCGTTTGCCGAAGCCACCCCAAGGCGTGCCGCCACTGCCGGACGATGCTTCGGAAAGTGACGAACTTACCGTGCGACAATTGGTGGAAAAGCATGTAAGCGATCCGAAGTGTGCCGTTTGCCACGCGAGGATCGATCCTTATGGGTTTGCTTTGGAGAATTTCGACGCAATCGGCCAGTATCGCGAGAAAGACCTGGGCGATCAGCCGATCGATTCGCGATCGCAGCTTGCCGATGGCACGCCGATCGAGGGCTTTGCCGGCCTGCAAAACTATTTGGCGAACACCCGGCGCGATGCGTTCGTGCGGCAGTTCTGCCGTAAGCTGCTGGGCTACTCGTTGGGCCGCGCGGTGCGGCTTTCGGACGAACCGTTGCTGGCGGAAATGCAAGAACAGCTCAAGCAAAACGACTACCGAGTTGCCGCGGCGGTGGAAGCGATCGTGTTGAGTCCGCAGTTTGGCGAAATTCGCGGGCGTGATTTTGT
>CAZTWS010000147.1:9740-11253 GCA_964618225.1 uncultured Planctomycetaceae bacterium
GTGGTTATTCCGAAAATCGGGAAGTTATTCTTGAGGCGTTCCTTAGTCGTTAAGATTTGGACAGCATGCTTCTCGGCCTTCCCGAGGAAACACATTACAACAAAAATGGATTCAAGCCGGCTTCATGCCGGCACCTACACCACATCGGAGTGAATGCCATGTCCCGAAGAATTTCTCGTCGCACGATGCTGCGTGGCCTGGGCGTAACGATGGCGCTGCCTTGGCTTGAATCGATGAATGTATGGGGCAGGGCAGCGCTCGGCCAAACGGTGGGCAGCGAAGCGCCGGTTCGCTTTGCCGTGTTGTTTGCGGGCAATGGCTTTCATGGCAAGGAATGGTGGGCCAAGGGCGAAGGCGCGCAGATGGAGCTTGGACAAGTGCTCGCGCCGCTGCAAGACTTCCGCGAGAAGATGCTGTTCATTCGCGGCCTGTACAACGAGGAGGCCCTCAAAGGCAACATTCATAGTTCTCAAACGGGGAACCTGCTCTCAGGTGCGCCGCTGGCATCGGGGGGCGACATCCGCTCGGGCACTAGCGTCGATCAGTATTTAGCGCAAACGTATGGCCGTACCACGAAGGTGCCGAGCCTTGTGCTCGGGTGCGAGAAGTCGAATCCCGGCGTTCATAAGAACTACTCGATGCTCTACAGCTCGCACATTTCGTGGTCGTCGCCCACAACGCCGACGCCGCTCGAGTTGTATCCGGCGCTGGCGTTCGATCGCTTGTTCAAAGACGGCTCGGCGCGGGGCGATAAAAGCGTGTTGGACGCGGTGCTTGCCGATGCGGGCGACCTGCGCCGGCAAATCAGCACGCCTGACCAGCGCAAGCTCGATGAATACCTCGACTCGGTGCGCGATGTGGAGCAGCGCCTCGAGCAGGCTGGCAAGCAAGGCGAGTTGCAGGGCTGGCGACCCACGCTCGATAAGCCGAACATCGACCGGCCGGCCGACGGTATTCCGCAAAACATTGCCGACCACATGCGGCTTATGTGTGACATCATGGTGCTTGGCTTCCAGACCGATACCACTCGCATCACCACGCTTAAGCTCAACAACGATCACTCGTCGCTCAGGTTTCCGCACTTGGGCGTCGATTACATGATCCACCATTTGTTGTCGCACAGCGATACGGGCGATTGGCTCAAGGTGAATCAATTTTTTGTGGAGCAGTTGGCCTACCTGGCTCGTAAGCTCGATGGAATTCAAGAAGGCGAACGCACGGCACTCGACAACTCGATGCTGCTGTTCTGCTCGAGCATGATGACCGGAGCACACGACGCCACCCAGTTGCCGGTGGTGATGGTTGGTCGCGGCGGTGGGAAAATTAAAACAGGCCAAGTGCTGGATTACAGCGGCCAAACGAATCGGCAGATGTGCCGATTGTACATGTCGGTTCTCGACAAAATGGAACAGCGCCCCGAAACCTTCGGCGACGCTACCGAACAGTTGAGCGAAGTGTAGGCCAGGCTTTCCAGCCTGACATTCATCACGATTGAGAACTGCGCGCGGCTTAG
>CAZTWS010000148.1:0-11186 GCA_964618225.1 uncultured Planctomycetaceae bacterium
CCTAATCCACGCCGCCAACGTTCATTCTGAGCCAGGATCAAACCCTTCAATTGGTATATACATGAAAGCCGCTTACCAAGCGGTTACCCGCCTAGCTCGCAACTTTATGAGCCGTTCGAAAAAGTTTAATTGGCTACTTCATTTTTTGAGGCGTATCCTCAGCACCGACTAAGCCAAAGCTTAGCCGCTACTTCCGACACTCCTCAGCCATTTTCAATACAGTCTTGGCTGACAAAAAAATTGGAGGTTCACTTACCAAATTGTCAAAGAGCAAATCACGCTCGGCTGTTGCCGAGCCACTCAGCTTTTTAGCTGAGCCCAGTATTCTAACCATGTCCAGTTGAGCGGACAAGGGTTAGAAGAAAAAATCTCACCCAAAAAGTTTCCCGTCGTACGGGTTACTTCCCGGTGTGAGACAGTCACAATCATACGCTTCGGCTGTTAGGTGTCAACGGGTTCAATCGAGGATTTTTTGGCCTTATTTTCGACCGAACCCTCTACCCTAACCCACGCGGCCCAGCCAGCTTAAACGCTGCTGAACCCAGCGATGTCGTGAGAGGCCAAGTATTATGAAATTCAGCTTTCAATGATAGCCCATCTTCGAAGATTTTTTTGGTAAAGTTGCAATCACGCCCTCGTGATCCATTTCAAACAAACAGTTTCTCCAACTACCCGATTTGCACATGCCTTATTGCCGTGGAGTCCGCGGAGCGACCACCGTCGCCGAAAACACCCGTGAAGAAATCCTGACCGCCACGCGGCAACTTCTTGCCCTCATGGTGCGGCGCAACAACATCGACCGCCGTGACGTGGCCAGCGCCATCTTCACCACTACGCCTGACCTCGACGCCGAGTTCCCGGCCCTCGCGGCCCGTCAACTTGGCTGGCTCGACGTGCCGCTGCTGTGCAGCCACGAAATGGCTATTCCCGGCTCGCTGCCACGCTGCATTCGCGTGCTCGTACACTGGAATACGGATATTGCCCAAGACCAAATCCAACACATCTACGTCCGCGATGCCGAACGCCTGCGGCCAGACCTCTGCAAACTGCCCCCCGTCAATTGGGAAGAACTCGAGGCGTGGATCCACGAGCAAATGCAAGAAAAATAGCCCACGCTGTCAGGGGCGTTCTTTCCCACAATAATCAGCCTGGGATCGCACGACGGGGCACCTTGAAGCCGCAGCGATTCAAACAACGACGTGCCGCGGGAGTTGAGAAGAAGTCCAGCAACTTTCGAGAGGCGGCCTGCTTGTCGCGCGAAACGATCCCGGCAAAATAAGTGGCCGAAACGTGACCCCCAGGCACGCGGAAAACTGTCCGCAACGCACTGGCGTGTGCGGCATCGCTTGAAAACGCCATACCGGCATCGGCTCCCCCAGAGGCTACCGCTGCCAACACGGCACGCGAATTATCGACATGCAATATCTTAGGTAGCAAAGCATCGTAAATACCGGCCTGTTCGAGATAGGTCTTCGCATATTGACCCAAAGGGCAAGCCGGCTCGGCAAGCGCCACTTGTTTAAACCGTTGGCTCGATAGATCGTCGATCTTCGATATCAAGGCCACCCGTGGTCGTCCGATCACGACAAGGCTGTTTTGCGCGATCGCGGAACGAGAATCTGCCGCCAGTCGATTGGCGGCTGCCAAGCGCTCAAGCGTCGCGCCGTCGGCAGCGATGAAAACATCACCTGGCGCTCCGGCAAGGAGATGGTCTGCCAACTCGTTCGACGCACCGAAAACCGACCGAACACGACCCATCGGCTGGTTGAGCGCGAACTCGGATAGGATCTGGCCGACCGCTTCTTGCAAGCTGATCGCCGCCGCAAGGTGCAAAGTAGCCGAAGCCTGCTCCTCGTTGACCACCGCGCGCTGCAAAGCTCCGGCCGTCGATTCCACGAGCGATCGCCTCAGCCGCTCGTACACTTCGACGGCCATCCGCCCCTGGGGTGTAAGTGTCGCACCGCCACCTTTCACTCCGCCGGTGGCTGCTTCGACAAGCGGCACACCGGCGGCGGCATTGACCTCTTGGATGTGGTTCCAGGCATGGCGATAAGACATGCCGACCGATTTCGCTGCCTTCGTGATGCTATGTTCGCGGTCGATCGCCGCGAGCAACTCGGCACGCCCTTCTCCCAGGATGCTCTGGCCGGCTCGCTCCACCCAAACGTGCATGCCGACGCGCCACTCGTCTATCCAATTTGTTTCGGGCATAGGTGATTCCAACAAGGGTTAAAGACGAAACAGCGCGGATCACTTTTATTGGTTCTTCAGGAAATTGAATGGGCGAATTCAGGCCCAAAGGGCCGGTAGTCAATAGCCAGGCACCAGGCTACAGGGAAATTAACCACGGGGCACGGAGGTTTTGCAGGATGCGGGATAGTGGATGCAGGGGGCAGGGTATTTATTGAATGCCTTGGCCCTGCTCCCCGCATCCACCATCCTGAATCCTTAGGAACTCTAACCAAACCGTCTGAGAGAGGGAGACAGTCCCATTTTGCTGCGAAGACTCCGCAAAATCGGGACAGTCCCCGCCGGTTTTGTTAGAGTTCCTAAATCTTCTCCGTATCCTCTGTGTCTCCGTGGCTACCTATTGGACGACTTCCTGGGCATCGGCTACACTGGGCCGTTATGTCCGTTTGTGCATAACGCCAGGAGTAGCCTCGTGCGCCCCTTCGCCGCGATTCGCCGCACCGGCTTTACTTTAATCGAACTGCTGATCGTCGTCAGCGTGATCGGCCTGCTGATCGCGCTCGTTCTACCGGCGGTTCAACTGGCCCGAGCAACGGCTAGGCGTACTGTGTGTCAATCCAATCTGCGGCAGTGGGCATTGGCGGCTCAACTATATGCCGACACTCACCAGGGCCGGTTGCCCTATCGAGGCCAGGGAATTCAGCCTACCACGCGGCTCGACTCCAAAGACGATTGGTTCAATGCCTTGCCGGCCTCGATGGATGAAGACTCCTATTTCGATCTCACTCGAATCGAAGTGGTGCCGTTCGTTGGTCACGCATCCGTGTGGACGTGCCCCGAGGCGGTGCCGCTCGATCCCGTGCCGCCTAAGCCATTTAACCCGAACGCGTTTTTTGCTTACGGCATGAATATGGCTCTCTCGACGCCGTTTATGGGCCGGCCCGACCACATCGAAAAAGTGGGACCGAAGCAAACGATGGTCTTCATGGCCGATGGCTGGGGCGCTTACTGTTCGGTGATCCCGCATCGCGAACCCTATAGCCCGATTGCCCGGCACGTAGGTGGCACCGTCAATCTTGCCTTTTTAGACGGCCATGTGGAAGCATTTCCGGGCGAAGAGGTCGGCTGCGGCATCGGCGACCCGGAGCGGCCAGATATCCGTTGGTTTCCACCAAATACGCGGTGGCCCGGGCCACCGAAATAAAGTCGATCAACAAGCATTCCACCAACAAAGACGAAGTGACCTCATGAGAAAAATGCAAATGAAGATTGTTCAAGCTGCCGTTTTCGGATTCATCATGTTCCTCGCACCGGCCATTTCCTGGTCGGCAACGAAAACAATCACCACCAGCAAGGACAACACGATCTTTCAGAACCAAGTCAACAACAGCGCCGGCGGCGGGCCTGGAATCTTTGCTGGTGCCAACGGTATGGGCTCCCCGCGCCGCGGCCTATTGGCCTTCGACATCGACGCCAACGTGCCCTCGTGGGCTACTATTACCGCCGTCGAGTTGCGAATGTATCTGGGGAATGCTCCCAACAACAATCCTCAAACGATTGGGCTGCACCGCTTGAGTATTGATTGGGGCGAAGGCACCGCGGGAAATTCGGCGACTAATATCGGCGGCAGCGGCAACGGATTCGCGGCCAGCACCGGCGATGCTACTTGGAATACCCCGACGTTCGGCACGGGCACCTGGACCAATCCCGGCGCGACAGGGGATTTCAACGCTGTCGCCAGCGCGTCCGCCGTTGTCAGCGGACCGGTCGATACCGCGTTCACCTGGCTCTCGACAGCGGCCCTCGTCGCCGACGTACAAGGTTGGCTCAACGATCCCACCACGAATTTCGGCTGGGCGCTGGTCAACGCAAATGAAGAGACCGCTTCCACGGTCAAAGCATTCTATTCACGCTCCGCGACCCAGAATGCGTCTGGCGGGACTCTCGACCCCGCATTTCGGCCCGTGCTGACGATTACGTACATTCCCGAGCCATCGGCGGCTGTATTGCTCCTTGTAGGGTGTTCCTTCCTTTTTAGATTTCGGCGGCGATGAGCAGCACGGAAACGCACGCTCGAAATGCGAGGCGCGTGGTGTGTACGTTACTGGCGGCCGCCGCGGTTGCGTGTCCTTCCGCGCTGTGGGCGGCCACAGCAACGATCGGTGCCGTGCGAGACAACTCGATCTTCGAAAGCAGCCCGACGAATAGTGGCGGCGGATCGGCGGGTATCTTTGCCGGCACCAACGGCATGGGATCCCCGCGCCGTGGCCTGATCGCCTTCGACATTGCCGGCAACCTGCCACCCGGTTCAACGATTACAGCCGTCCAGCTAACGCTCTACCTGGGCAACGCGCCAAATTCTGATAGCCGCGTCATCGGCTTGCACCGTTTGACCAAAGACTGGGGCGAAGGCACGGCGGGAAGCACGAATCCCAGCATCTCGATGAGCGGAATGGGTTACCCCGCAAACCCAGGAGATGCCACGTGGGACGACGCAATGTTCGAAGTTGGCACTTGGTCGGCCGCCGGTGCCGCGGGCGACTACCATCCGACCGCTAGCGCCACTTCGGTCGTCAGCGGCCCCATCGATACGCCGTTCACCTGGGACTCGACAGCCGCGCTCGTCTCCGACGTGCAAGGGTGGCTTGATACGCCGACCACTAACTTCGGCTGGGCCCTGATCAACGCCGACGAAGAAATCACACGCTCCATCAAGGCGTTTTATTCCCGAGAAGCTACGCAGAACTCCAGCGGCCAGCCCAACTCGCTCGACCCCACCTGGCGGCCCATGCTGACGATCGGCTACCTGGAACCCGTCCCACCTAACGGAGACTACAACAGCAACGGCGTCGTCGATGCGGCAGATTATGTTCTTTGGCGGAAAACCTACGACATGCCCGCGGTGCCGAACGGAAGCGGTGCGGATGGCAACTCGAACGGCATCATCGACGACGGAGATTTCATCCACTGGCGCAGTCGCTTCGGCCAAACAACAAATGGATCAGGCAGCGGTCAAAACGTGCCAGAACCCCATGCAACAGGATGCGTGCTGCTAGGCCTGGGAATTTTGAGTGCGTATCGCCGAAGTTTTTTACATTCTTTCCACAACGATCGATTAAACCCGGTTTTACCTGGACGCAGATGATGGACGTATTCGCGACGAACTCGCACTTGCAGCATGCCAGTCGGCTCCCCACCGTCACGCGGCAAGCAAGCGTATCTGCCACGGAAATCGCTTGGTTGCTTTTTTGCGGAGCACTTTCCGCCACGGCGGTGGGGCTGATCCACATCCAATTGCGTGTGCCTGGCCATGCTATTCTGCGCGCCGTGTTGCCCATGGCCCTGGGCCTTGCACTGGTGCCACGCCGATCGGGCGGCCTTGTGATGGCTGCGGGAGCGGCGCTCACCGCCGCTGCCATGGCTGCAGTGCGTATCGGCACTTTCCCACCCGCCGCGTTGCTCAGCGTCCTCGCGCTTGGCCCAGTGCTCGACGCCGCCCTGCTTGGCCAGCCGCAAGGACGATCGCTCTACGTACGCTTTGCGGCAGCAGGAGCCACCGCAAACTTGTTGGCATACATCGTGAAGCACAGCACAATAAAACTCGGCTGGGCCACCATGGGAAATCAGAAGTTTCTGTCGTTCGGCCCGATGGCTCTCGTATCGTTCATCGTCTGCGGCGCGCTAGCCGGACTCGTGAGCGCTGCCATTTGTTTCCGCTTCCGCCCAACTACCCGCCCATGATTTACGTCGGAATTGACGACACCGACACGCTCAACGACCCTGGCACGAACCAACTCGCCCGCCACATCGTGCGTGAACTCGCTGGCACACATAATGGCCGGATCATCGTCCGCCACCAACTTCTCGAAGACCCACGCGTGCCATGCACGAAGAAAAACGGTTGTGCTTCGATCCTGTTCGACGAAATACAGGCGGATGCGATCCCGGAGTTTGCCGAAGCGCTCCGCGGCTTGATGATCCCCTGGTGTCCGGCCGCGAGCGACCCGGGCCTTTGTATCGCTGCTGAAGTGCCGCCAACGATTATTGAATGGGGACTTCGCTGCCAGCGCGAACTCGTCTCCCAAGCCGAGGCACGCCAACTCGCCGCCGATTGCGGAATCTACCTCGAAGGCCTCGGCGGCACCAACGACGGCATCATCGGCGCACTCGCGGCCATCGGCCTCATGGCCACGAAGAACGACGGCCGCGTGGTCCACTACGGCTCGGGCCATGTCGATTGGTACGATGTCACGGGCCTGCTAGCCGTCGAAGAAATTCTGCGTCGCGGGGTCGATGAAGTGCGGATTCTCCAGAGCAACTTGCCTCTCAACTCGGGCACGGTTGACGTTGGCAAGCGATTACGCCCCAATTACAGGCACGGCCAAGTGGTGTTGTATGTCGCACCGAGCGAGAACGCTATTTGGTCCGCCGTACGATTGGTGTAAAGTCCGCCGATGCCAGCCTACTGCCATCCCGCCGCATTCAGCGCCTTCGAGCGCGAGCTTCCCACATTAGACAGTAGCTCGCACAGCCTGTTCCGTGCCGCATTCGCCATCTCGCGCCACGAACTACCCAGCGCGAGTGTGAGCGATGCCGAACAACAACTCGATTCGATAGCCAACACCGTGGCCAGTCGAGTCCACTCGCCCAACCCCGAAGCCCGGCTCGCACACCTCCACGACTTGCTGTTCGAGGTCATCGGCTTCACCGGCAACATCGACGACTACTACAACCCGGCCAACAGCTACTTGCCACACGTGATGGCCACACGTCGCGGTTTGCCGATCACGCTGGTGCTCATCTACAAAATGGTTGGCGAAGCCACCGGCCTCACGGTCCGTGGCATCAACTCGCCCGGCCATTTTCTGGCCGCCGTGAAAGCCGCGGACGCCCCCACAACGCCTCGCGACCACTCTGCCGCAACCACCGCGATAGAAACCGGCACCACCCCACGTACCGCCACCGCATCCGCACGCTGGATGTACGTCGACCCGTTCTACGGCGGCGAACTGCTGAACAGTGCCGATGTGTGCCGACGCATTGCCGAAACCACCGGCCTCGTGGCAGACAATCCCGCCAAATGGCTCGCCCCCGCCACCAACCGCCAGTGGCTCAGCCGCATGCTGAACAACCTCCAGGCCGTGTTTGCCCGCAGCGGCCGCGAACGCGACGTCTATGCCATGCAAGAATTGCAAACCCTCCTGTAGGTCAGGCTTTCCAGCCTGACTATTTCTTCGGGTAAAGCACGTTGATCGGATGAGTCAGGCGAGAAAGCCTGACCTACTGCGGCAGCCTCCGAACCCCTGCCTCCGCCATGCGTAAATCAAACTAGTGTTCTGTCCATGGTCATTTGATGGGTGGCATGCCTTCGCCTTCTGGGCGTAGGCATGCTTACCCGCTACCGCGTGAAAGCATGCCACCCATCAAATCAAGACTGACAGACCACTAGCCCCCGCTGGCGACGTCGCAGCCGTTTGTCTATTACACTTAGGTTATGGGATTTCCCCGCCATCAATCCGTCGCTTCGCGGCTTTCGCTCGCTTTGCTCGCTTGCTTCGCGGCAACCCCGTGCGTCGTGGCCGACGTATTCGTGCTTGCCAATCGCACCGATCGTCCCATCCAAGTCCGTGTCGGCCCCGAGTCGGGCGTTAATCAACAACTCACGCTTCCCGGCGGCGATGTAGTCCCCGTTTTTGTCGATGGCAAAGCCCGCGTCGATTTCGCCGTCAGCGGAGTAAGTCGCCAGTACGTTCTCGATAACAACTGTGCTTATTACTTCGGTCGCGATGCGGCCGGTCGCGTCGACCTGCAAAAAATCGGCCTCGGAGAAGACGGCACGGCACTCACTGGCCGCTCGCTCCAAGGGGCCGCGGTCGGCCCTGCCGCCACGATCAAAGTCAAAATCTGCGTCGACGAAGAAGAACCCGGACGCCGCACACATTGGGAACGCCGGCTGCGTCGTCGCGTCGAAACGGCCTCCGCCATCCTCGAAAAGTTTTGCGGCGTTCGCCTCGAAGTCGTCGCCACCGAGGTGTGGAATTCCGATAACAACACCCACGACCTCCATGCCTCGCTGGCCGAGTTCGAGCGCGAAGTCGATCCATCGCCCGCGCGACTCGCCATCGGCTTTTCGAGCCAGTATCAAATGGTCCGCGGCCGAACCCACATGGCCGGCACTCGTGGTCCACTTCATACCCATATTCTCGCGCGCGAAGGCTCACCGGAAATCAGCGAGCCGGAAAAGCTCGAATTCCTTGTCCACGAGCTTGGCCATTACCTGGGTGCCGCCCATAGCCCCGAACCCACCAGCGTCATGCGTCCCGTGCTGGGCGACAACCGCGCCGGCCGCAGCGACTTCCGCATCCAATTCGACCCCGTAAACGCCTTGGCCGTAGCCATGGTCGGCGAAGAAATTCGCCGGCGCGACATCAAGCACATCTCCGAACTCAAGCCTGTCACACGCCAGCGCCTCAAGCAAATCTACACGGAACTAGCTAAATCGCTGCCCAAAGACCCGGCCGGCTTCCACTATGCCCAGCTCATGGGTTCCTCGACCGGCGCACCGCTCCCCGTGGCCGCGAAAACCGTTCTGCAAGCCATCGTACAGGCCGCGATTGCGAATCGATCCCTGCCCGAGCCCCCCGCCGTGGGTGCCGGCGGTGTCTCTCGCCGCAGTGGCGATGAACTAACCGACTACTACGTCCGCGAAGCGGCAAAGGCAGCCAACGCGCTCCCCAAAGACATTGCCCCGCAAGCCCTGCTGCTGGCTCTCGCCATTGGGCTCGATGATTCCACCACGCTCACCACAGTCCCCGGCGTGGCGGAAATCATTTCCGCCGTGGAAGCGCCGAGCGAAAGAGCCACGCGCCTTGCCGTCCTCGGCGAACCCACGATCCGCAACCGCCGCGACCTGACTCGTCACTTCTTCGTGGCTGCCTATCTGGCATCCACGCTGGGCGAAACAGCCGTCACGAATCTGAGTTTCGCGAAAGAAATGAACGACGCCCAAACCGCCAGCGGTTTCAGCTTCGCCGATATCGCCGCCAACCGCGCCGGCGTTCGCTTCGCACAAGGCGTCAAGCAACGGCAGTTCGCTCCCATCGCCATCGCGAGCTCTTTTAAGTCGAACTCCTTCATGCCCACGATCAATGGCCTTCCCGAAGGCCTCTCCACCGCCCAATTCAAAACCGACTTCGGCAAACTCGGCAGCCCCCAGTATCAAAAGCAACTCCAAGAAATCGACGCCCGCATCGAACTACTCCCCCCCTACCGTCCCTCCACCCTAAAACTCACGCCCTAACCACGCCTCTTAGTGGCCTGTCAGCATAGATTTGATGGGTGGCATGCTTTCACGCGGTAGCGGGTAAGCATGCCTACGCCCAGAAGGCGAAGGCATGCCACCCAGCAAATGACCATGGGCAGAACACTTGAGCAGCTATTGGAAAGCACCAAACTCGCCTTCCAACCGCGCACCGCCATCTCTGTTTAGCGCACTCGACCAACCCCCACCGCATCAGTAAAATGCGGCACATGTTGGACATCACCCCTCAGCACGATTATCTCGTCGGCATCGATTCAGACGGTTGCGTCTTCGATTCCATGGAACTGAAGCACAAAGAGTGCTTCATTCCCCAATTCATCAACCACTACGGCCTGCAAGGCGTGAGCAAAATGGCTCGCGAGGCGGCCGAGTTTGTCAATCTGTACTCGAAAAGCCGCGGAGCAAACCGCTTCCCCGCGCTCGTCGAGCAGCTCGATTGGCTGCGCCGTCGGCCCGATGTAAAAGCCCGCGGCGTTACGGTGCCCCATCCCCAAGGCCTCGTCGCCTGGATGGAACGCGAACCCAAGCTCGGCAATCCCACGCTCGAAAAAGCCGTGGCCGAATCGGACGACGAAGACCTGAAGATCGCCTACGCCTGGTCGATCGCCGTCAACCAAGCCATTTCCGACATGGTGCGCGACGTGCCGCCGTTCCCCTCCGTGCGGCCATGCCTCGAAAAATTCGCCGCCCGGGCCGACATGATCGTCTGCTCGCAAACCCCCAACGCGGCCCTTGAAACCGAATGGACCGAGCACGATATCGTTCGCTACGTGCGCATGATTTGCGGCCAGGAAGTGGGCAGCAAAAAAGAATCGCTCGCCTTCTCGAAAAAATACCCGGCGAACCATACGCTCATGATCGGCGACGCCCCGGGCGACTTCAAAGCGGCCGTCGCCAACGGCTGCTTGTTCTTCCCCATCAACCCCGGCTTCGAAGAACAAAGCTGGCAACACCTGCTCAACGAAGGCATCCCCCGCTTCTTCGACGGCTCTTTCGCCGGCACCTATCAGCAACAATTACTCGACGAATTCGACACGTTCCTCCCAGACCACCCACCGTGGCCCGTGGAAGAATAACCACAAAACAATTGCCACAAAAATTCACAAAATCCCCAGCCCCTGACCCCCAACCCCCCCGCCCATGTCCCAACCCTGTGATTTCGGTCTCATCGGCCTCGCCGTCATGGGCGAGAACCTCGCCCTCAACATCGAAAGCCGCGGCTACTCGGTCGCCGTCTTCAATCGCACCACCGAAAAGGTCGATGAGTTCATCGCCGGTCGCGCCAAAGGCAAGAAGTTCGTCGGCTGCCATTCGCTCGAAGACCTCGTCAAAAACCTCGCGCGCCCACGCAAGGTGATGATGATGGTCAAAGCCGGCCCCGCGGTCGACGACCTCATCGAACACCTGCTGCCGCTCATGGAAAAGGGCGACATCCTCATCGACGGCGGCAACACCTACTTTGCCGACACCGAACGCCGCACCAAATATGTCGAAAGCAAAGGCCTGCTCTACATCGGCACCGGCGTCTCCGGCGGCGAAGAAGGTGCCCTCAAAGGCCCCAGCATCATGCCCGGCGGCACCCACGAAGCCTGGCCCATTGTCAAGCCAATCTTCCAGGCCATCTCCGCCAAAGTCGGCCCCAAGGCCGACATCCCCTGCTGCGAATGGGTCGGCC
>CAZTWS010000149.1:0-10913 GCA_964618225.1 uncultured Planctomycetaceae bacterium
CAGCGATTTGACCGTAGTTACGCTTTACGCAGGGCAGGGCGGGGTGGTTCGCTGGGGCTTTGGTTGGAAATGTTTGCTAAGCCGCAAGCGGTGGGGGCGTGCGGGGTGGTGGGGATGGGGTTATTGGGTTGTTGATAGCGTGTTCTGGTTGGGCGGCGTGGGTGCCGCCGCTAAGGGTGGCCGGGTTTGTTAGCGGAAGTCGTCCATGCCGAGCCGCATTTTCAATTGGTCGAATTCTTCGACGAAGCGCTCGCAGGTGGAATGCACGTGCTCGGCTTCGGTGATGAACCGCATGTCTTCCCGGCACGGGACGCAGCCTTCTTTGAGCACTTGCTCGTAGGCTCGCAAGTCTTTGCCGTACATGATAAGCAGCTTGTGTTCGTCGAGCTGAACTTCTTGCGGGATGCGTGGGTTGAGGACTGCAATGCCGGTGCAGCCATCGTTGACCAGCAACTCCTCGAAATCCCAGAGCGTGCTTTGCAGAACGGGCATTTCGATGTGTTCACGGTACAGGTCGGTGTGGCCGTTCGACTTGTTGCCATGGCTTGTTTCGAGCACGACGTCTACCACATCGCCAAGCTGCTCGATGAGCGCCATGAACGACTCCATAAGATGCTCGCGCGAGACGGCGGCCATGACGACCGGCACGTTGCTGCGATTCTCTTCGTCGTGGTATACGTCGTGGCGGTAACCGGCGCTTGGTACGACTTCCAGGTCGTAGGAGGGCCGCACGGCATCGCTGAGCTCGAAATCGCCGTAGCGAGATACGCCCAAATGCGCTTCTAGCTCCGCCTCGGTGAGCTGGTGGAAACCGCTCGTATGACGTGGCGGGGCTTCATTCGTATAAACGTTCGTGAAGAAGTTTTTCAGGAATCCCATCGCACCATCTCTGCCTGGTAATAATGCTTGTCGAGTTTCACTTGCCGCGGGGAAGTCGCACCGGCACTTCAATGGGGACAATTGATGGGCTCAGGCTGCAATCGGCTGTCTGCTGAAATCTAGGTCACGGTAAGTGTCCACGTGCGGCATTTGGGGATGCCGAATCGAGGCAATTTGCCGGCGGAGGTATAACTGGTATCACCGGACTATTTGGCTAATCGGAAGGGGTGACTAACCAGCAGGGGCGGCTAACCGGTAGGATGGACGGACAAGAACTTGCGGCGTTTTTCCGCGGAAAAACGCCGCCAACGACGCGCGCTACCATGCGCTGTTGCGTTCCGGCAACAGATGCCGCCGAGGAGGTCGAAAAGACTCACGTTCGGGTGCGGCACATTCTCGAATTACGCAGGCCATTTTGAAGCGGTTCGCTGTGAGCTGGCCGGAAAAATCTGCCGCCTCGTATCGTGACTTGCGGCGGTGGCTGCCTGTCATTTTCCTCTCGAACCCTGTAAATTGCTACAAGACACAACGCTGTATGCTCCGATAAGTGGTTCTCGATGGTGAAGATTTACACGCGCACAGGCGATACTGGTGAAACCTCGCTTTTAGGTGGCCGACGTGTACGCAAAGACGATGTACGCATTGGGGCGATTGGTGATGTCGATGAAACGAATGCCGTGATCGGCGTGGTCCGAGTGGAGTTGCTGCGGAGCGGAGTGGCACCCTCCGGGATCGACGGGGTGCTAGCCCAGATTCAACACCGTTTGTTCGATGTGGGAGCCGAGTTGGCATCGGTCGCGGCAACGTCGTCTTCTTTGAGCACGATCGGTGATGCAGACGTCCTTGCGCTCGAAGCGGCGATCGACCATTGGGACACGACGCTGCCGCCGTTAAGCGCGTTCATTCTTCCGGGAGGGGGTGTGGCTGCCGCACAGCTTCACCTGGCGCGATGCGTTTCCCGCCGTGCCGAGCGAAGCTTGGTGCATTTGGGAGGAATCGAACCTGTGCGTAGCGAGCTCATTCGGTACGTGAATCGGCTCAGCGACTTGTTGTTTGTGCTGGCCCGCGCGGCGAATCAGGCGAATCGCATTTCAGATACGGTATGGGAGCCCAAGGTGGGCGATGCCAGCGACGCACTTTGATGGAGTAAAATCGAATCGGCTCGGCGGCATGGATAGAGTTCTAACCTGTCTAACGATATATGGGGTCTTTGGTTTTTATGGCAGGTAGCAATCGCTTACGGCCCATAGTGAATGAGATACGCCAGGAGTTGGCCGAGGGCCGGCAGCAACTGCGCGAGCAACACGACCGTGGACTCGAAGGCATCCGCGTATGTGCTCGTTTCACTGCGATGGTCGATGCGGCCGTCTCGAAGATCTACGAGGCCTATCTTGCGGAACAGCCCGAGGCCCTGGCATCGGAACTGCGAGCCCGTTCGTCGCTTGTCGCTCATGGTGGCTATGGCAGGCGGCAACAATCGCCGTATTCCGACGTCGATTTAATGATTCTTTACGAAGGGCAACGCGACTCGGCCATCTGCC
Source organism: uncultured Planctomycetaceae bacterium (assembly GCA_964618225.1). Taxonomy (GTDB): domain Bacteria; phylum Planctomycetota; class Planctomycetia; order Pirellulales; family Lacipirellulaceae; genus JABDGM01. Next base: position 2,421 of record CAZTWS010000149.1, read on the forward strand.
AACTTGCATCGCGGCTGACGCAAGATATCTGCGACGTTTACCAAAACTTGGGGCAAAGCTTGCGCACCACGGCCGAGGCCGTTCAGCTCGCGCGCGAGGACGCGCAAATCGGAACTTCGCTGCTTGAATCGCGGCATGTGGTGGGAAACGCCGAATTGTTCGCTGGCTATCTTGAGCAGATGAAAGCAATGCGCGAGAAGCGCAGCCAGATTCTTGCCAAGAGTTTTATAGCCGAGCGCCGAGCCGAACGGCTTGAGTACGGTGAAACCGAGTATTTGCTCGAGCCCAATGTAAAGCGGTCGCGCGGCGGACTTCGCGACCTGCATCTCCTGCGCTGGCTGTGGTACTTGAAATGCGGCGTTGCCGAGCCCGACAGGTTGTTCGATATGGGGCTGATGTCGAAGTTCGATCATCGGCGATTGATGAACGCCCAGAATTTCTTGCTTCGCGTGCGTAATGAAATGCACTTCGATGCCGGGGAAACTCGAGATGCGCTAAGCCGCGCGGAGCAATTGCGCGTGGCTGAGGCGTTTCATTATTTGGGGCATGAAGGGCGATTGCCGGTGGAAGATTTCATGCGTGATTACATTCACCATACGTCGCACGTGTGGCGAATGACGCATCGATTATCGGAGCTAATGCAACCGCCGCCGTCGCGAATCAGCCGGGTGCTCGACCCTGTATTAGGCCGGCGTACGGAAGGCGATTACCAGATAGGCCGTCATGAAATCAGTGCGACACCGCGGGCCACAACGCGGCTTGCGCACCATCGCGAAGAGGTGCTCAAGCTGGTCGATCTGGCTCGCCGTGAAAATAAACGGATATCGCAGGATACGTGGCACTTCATTTACCGCACGGCACCGCGCTATTCGAGCGAGCCCAGGCCGGCCGTTGTGGCACGGTTCATGGAAATGATGGCCAGCACCGAGCGCCTGGGCGAAGCGCTGCGACGTCTTCACGAAATGGGGGTGCTGGAAAAAATCATCCCGGCATTTTCCCACGCCAAGATGTTGTTGCAGTTCAACCAGTATCATAAGTACACGGTTGATGAGCACTGCATCCGAACCGTGGAAGAGGCCACGCACTTTGCCGAACGCGACGATATTTTGGGCGAGTTGTATCGTGGGCTCAGCGATAAAGCGACACTCCATTTGGCCCTGCTGTTGCACGACTTGGGGAAAGGCCACGAGGAAGATCACAGCGAAGTAGGGCGCCGCATTGCGGCTGAGACGGCACAGCGGTTCGCCATGTCGCCCACGAAAGCCGAGACACTTGAATTTCTTGTGCATCGCCATTTGCTGATGTCGCAACTGGGACAGCGATACGATACATCGCAGCCGCAGCTTGTCGCGCAGTTTGCCGACGAAGTTCGCACGTCGGAGCGGCTGGATATGCTGTTCCTCGTTACTTGCGCCGACTTGGCCGGGGTCGGGCCAGATGTGCTGAATAGCTGGAAGATCGAAGTGATGAGCGAGTTGTACCGCAACGCGGCCCGTCGGTTGGCTCCCGAGAAGGATGCGAGCCTCGTTGAAGGAAACGTTGATCGAGAAGCGATCAAGAAAGCCCTTAACCAAGCGGAACGTGATGACCCATGGTTCGAGCGGCAATTGGCGGCAATGCCCGATAGCTTCGTCAGTCGCCGTTCGCCGGCTTTTGTGGCAGACGCATTACGGCGGTTGAGGAGTCTTGAACCGCGATCGGGCGTGGCGTGGTCCAGCTATCTGCCGGAAATCGGCATGATCGAATTTATTGCCGGCATCGACCAAGGTGGCGGCCGTGCTATTTTCTCCAGCATGGCCGGCGCGCTTACCAGCAACCGAATGCAAATTCTGGCCGCTGAAACCAATATGCTGGCGGATGGGCTAATGCTGATTCGTTACGTGGCCCATGTGCCGGAAGAACCAGGTCCTCCGCCGCCTTATCAGCTGGAAGAAATCAATCGTGCATTGGTCGATTCGATCGACTTGAACGGGCCGCCCGTGTTTCCGAAGATTCGTGGCCGCGAGCAGAAAGAGGCCGCTGCCGCACTTACCTCGGCCCCGAACGAAGTCCGCGTCAACACAACGCTTTCGGAAATGGGCACCGTGATCGAAGTGTTCACGGTGGATCGTCGAGGTCTGTTGTATCGTTTGGCCCGCTCGCTGCACGATATAGGCCTTTTGATTGGTTTTGCAAAAATCGGCACACGGCTGGATCAAGTAGTGGATGTTTTCTATGTCACCGAACGCGACGGCACGAAGCCTGTGGAGGAATCGCGACTGAACGAGATTCGAGAAAAGTTATTGGCCGCGGTTAGCCCGGAGTAGATACTTCGCTGTTTGTTTGGCAGGGCTTTTATTGAACGAATGCCCTCGCATCAACAGCAAAAGGGCGTGCCACTTCTGCCGTTTTGAGCGATTTTTCTGGCCGAGCGGAACAGGGGTGCCGATAAGGAAACAGGTTCCTCAGGCGTTGTATTGAGTTTGACCTTGGCAGCGATGCCAAGCTAAAATTGATAGGGTTGTGGCGGGCGGCCCTTGGATCGCTTGCCACGGCCGACCCCGGTAAAAGCCACTTCGAGCGGCGGGTCGTCCTAAGCCTAGTGAAGACTCGTCGCCCATGCCTTAAACGCGGCGACTGTTGGATGGCCCTCCGATCGCGTTCGCCGTTTGGAGGAACCGGTCCATGCATCCAGAGAGTCGTGCTTCCACGGTTCGTCGTTTCTTTGCAGGCCTCACCGAGTTTGCCTTCCACGCTCGGTTAGGTGTCGCCGACCCGCCACTGGTCGATTACATCGCCGAGCTTCTTGTGCGGTTCGTGCGTTCGGACGATATCTACCCGGTTCGCACCACGCGCGGCCAAAGGCTGATGCAGGTGGCCGATATGCTGGTCGAAGCCCAGCACCGGGAGGGCCCGGCACGCCAGGAAGTCCACCGACACATCGGCGATTTCACGCTTTTCTGGACCGGCGTTTACCCCGAAGTGGCCGACAGCATGCGCCGCACCGGCAAGGACGCGTTCATCGATTACCAGGAGCAAGGCAAGCGAGCCTATTGGATCGCCAGCACGATCCCCGTGGAGCGAGAAAAGGCTTCCGCCGGCGTACTCAAACGACTAAGTGAAAACTTCGAGCTGTGCGTGTATGGCCTTGGCGAAGTACGACGGCAATGGGAACAGAGCGATAACGACCCCGATGTGCCGATCCTGTTTGGGTGAAGAATTTTCTTGACGGGGTTTACAGGGTCAACGGGACGGGATGACTGCGGCATATTCGCAGTGCTTCACGTCACCAAGCCTTTGGTGACCAGCATGAATACGTCTTCGAGCGTGGGTTCGCGGTCGGCGAACGAGATGAGTCCGCAATCGGCCGTTGCCAGTTGGCGTAGCAGGCGCTGAACGTCGGTGTCGTCGCCCTCGATTTCGACCGTGCAACTACGATGGTTCATTTGCACGTTGCGGACTTTGGGATCGCTGCGAATGAGGCTGACTCCGGCTTCTGGCGATTTTGAGAATCGCACTTCGAGCTGCCGATTACGTTGGATTTGGCGATATACGTTCTCGATGGGGCCGTGTAGCAGCAGTTGGCCGCGCTCGATGATGCCGATGCTGGTGCAGCAATCGGCAAGCTCGGTGAGGATGTGGCTCGAAATAAGGATCGTTTTCCCCATGTTGCGCAGCTCCTTGAGCAGCGCTTTCACTTCCAGCCGTGCGCGCGGGTCGAGGCCGCTCGAGGGTTCATCAAGAATGAGCACGGGCGGGTCGTGTACGAGCGTTTTCGCGAGGCAGAGGCGTTGCTTCATGCCGCGCGAAAGGCCGTTCACAAAATCGTCGCGCTTATGGGTGAGGTCGAGCAGTTCCAAAACGTCGCCGATGACTGCCTTGCGGCGCGATCGAGGGATTTCGTACGCCACGGAAAAAAAGTCGAGAAACTCCCAAACCTTCATGCCGTCGTACACGCCGAAGTTATCGGGCATGTAGCCAACGCTCTTTCGTACGCCGATGGGGTCGTCCGTCACGCTGTGACCGTTCACGGTGCCTTCGCCGCTGGTGGCGCGAAGCAGCGTGGCCAGAAAGCGAATCGTCGTGCTCTTGCCGGCACCGTTCGGCCCGATGAACCCAAACAGTTCGCCCGCGTTGATCGTGAGGTTCAGGTTCTGAACGGCGACAAAATCGCCGTAAACCTTCGTGAAGTTTCGAAGCTCAATCATGTACGATTCGGAAAGGTTGTATTTAAAGTTTTGTGGTCCAGCAGATCGGCGAGGTCAAGCAACCGCCTCGTAGAGGTCAGCTACAATAATTTTGAGACTGGTGCTAGTCTTCGCCGTCTTCTGGCTCGTCATTGAGTTCTATTTCTATTTCTGGAGCGCCTTTGACATCTTGCTTCGTATTCAGGTCGCGTTCTGGTGGCGGCAGTTTGGCGTAATCCAAATGGGCCACAACGATGGTTGCACCACGTACCTGCGAAGCAGCCGGGGAGATCGTTTCGCCTTCAAGCACTTCATCCACGCGCGCCACGAGGCGAGTTTCACCGTTTTCAATGTAGTTGTGATTGAGTGCTAATTGGAACAAGCCTTCAAGATTTAGTGGCTCTTCGATCTGTCTGTTCTGCTCCGTCGCTCGTTCAGCCATGTACGGTTTTTCCAGGTCGATATCGCGATTCATCGAGAGCGGCACGGTACGCCCGGCCGGTAGTTCACCGATCCAGTGGCCTGCCAGCCGATTTCCCTCGCGGCGCACGACACAAGCGCTGCGCAGATTAAACTTCGTGCGATTCTCAATCTGGTTCGAACCGGCATTAGCCGCCCCGGTAAGGACGATCGGTCCACCGAGGTCGGTCATTTGCTCGCTATGAACCATGCCCGTCGAGTTCGACGAAACGGGTAATCCTCTCAGGCGAACATTGTCGTAGCGTTGAAAATCGACAGACGGGCTGCTCTGGCCGATCATCATTTGGAAATCGGAACTTGTGGGAAACGGCGCGGCGAGCGTTGTCATGTTCGCAAAGTCGAGGTTGTAGGTCGTCGAAAGCGACGTGTACAACGCCGTGTAGCGCGACAAATGGGCACGTGCATAATTTGGTTGCTGTTCGACGACCCCAATTTCTGTTTGCGCCCGAACGAAACCGATATCGAGCTGCGCCTGATTCACCACGACGAACGTGCTTACGATTGCGATTAGCGGGGCCGCGATCCATGCCCATTCAACGCGGCCAATGGTGCGGAAAATGAGCCAGTTAAGCGGCACGAGCGCCACCAGATATGCGGCCAGGGAAAGAACCACGAAGTTTGAATTCGGCACTTCGACACCAGCCGCCTCGCGCAATGCGTCACGCGCCGAGTCGGCCGTAAGGTTGAAATCGTTCCAGGCACCGAGGCCGCCTGTATCGGAAGGTGCCACGTATTCGTGAAAAACTTCTTGCTGGCCGAAGTTGTTGACTTCCTGCCGGTTTTCCTCGCGACGGTAAGCGGTTTCAACGCCCAGGTCGCGCGCGAAGTAGCGCACGTTGGTAACGAGCCTGGCATCGAGACGCCGCTCGCTAAGGTCTTCTCGATGCCACATGAGAGTGGCTGGGCCCAATGCGCCGGGGCGATACTCACGGCCGGGCCGTCGCAGGATAGCGCCGTTGATTAGGTTCTCGAATCCAGATCGCCAGTTAATGAGCTCGCGTTCGGAAAGTTGCATCGCGCTCATCACGATGCGGCCAAGCCCTACGCGCCGTTCGACAAGCAAGCCGCCCGTACCGGGCACTTCGGCGGCACTCGAATCTTTGCGAAGCACAAGGTTCACACCAGCCCAAGGTTGCAGCGGTTTAATCGCCTCGCCTGGTGTTTTCTGCGTCGATACGAGCCAGCCTTCGCCCTCGTCGTTCAATTCCTCGAACGCCGCATCATCGGCCGCAATTTGCCGTGCGCCGCCGCCATCGGCAGGTAAATAGGGTGCCAAGAACGAGTCTTTCAGCGTGTCGATCGAATCGGGCCCATTGATCACTAGCTGCCCGCCCCAGTGGAGCCAGTCGATCAGGGCTCGTTCCTGGTCTGGTGAAAAAGCCTTGGGGTCGATCTCGTCCCAAAGAATATATGCAATGCTTGTCCAGGTGAGAGGGTTTTCTGAAAGTGGAATATCACGCTTCACGTCGATCATTACGACGCGATAATGCAGATTCCGCCGAACCTCATCGAAATCATGCTCGCCGCCGAACGGAACCGCCACCGAGTCGATCGTTTTGAGAAACGAATAACGCACCGGCTGCTTCGCCAACACGACCATGTAGTACTGGTAGGAGGGCATTGCCGAGATGGGTGTTTCGAGCGCCGGGATCGATCGCCCCAGCCCGCGTTCTTCTAACGCTACCGAAAGCCGCATCGCTTCGTTCGTTTGCGGAATGAAGATCGTGTTCTCGGTCGACTTTGGCTGGCCTTTCGTCAGCAGGATGGGCCGGCTGCCGCGCAGCACGAAAGGCGTGTTGCGAACCGTGTAAGGTACACGTCGCGAGTTCGTGATGACCGTCTGCGAATCGCCAACAAAGTCTTTGATGTTGGCACGCATCGTTTGCGTTGCAGTCGCCCAATGGCCCGGTTTGGCATACGATAGAGGTGCCTCGGGCTCGGCCGGTTGAACGACCGGGAAGAGGATTTCAACTTCCTTCTTTTGTTTTTCTTCCTTTTCTTTCTTTTCCTTTTTGCCCTCTTCATCGTCGGCATCAGCCGTTTGCTGCGAGCCGAACGAGAACCAGCCCCGCATCATTCCGGCACCGATGACCGTGATGAGCAGCATGAACACCACGGCGGCGATCCACGCCCACATCGACCACCGCTCGCGGCGGTCTTTTACTGGCTCAGCTTCTGTTTCCGCGTCGGTAGACATACCGTCCCTAAGGTTCGGAGAAGTTTGCAGGATTTATTCTACCGAAGGGGAAGGCCGTTCCGAAGACCCGGCGGGGAGGCGTCAAACGCTGCTATTTATTGATGCCGTATCGACTTAGATCGTAGCAGGCACCCTTGGGGCACCTAGGGAGAACTGGAGGAAAGGCGGACGGCACACGGAGTGCCTGTAACTTTTCTTGAATTTGCCCCCGGGCCATGTTAGGCTAACGGACGTTCCCCCCGGATTAGAGACTGAGGCTTACTTCCATTACGAGTCGGCAATAGCATTCGGAATTACGGTTTCCGACGGCGGCGTTGCTTGGCTCGGAGCTTTTCTCTACCTCAGCCGTTCGGGAAGGTGGCCGAACATGGGAATTCGAGTTGAATGTCCTCACGGACACAGCTTTAAGGTCAAAGACAAGTACGCCGGCAAGAAAGGGCTTTGCCCTCATTGCGAAGGTCAGGTGATAGTCCACGTTCCCGACCTTCTCTCGACCGAGGCGAGCGATATCCTCCAGCGCGAAGCGATCGAACGGCGGCATGCTTCGTCTCATCCTGCGTCGACAGGCTCAGGATCGCACGTTTTCGACGACCCGAACGAAATGCCGTCGGCCCCCGGCAGCGGAACTAGCGGCAGCTTGCTCGGGTCGAGCGTGATCCGGCACAACATCAAATGCAAGTGTGGCGAACACGTACCCATGTGGTACGCGCGATGCCCCGCGTGCGGGCAATACATCGAGCACTAAGCCGGGCTACGTTTCCCCCTCGTACCCGCCATCAATTTTAGCGGCGATGCTTGCATCGCCGACTCATTAAACTGCTTCGCGACTCCACCGCTCGCACTGCTTGCACCCCACTAAACCGTTTCAAGTTCCTCCATAGGCGCAGCCCCGCCCTATTTGCTACAGTCGCCGGCCCTCTCGTAGGAGTGGTCTTCAACTTTTCGACTGTATCTGTATGAAGTTACGACTTTTCGTTCACTGGCTGCTCGTGATGGGCACTTTGTCGCTCGGTGGTTGCCGATCGATGTGGCCCGAGTTCTGGCCATTTCCTGAACAAGAGCGAACGACGTTTAATACACCTGCAATGCGGTCGGATGCCATCGCTGAATTCGGCGCTCGTTCCACGGGCGTCGATACACCCGAGCAACGCCAGCTCACCGACCAATTGGCTCGGCAGATCCAAGTGGAGCCCGATCCACTCGTGCGAAAATCGATCGTGGAAGCGGTCGCGAAGTATCAAACCCCCATGGCTCGAGCCGTGCTCGAAGCTGGCGTGAAGGATCAGGACGAAATCGTACGAGCCGCTTGCTGCAAAGCATTAGGCGCTCGAGCCGAACCGGAAACAATTGCTAGCCTCGCTGCCGTGCTGAGAGAGGATCAAGAACAAGATGTCCGCTTGGCCGCCGCGAAAGCATTGGGGCAGATCAAATCGCCGGAAGCCGTGAAGGCGTTGTCGGTTGCTGTCGAAGATCGCGACCCGGCCATGCAATACGTTGGAGTTCAATCGCTGAAATTGGCAACTGGCAAAGATTACGGCAACGATGTGCAAACATGGCGACAAGTGGCTTCCGGCGAGGCCGTGCCAGAACCGACCCCTTCAATCGCCGATCGCATTCGCCACGCAACGCCGTTTCAGCGATTGCGTTAGC
>CAZTWS010000150.1:0-10821 GCA_964618225.1 uncultured Planctomycetaceae bacterium
TTGTCCGCAGATGACGCAGATGGGCGCAGATAGATCGGCTAATTGGCAGCGGTTTGAGGTTCCTTGTTGTTTTCATGGAATCGAAAAATCTGCGATAATCTGCGCTATCTGTGGACTCTTTGAATTGAAAAATGGTTAACGGCGTAACCGATTGGAGGCGGAGGTGCCCGACTCACGGTGAGCATGGGGCCGGTTTCGGGGGCGGACCCGGACAGGTACAATGTTGGGTTTGAAGTCCGCCGGGACGAAGCTTTGCAACTGTCGGTTGAGAAAAATGCCCGCTACCTGTGTTATTGGCCTGCAATGGGGAGACGAAGCCAAGGGAAAAATCGTCGACCTGCTTACACGCGAGCACGATTTCGTCGTGCGTTACCAGGGAGGGGCGAATGCTGGCCATACGGTGGTCGTCGGCGATCAGATATATAAGCTTTCGCTTTTGCCGAGCGGAATCCTCACGCCGAACGTGGTGAGTGTAATCGCCACGGGCGTGGTAATGAACCCGGCCCGAGTTATCGAAGAATTAGACGAGCTTATTCAGCGCGGGGCGGGGCACCCCGAGAATCTCAAGATTAGCGATCGTGCCCATGTGATTTTTCCATGGCACTTTGCCGAAGATCGGGCACTCGACAAGAACACTTCGGACGGCGAGAACATCGGCACGACCGGGCGGGGCATCGGCCCCTGCTACCGCGACAAAGTCGGCCGTTCTCACGCCATACGCTTGGGCGATATGTATCGCTCGACTTTTCGTGCGCAGGTCGAGCATATTGCGGCTGCCAAGAACCGAGTTCTTGAGGTGCTTTATCCGCCGAATGAATTTACGCCGCTCGATGCGGCCAATATCTTCCGCGAATACTCAGGCTACGCGGAACGCCTGCGGGAGCATGTGTGCGATACCACGGAGCTCTTGCTGAACGCGGTAGACGAAAGCAAAAAGATTCTGTTCGAGGGTGCCCAAGGCGCGCTACTCGACGTGGATCATGGCACCTATCCATTCGTCACCAGCAGCAACAGTTCGGGCGTGGGCATTGCAAGCGGTTCCGGTGTGCCGTCGAAGCATATCGATCGCGGCATCGGCGTGGTCAAAGCCTATTCGACTCGGGTTGGCGGCGGCCCTTTCCCCACCGAGCTGGATAACCCCACAGGCCAGTATCTACGCGACCGCGGCAACGAGTATGGCACGGTAACCCGCAGACCTCGACGTTGCGGTTGGCTCGATGTGGTAGCCGTTCGGTACACCAGCCGGTTGAGCGGAGTCAACGAGCTTTCCATCATGTTGCTCGACGTGCTAAGCGGCCTGGAGGAGATCAAAATCTGCACGGCCTACCGAATCGATGGTAAAGAAACCACTCGCTTCCCCAGTCATGTCGACGATTTACGGCGAGTGGAACCTGTCTACGAAACGCTACCCGGCTGGAAAGAAGAAATCGATACCTGCCGCGCCTATGATGCACTGCCAGCGAACGCGCGAGCCTATGTGAAGCGCATCAGTGAGCTTGTGGGGCAGCCTGTGTCGATGGTGTCTGTTGGTCCTGAACGCGACCAGACGATTATGGTGCAGGGATAACTGGTCGCTCATCCATGACCGCCGATTCAACCATTGCGACTCTTGAGGTGCCGAAGGAGCGTCGTCCTCGGCATATCGCAATCATCATGGACGGAAATGGCCGCTGGGCGGAGCGGCAGAACCTGCCGCGTGTGGCTGGGCACGAACGTGGCGTTGATTCGGTACGTCGCATCACGGAAGAATGCGCACGACTGAAGATCGAACAGCTTACGCTGTATTGCCTATCGAGCGAAAACTGGAAACGCCCCCAGACTGAAATCAACTTTCTCATGCACCTGCTCGAGCAGTACATGATCGAAGAACGCTCGACGATCATGGAAAACAACGTGCGAGTGCGAATGCTGGGCCGCCGCAGTGAGATTCCCGAGCAAGTGCTTCATGAGCTCGATAAGACAGTAGAAATGAGCAGCCAGAATAGCGGCATGTGGCTCAACCTCGCGATCAACTACGGAGGGCGTGCTGAGATCGTAGACGCCATGCGAGCGATCGGCCAACAAATTGCCGCTGGCTCTCTGCGGCCCGACGACGTGGATGAAGCGATGGTGACCTCGCAACTGTACACGGCCGGCGCACCAGACCCCGACTTGCTGATACGCACTGCGGGGGAGATGCGTATCAGCAATTTTTTGCTCTGGCAGATCAGCTACACAGAAATTTGGGTTACAGAAAAATGTTGGCCTGCGTTCGATGAGGCAACGCTTCACGAAGCAATCGCAGCCTACGCTGCCAGGCACCGCCGATTCGGCGGGCTGCAGTCGTAACGGTTAGGACCGTCTCAATAATAACTTCCCCATTTTCAGAATAACCACAGAGGCACAGAGGACACGGAGAAGATTAGGAAGAGTTTTTAGAACGCTGATCTACGCTAATCATCACTGATGTCAATCAGAAGTCAGAGATTTATATTGGGACGCGGCTGCACTCGATTAGTGATTATTAGTGTGGATTAGTGTTCTCAAGTTTTCCCTTCTCCGTGTCCTCTGTGCCTCCGTGGTTAATTCCCTCTGCCGAAGTTATTTTGAGTCATTCCTTAGCCAAGCGTTTCGTTCGCGACCTGCTCCGCCATGCGAGCATGATATTCTCGCAACTTCTCGCGCAGTTCCGGGTTGGAAAGAGCAAGGATCCGAACCGCCAGCAGAGCCGCGTTCTTGGCACCGTGGGAACCAATCGCCAGCGTGCCAACCGGCACACCGCCCGGCATCTGAGCGATTGCAAGCAGCGCATCGAGCCCGCCCAGCGCGTTGCTGTGCATCGGCACCCCCAACACGGGCAGCAATGTTTGAGCAGCCACGACGCCGGGCAAATGGGCCGCCAAGCCTGCCGCGGCAATAATTACCTTTAATCCCCGGCTTTCGGCCGAGGTCACGTATTCGGTAACGAGGTCGGGAGATCGATGGGCGGAGGCGACTTTCGCCTCGTTCCCAACGCCAAATTCGTTAAGGATCTTGGTGGCGGCTTGCATGGTTTCCCAATCGCTTTTGGAACCCATCAAAATGCCGACAAGTGGTTTGTCACTGCTAGAAGTCATGGCTCTCGATCATCGTGGAGGGCTAGTAATTTCGACGTATTGTGGTGGTCCTGCGCCGCCAAAACAAGTGGTCCGTCAGAATTTCGGGGGTTGCCCGATTCTCGCGCGATTTAGCACTGCATTCAGAGCGACTTGATCGATCGGTTTGACGAGATGGACATCGAAACCGGCTTCTTCAGAGCGGTGACGATCGTCTGGCTGGCCATAGCCTGAAATTGCAACGATGAGCGCGTCTTGGAAGCCACTGGATCGAAGCTCGCGTGCCACGTCATAGCCGTTCATTCCTGGGAGTCCGATATCGAGCAGCAGCACTTGCGGTTGAAAATCCTGAGCCACTTTCAACGCGCTCAGGCCATCGCTGGCGGATTGAACCTGATGCCCCAACAATTGCAATAACTTCGCGCAGGAAATCACCGTGTCTGGATTGTCGTCGACGACCAGAACCCGAAACGTCTGCGATTGACTTACTCTCTGCTCGGTAGCGAACGGCGATACGGCTACAACGCTCATGTCGCTCAACGGTAACCGAACTGTGAAAGTTGAGCCCTGCCCTACGCCCGGGCTCGAAGCTGCAATGGCCCCACCGTGCATTTCGACAAGTTTTCTTGCTACGGTGAGACCGATACCAAGGCCGCCTTCCGAACGATCGAGCGTACGGTCTGCCTGAGCAAATAAGTCGAATACACGCCCCAGAATTTCGGGAGACATTCCCACGCCCGTATCCGCAACCTCGATGATCGCGTCTTTGCCGTTTCGCTCGACATGCACGGTTATCCTTCCGCCCTCACGTGTGTATTTGCACGCGTTCGTGAGAAGATTGGCCACGATTTGCTCCGCGCGAGTCGGATCGGCGTGAACGACCATCGCTTCGTTGATGATATCGAGCACCAACTCATGGTTCTTTTGCTCGAATACCGATCGAACCGTGGCGACCGCACGGTGAACCACGGTCGCTACGTCGATGGCCTCTTTGCGCAACGTGACTTTATCGCGGCTGATTCGCGAAACATCGAGCAAGTCATCGATGAGATGGGCAAGGCTCTTGGTTTGCCGGTCGATGATGCTAAACAGCTCGCCATCGGGATCCCCTTTACCAAGCTGCCCGAGAGCGACGGCATAACGAATTGCGGCCAATGGATTACGTAATTCATGAGCGAGCATCGCCAGGAATTCATCCTTCTGGCGGCTTGCTTCGGTAACCGCATGGTAGAGCCGAGAGTTATCCACGGCCGTGGCGATACGCTCGGCCAAGTTCTCCGCCAAATAAACTTCCCGCTCAGTGTAGCGGCGTGTCGGATTGCAGTTTACAAGCCCAATCACGCCGATGGTTCGCTCCCGAATTTTCAACGGCACGCTGATAACGCCTCGCGGCCCCAATTCACGAATATATTGCCGGTGCGATTCACCCTGTGCGACGCTATCGAGAAACTCTTCCGGCAGTTCGGGCATTAACTGCGATTGGCCCGTTTTGAGTGCCCGCACTGTTGCGGTGTTCGACGACCAATCGAGGGGCGATTGGGTGAGCATTTGAGTAAGCAGGCGTTCTTTTTCCGGATCATGATGGGCGTGGGCGTGGTAGTCGATCACACCGGCTTCGTCGACCACGTAAACGACACACCAATCTGCCAGGTAGGGCACGGCGATGCGTGCCGACTGTTGCAGCGCGCTCTCGCGATCCACTAAGGCCGCAAGCGTCGTGCTAGCCTTCGCGAAAAAGGCCAAGGCTTCTTCAGCCAGCTTGCGGTCGGTGATATCGCGGGTGAAGCATCGTGTTTGCACGAAGCGGCCGTTTTCCCACAGGGCGCTCGAAGTCACTAGTACATCGCGAATCGAGCCGTCTTTGCAACGCAACCGTGCTTCGTAGTTATGCACCACTTCGCCTCGGAGTTGCTTCGCGAGAATGTCGTCGATCACATCGCGGTCGACATAAAATTCGGCGAGGTGGTGTCCTAGATACTCATCGCTCGCATAGCCGAGCATGTCGAGTTCCGCCTGATTGGCTCGCAGGATGACGCCATCCGCTCCCACGGAATTCAGAGGGATCGCCGCATTATCGAAGAAGTCGGAAAGCTCGCGTTGACTGCGCGCGAGAGCTTGTTCTGAGTGCCGTTTCGTGGAAACGTCGCGAAATACTATAACCACGCCGAGTATTTTTCCAGATAAATCCTTGATAGGAGCAGCGCTGTCGTCGATGGGCCGCTCTGTGCCGCGTTTGCCGATGAGAACCGTATGATTGGCATGGCTGACCACGACACTTGTTCTCGATACTTTTGCATAGAGATTCTCGATGGGTTCACGGGTGTTTTCGTTGACAATCTGAAACACGGCAGCAAGAGGCTTGCCGACAGCCTCGTGCTCGTTCCATTCGGTGAGTAGCTCTGCTACGGGGTTCATCGACATGATGCGGCCGGATTCATCGGTGACGATCACCGCGTCCCCGATGCTGGAGAGCGTCACTTTCAGCCGCTCGTGCTCGGATAAGGCATCGTTTGCTGCTTGAATCGCATCGCGTCGCGCACGGTGCAACTGCTCGCCCATCCAACCTGCCGCTAACGAGATGGCGATGTAGAGCATCACTCCGTAACGATGCTCGACGGTTGCGATGGCCAGCGAATTATTCGGTTCCAGGATGAAATAAGCCAGCAAAAACGAGCTGATTACGGTTGCCACCAGCGTAGGCAACAGACCTCCCCACCAAGCGATGGCAAAGATCATCGGAAAGAACGTGATGAAGGATAAATCGCCGAGGATGGGAGCAAACAGCGCGCGAGACCCCCATGCGGCCAACACGGCAGCCACAATCACGCACAAGTTGATGACGATCTTGCGGAACTTTTGCATGGTTTCGAGGGTGTCGACAGCAACGGCCGTATCCTAAAGAAACCGCCTTGGGTATCATCCCGCCGACCATGAGAATTGGCAAATCAGAAATTCGCGGGAGCGTCAGATTGCCTTACCCCGGCGAGACGGCTGGCCCGGTTCGACTGCCGCGGTGTTGCCTCGCTCGTAGCGTCCGAACACCATGCGACCGGCGCTTGTTTGAAGCACGCTGGTAACGGTCGCATACACTTGCTCGCCGATATGCTCACGGCCGCCTTCGATGACCACCATGGTTCCATCTTCGAGATAGCCCACGCCTTGCCCCGCCTCCTCGCCTGCCTTAACGATTCGCACGTCGACCGACTCGCCGGGCAAAAACACGGGCTTCAACGAATTCGCAATATCGTTGAGATTAATCACCCCAACATTATGTAACTTCGCGACCTTATTCAAATTGTAGTCGTTGGTAACCACCTTACCTTCGAGCTTCTTGGCCAAAAGCACGAGCTTTTGGTCCACTGGCTGGCCGACGAATTCGGGAAGCTCACGATCGTAGATCATCAGGTCGACTTTGGGATCGCTACGAAGCCGGTTCAAGATGTCGAGCCCTCGACGACCACGGTTGCGTCGCAACTTGTCGGACGAATCGGCGATGGCTTGAAGCTCGGCGATCACGAATTGCGGCATCACCAGTTGGTTGTCGATGACCCTGGTTTCCACGATGTCGGCAATGCGGCCATCGATGACCACGCTGGTATCCAACACATAGGGCTTCAAACCTTTTACTTCTTTTGCAAACTCGACATAGGGAATGATGAAGCGAAAATCATCTTTCGTTTGCAACAGAACACTTATGAAGCCGTAACATACGATCGTGGCGATACCAAGCTGCAGCCAGGTTACTATCGCTTCGTCCACGCCTTCGAGCCAAGGCGTAAGAACAATTCGAAACACGTAGGTAAGAATAAGCCCGATGAAGGTGCCAAAAATAACGGCCGTAATCGTATCGAGCCGTTTGCGCTGGGTGAGAATGTCTGACGCTAGTACGGCAGCGGCAACCGCCATGACACCGAGGAAGCCGATCCAGGGTAGCCATTTGCCTTTTTCCGCGCCACTTACAAATGAGGAGTTGGCGAGCTGAAAACCTAGCGCGATCGCGACCGCTAGAAACACACAACGAAGAATCACCAATGCCATGTTAAAACCATACCTGGTTTGAGCCCTTGCAGATCGCGAAGACCCTATTCTACCAGCCGCTCAGGGGGCAACCAATGGTCTTAGCGTTAGACCAGCAGCTTGTTGAAAAACGCCATCGTGGCGTTTTTCGACCTCGCCAAGCTCGCAAAACTGCGACTTTGGTCACAGTTTTGACGTCGCATCCATGCGACGTGACAGTCCGCTGATTTTTTCAACGGGCTGCTAACGCCACGTGCTGCTCGAAGGCAAAGCGGTCGGTCATGGCCGAAAGGTAGTCGCCAATCGCACGGGGAACTCCTTCACTCTCGGCAATTTCGCGGAATTTTTCCGGCAGCAAGGCGGGGTTTTCAAGCAGCACATCGAACATCTCACGAAGAAGCTGCTGGGCATGAGTCCGCTCGGCCAGCACAGACGGATGCCGATAAACGGCGTTAAAGAGAAATCGCTCCAAGCCTGCTTTTTTTATTTCCAGTGCGGGCGAGGGCTTCACGATAACTGGTGCATTTCGCACGTCGGTTACGCTTCGAATGTCACGGTCGGCGATTTCTTTTTGCACGACTTCCAGGACGTCGCTCACCTGCCAGTCGATGACTTCATGCACGATCGCTCTTCGGCGAAACCGATCATTGAGCTTACCGTATCGCTCTTCTACCCGCGCGCTGGCTTCACTCCAAAGGGGAATCGCAAGAAGATCGTCCAGCGTCAGCAAGCCAATTTCGAGGGCATCATCGGCATCGTGCGCATCGTAGGCAATGCTGTCGGCGGCATCCACGATTTGCACTTCCAGCAAAGGACTTGGCTGAGGGTCTGCCGAGTGTTTATTGGCTCGCGTTTGTTGGCCTTCAAGCACCTCGCGAGAGAGATTCAACCCTGGAAAGTTTGGGTACCGCGTTTCCAAGCGTTCAAACAAGCGTAGCGCTTGTGCGTTGTGGTTAAAGCCGCCGTGGTCGCGGAGGCATTCATCGAGCACGTACTCGCCGCTGTGCCCGAATGGCGGATGGCCCAAGTCATGAGCCAGAGCAAGTGCCTCGGCAAGATCTTCGTTGAGCCGGAGCGCTCGCGCCAACGTGCGTGCGATTGAGGAAACTTCAAGCGTATGAGTAAGACGTGTACGGTGATAATCGCCAAGCTTACCGGTAAATACTTGCGTCTTGTGACTTAGCCGACGAAACGCTCCACTGTGTACGATTCGATCGCGATCTCTTTGGTAAGGGCTGCGGTAAGGATGAGCCGGTTCTTCGTAGTGTCGCCCCGCGGAATCGGCACTGTGCATGGCATAGTCGGCGAGCAAAACTCGTTCGCGACTCGCATACGTTCCATCAATGCTACATTCCGCGTCAGCCATAAGAACCATCCGTGAAACGATGGAATTCAGCCTTGTGTTTTTTTCAATGAATCCGTGAGGACTTGCCAGAGAGTATCTAGAGATTGAGGAATCACTCTCGTACCGGCAGTTACGGGCATAAAGTTGTTATCTCCTGGCCAGCGAGGCACGAGATGCCAATGCAAATGCCCCGGCACCCCCGCACCGGCAACGCGTCCTAAATTCAGACCAATATTGAATCCTTCAGCACGAATAACATCGCGGTAGATTTCAACATACTTTGTTAATTGCTCACAACACTCGGCGTGTTCCTCTCGCGACATTGCCGCCAGATCGGCCACATGCCGCCGCGGCGATAGGAGCAGATGGCCGTTGCTGTACGGAAAACGATTCAAAACCGCGATCGATGAATCACCCCGCTCGACGACCAATAGTTCACGATCTGCTGGCTGATCAGCGGAAAAAATCGCCGCCGCTCGACAGAGGAAACACTGCCGATCTGAATCGGGAAGCCAAGTGGTTGGCTCAGGAGGCGCTAAGGTTTTTTCGTTACCCGCAATGTAATCCAATCGCCAAGGTGCCCAAAGTCTCTCTTCGTTCAATGAAGGCGGTCCTGTAATTCGTAGAGCGAGATGCCAACGACGCATCCGCAACGTAATGGATGTGCGAACCGGGGTCTACAGCGGCCGCTTTCTCCGGAACCGGCTGAGAACCTGCCGTGCCAAACTTCAACACCAGGATTAGCACGACCCCAAGCATAAGAACGGCGACTAACAGAAACACCGCAGTCGTGAACTGTTTTTGCCGGCTTCGTGCCCGCTGAGCCACATAGCGATCGGTAGACGAAGAGGCAGCGAGCCCCTTAGGCCCTCGGCTCTTCGTTGTACGCGACGATCCTACCGATATGACTGGCACTGCCGGAATGGCTTCCGGGAACGCCGGCGCGGCCTCTAAATCTAAATCCTCGATAGAATCAACAACCGGCGGAGCAGGGGTATTTAAAACTGGCTCGCTGGGCAAAATGACAATCGGTGACGCTTCTAGAATCGAAGGCCCTGGCGGCGGTGGGAAAGTGCCTGTAACCGACGCCGTCTCCGCTGGCTGCGAACCTTGTTCGCTGGTCGCTTCATTTCCCAAGGGGATATCGACTTTGACCCCACACTTGGGGCACATTCCCCGGCGTCCGGCCAGGAATGATTTGACGTGGATCGAGTGCCCATTGGGGCATGAGAAGCGGATTCCCATGATATCTAAATATGCCAAAGTCGCACGGGTATAGAATCAAATTATAGGCGGCATTGCAAGCAGCAAGAAACTCTTCCGATCGTTTTGGGGCCTTTATTCAGCATGTTCAGGTTCATTTGATCCAGAAGAAGCTTCCGGTCGTACGAAAAATGCGGATTTTACCGATAGTTTTTGGCTTCCGTGGTGAAAACAGCCCGCCGAAAACTGGCATGGGTTCCCGGCCTTTCCTAAAATGAAGTCCTAGTATCGGGTTAGCCCCAGATGGCTAACCGGGGGCGTCTCGCAGAAGTTGGAGCTTGCATGAATCAGCATCACGACGATGACGGGCCAGTTGAAATTGCCATCGTAGGCGATCTTACAGACAGCGAAGCCGATTTAACCGATCGGCTACTGAGCATTGAACCAGGCGGCGAGTGTACGATCTATTTCGATTCGCCTGGCGGTAGCCCGTACTGCGCCGTCTCGTTAATGACTCTGATCAAGCTTCGGAACATTAAAGCCACTGGCATTGTGACGGGCGAGTGCTCGTCGGCCACTTTGTGGCCGTTCGCGGCTTGCCGGCGACGAATCGTTACTCCTTTCAGCGTGTTGCTTTTTCATCCCATGCGCTGGCAGAGTGAGGAGAATGTCGGTTTGGCCGAAGCGGCCGAATGGGCCCGGCATTTTGGCCAGCTAGAACGCGATATGGATGTACTGCTGGCCCAGCTTTTCAATGTCGATCATGAACTGATGCGCGAATGGATCAATCCGGGGCGTTATGTCTCTGGCCGCGACTTGGCAGCCTCCGGAATGGCGGAGTTAGTCGAACTCGATCAGTTGCATCGCATCAATACGGCCTGGGACCTAGTTGAAGATAAATCGCCACGCACGAACGGGAGCGCACCAGTTCGGCGTCCCGCAAAGGCACCGGCGAGAAAACGGTCGTGACAAGCAAATTGGCCAGGCACACTGCGATTTTGCTTGTTGCGCGGCCGTCTAGCGGTTTATGGAAGGGCTCCAGCAGCCTAGTGTTCTGTCCATGGTCATTTGCTGGGTGGCATGCCTTCGCCTTCTGGGCGTAGGCATGCTTACCCGCTACCGCGTGAAAGCATGCCACCCAGCAATTCAAGACTGTCAGAACACTAGGTGGTCAGCGGCAGG
>CAZTWS010000151.1:0-10728 GCA_964618225.1 uncultured Planctomycetaceae bacterium
CCCACAAGGCGAAGGCATGCCACCCAGCAAATGACCATGGACAGAACACTAGGGCCAACGGGGCGATTGGCATGATCGCTCCGCACCGTTCGCGCTGCGCGCTTACCAACATTCCACCCATTACCAGAGGGTACCCACAAAAAACTTGTCCCCTTCGGAGAAACTTGTCCCCTTCCGGAAAATACGCATATTCTCACAATAGGATAGATAGACGCTAGCACCTAACGCCGTGAACCCTTTTCAATTCAAAGAGTCCACAGATGACGCAGATGATCGCCGATTTTGCAATTCCCAGAGAACGACACGGATCGAAAAACGCTGGTAGTTAGCCAATCTATCTGCGAACATCTGCGCCATCTGCGGACAAAAAAGGGTTCACGGCGTTAGGTAGCACCCACGCTACGGGTTAAACAATTCATCCAACGCCTCCGCCATCAACCGTTCCCCAACAATCCCAATGATCCGACGCGACTTCACCACTGCCAGCGGCGAAAAACATTGGCTCCTCATTTCGCAAGTCGCCCATGCACGCATCAGTGGCGAGCTCGCGCACTACTGGCGCGAAGAATTCACGGACGACGTGGTCCAGGCCATCGCCCACCACGACGACGGCTGGGGCTCGTGGGAAGCAGAGCCAAAACTGGATCCTGAACTGGGCGCACCGTTCTCGTTCCTCGAAATGCCCGTGCCTGCCGCGCTCGTCATCTGGGACCACTCGATCGCCGCCGCCGGTGAGTTCGGCCCGCTCGCCGCGTACATCGTGGCCGGTCACTTTTACAACTTGCTCCACAACTCCGAGAACGCGGGCGATCAACTCGCGGTCGCATGGCTCTCGGCAAAACGAAAGCATCGCACGGGCTGGCTCGACGAATGGATCCGTGCCGATCCTTCACGCACGCTCGACTACCCCAAGCGCACCCAGCACATGCTCCTGCTTGCCGACTTGTTCAGCCTGTGGCTCTGCTGCGATTGCCCGGCCGCCGGAGCCCAGCAAGTCGATTTGGCCCAATCCTCCATGAAGCTCCAAACGAGCGAACTGTTGGACCACTACAAACTCAACGCACAAAAGCTGGAAATCACGGAATCGGCCGAGGGGAAAATCGCCGGTTTCGATTGGACCGTGGGCGTATCCCCCTACCCTTGCGTGGAACCGCTCGCGATGTCGATCGAGGCAACCGCCGTGCCGCAAAAGAAATATGCCACCTGGCAGGAACTGAATGACGCGAGCTGGCCCATCCACTTGCGTTGGCATTTGGCAGAGGAAGCCTCGGCCAACGGTGCCCCGAAGTAGCAGGCACGCTCCATGTGCCGCGACCTGGCAAAAATAAGCCATTTAACAACGAGAGCCGCCTCCGCCACGGTGGGCGACCTTGTGGAAACACCACGAATCGCGATAATCCAAAGCGCAATGCAAAATATGCAAGCTGCGCTGCTTACGACGGCGTTTGATGAGATAGATAACCCCCACCGCGTCCTCCCCACCGGTTGCGGACGCCTAATTCATTCAAAACTCGAACACCAACGAGGTACAACATGCCACGCAATAAGACTTACGATAACGTCGCTCAAGCAATCGGCGATACGCCGATGATTCGCATCAACCGCTTGATCCCGCCAGATCAGGCCACCGTATTTGCCAAATGCGAGTTTTTCCAACCGCTCAACAGCGTGAAAGACCGCATCGGTGCCGCCATGATCGAAGCCGGCGAACGCGATGGAAAAATCAAGGAAGGCACCGTCATCATCGAGCCGACCAGCGGCAACACGGGCATCGCCCTGGCGTTCGTGTGTGCGGCTAAGGGTTACAAGCTCATTCTCACGATGCCCGAGTCGATGTCGGTCGAACGTCGTGCCCTGCTCCGCTTCATGGGGGCCGAACTCGTGCTCACGCCAGCCGCCGAAGGCATGAAAGGCGCGATCGCCAAAGCCACCGAACTGGTGGAAACCACGCCGAACTCCTATATGCCTCAACAGTTCGATAACCCGGCTAACCCGGCCATCCACGAACAAACCACGGGGCCTGAAATCTGGGAAGATTCCGGCCACAACATCGACGCCATCATCGCCGGTGTCGGCACTGGCGGCACCATCACCGGCGCGGCGCGCTTCCTTAAGGCGCAAAACCCCAACTTCAAGGCGATCGCCGTTGAACCGACCGATTCCCCCGTGATCTCGGGCGGTAAGCCAGGTCCGCACAAAATCCAGGGCATCGGTGCCGGATTCATCCCCAAGAACCTCGATACGGCGCTCGTCGATGAGGTTATCCAGGTTACCAACGAAGAGGCCTTCCAGTGGTCTCGCCGATTGGCCAAAGAGGAAGGCATCGTGGCCGGCATTTCGTCGGGGGGCAACATGTGCGCGGCCGCCAAAGTGGCCGCCCGGCCGGAATTTAAGGGCAAAAGAATCGTGGTCATTATCCCCAGTTTGGGTGAGCGATACCTGTCGACGCCGCTTTTCGAGGGCCTCACCGGCTAGAGCATTTTTCGAATTTGCGTTCCGGGGTTTTCGACACCACACCAGGCTTTTAGCGGCGGCGGCAACGCCGTCCAACCAGCGAACGGCATAACACCTAAAAACGCACTAGATATCGCTACCGCCGTCGCTAGCATGGAGGTTAGACGTGTCCCCCGGACTGCATTGGTGACATTTCGCGTTCATCGCTACAATGGCGGCCGTCCGCCTACGAAAAAACCACACCTCCCGACCTCGCGACAGCCTTGAGTTCTTCGCTGCCCCTACTGCCCGTTATCAACAATGCGCCCACGCGGCCACGGCTGCCGAGTTGGCTGCGCGTGAATCTTCCCGCGGGCCGTCCGCTGGCGATTCTCAACGCCACACAGGGCACGATTACCGAGCATGGCCTGCACACCGTTTGCGAAGAAGCACGCTGCCCCAACCTGAACGACTGCTGGGCCCGCGGCACAGCCACGTTTATGATCGCCGGCAAGGAGTGTACGCGCGGTTGCAGGTTCTGCAGTGTCGAAACGAGCCGACGCCCCGAGCCGCCCGATCCGAATGAACCCGAAGAGCTTGCGGTCGCCGTCGAGCGCATGGGCCTGGCACACGTCGTCATCACGGTCGTCAATCGCGATGACCTGCCCGACAGCGGTGCCGACCATTACAAGCGTTGCGTTCATGCGGTGCGCGACCGTATGCCGAACGTCACAGTCGAGCTCCTTTCGAGCGACTTGGCCGGTGACGACAGCGCGCTCCAGCACTTGCTTCTGGATACTCCGCTTGCCGTATTCGCTCATAACGTGGAATGCGTGCCGCGACTCGACAAAATAGTACGCGATCCGCGTGCTTCGTTCGCACAAAGCACTCAGGTGCTTCAACGAGCGAAAGAAATCCGTCCCGACTTGTGGACGAAAAGCAGTATCATGGTCGGCCTCGGTGAAACAAACGACGAGGTCGTCGAAGCCATGAAGCTGTTGCGCGAAGTCGATGTCGATATGCTTACGCTCGGCCAATACCTGGCCCCTGGTCGCCCAGGCGAGCGTTATTTGCCCGTCGATCGCTTCGTCACCCCCGAACAATTTACGGAATGGGCCGACATGGCACTGGCGATGGGATTTCGCGCCGTTGCCTCGGGCCCGCTTGTGCGTAGCTCCTACCGGGCCGGCTTACTGCTGGAACAAGCCCAGCAGACGCTTGTCCCAGAGGATCCGCGCAGCCAGATGGTTGTGGAACCACACGGTTAATCGAAGAACTCACACTACGGCAGGTTGGGTCATGGATGACTCCCCATCATTAGTCGGCAAGACGAATTCGGCGGCGCGTACGGAAGTCGCGCCCAAGAACTCGCTCCCGATGCGATTGTGCGTTCCCTCCGCGCCACATCGGCCGGGTGACCAACCCCGCTTTGCCGCGTTTCCGAACGACCCCGGGGATTTACATCGACCCAATACGCTCGCTCCGCACAGCGAACTTCACGACCATGCCTTGGGTCTGATCCGTGTGCTCGACGACGACGGAGCAGCGGTAGGCCCGTGGATTCCACAACTTTCGTCGCAACAGTTGCGGGCCGGGCTTGAGGTGATGATGCGCACCCGCCAGTTCGACACGCGCATGATTGCCATGCAGCGCCAGGGTCGGTTGTCGTTTCATGTTTCCAGCAAAGGAGAAGAAGCGACCGCCGTAGCCAGCGCGATGGCCTTTTCGCCACACGACATTTTATTCCCGAGCTATCGCCAGCCTGGCATGATGCTCGTGCGTGGAATGCCGCTGCTGACGATGATGGGGCAAATCATCGGCAACCGTTGCGACAACGCCAAAGGGCACCAAATGCCGGTTCATTACAGTTGGCGTTCTGGCAACGTGGTGTCGATTTCCAGCCCGGTCGGCACGCAGTTTCCGCAAGCGGTGGGTGCCGCGATGGCATTCGCGTATCGCGGGCAACGCCGAGTCGTGGGCGCTTGGATCGGTGACGGCACCGCGGCACAAGGCGACTTCCATCACGCGCTCAATTTTGCTTCTGTATTTCGACCGCCCTGCGTACTGCACGTGGTCGACAATCAATGGGCGATCAGCACGCATCGAAACATCGCGACTGGCGGTACCACCTTTGCATTGCGAGCCGAGGCCTATCAACTGCCTGGCCTGCGTGTGGACGGCAACGATTTTCTGGCCGTGTTCGCCGCCGAATCGTGGGCTCTTGAACGCGCCAGGCGCGGCGGCGGCCCGACACTTATCGAACTCCTCACTTACCGTCGTGATGCGCACTCCACGAGCGACGACCCTTCGCAATACCGTGCTCCTAATGAAGCCATTCATTGGCCGGGGGGCGATCCTATTGAACGGCTGAGCCGCCATTTAATCCGCAACGGGGATTGGTCGGAGGCCGAGCATCGCAAACTCGATGAAGCACTTGAGGAAGAAGTCGCGAATACGTTTCAGCAAGCTGAATCGTTTGGAACGGCTAACACTGGTTTGGGTCACTCGAATGAATCGCTGTTCGAAGATGTTTACGCCACGATGCCCGCCTCGCTGCGACAACAACTTCGCGAATTAGAGCAAGAAGGCGGCCAGGAAACTTCCGCGCACTCGATCTTTCCGTTCGAAACGCCCGAAAAGCGAGCCGTTGGTTGAGCGGTCGTGCAATGAGTTGCCGCGAATAGCTTTTGGTACTTTGCCATGTCCATCATGAACATGATTCAGTCGGTTCGATCAGCGCTTGAGGTAATGCTCGAGCGAGACGCGAACGTATGCGTGATGGGCGAAGATGTCGGTTACTTCGGCGGGGTGTTTCGTGCCACGCAAGGTTTGCAACAACGGTTCGGCAGCCATCGCGTGTTCGACACTCCGCTTGCCGAGGGGGGAATTATCGGGGTCGCGATCGGCATGGGAATCAACGGCCTGCGTCCTGTTCCCGAGATTCAATTCTCGGATTACATTTTCCCGGCTTTCGACCAAATCACGAACGAGCTTGCCAAGCTGCGCTATCGTAGCGGCGGCGAGTGGAGCGCGCCGCTGACCATTCGCGCACCGAGCGGCGGTGGCATTCGCGGAGGATTGTTTCATAGCCAATCGCCCGAGGCCTACTTCACGCACACGGCTGGTTTGAATGTGGTGATGCCCTCGAACCCCTACGATGCCAAAGGACTTTTGATTAGCAGCATCGAGTGCGACGACCCGGTGATATTTTTCGAACCCAAACGGCTTTATCGGGGCGCGTTCAACGGCGATCCCGAGCAAGTTCCGCCGTGGCGCGACCAGCCCGAGGCAGAAGTGCCAGACGGTTACTACCAAACACCGTTAGGCAAGGCGGCCATTCTCCGCGAGGGCGAAGAGGTCACGGTCATATCGTGGGGAACCCTGGTCCACGTCGCGCGGGCGGCAATCGAACAGGCCGAGGTGGATGCCGAGTTGATTGACCTGCGCTCCTTGGTGCCGCTCGACCTTACGACACTAGTCCGATCGGTCGAGAAGACGGGGCGTTGCGTTATAGTTCACGAGGCACCGCGCACTTGCGGCTTTGGTGCCGAGATAGTATCGGCCTTGCAGCAACAATGTTTCTGGAGTCTTGAAGCACCGATCGAACGAGTCACTGGTTGGGATACTCCGTTTCCTCACGCGCAGGAATGGCAGTACATGCCTAGCCGAGAACGAATTACCGACGCCGTGCGACACGTGATGGCCGCGTAAGCAGATGAAGAAATAAGCATGATGCCACCTTATACATTCAGATTGCCCGACCTTGGCGAAGGTGTTGTTGAAGCCGAGATCATTGCCTGGCACGTTCGTGCGGGTGAAGAAGTCCGCGTCGATCAACCACTTGTCGACGTGATGACAGACAAGGCAACGGTAACCATTCCTAGCGGAGTGATTGGTCGTGTTCTCGAAACACACGGCAACGTGGGCGAAACGATTCTGGTAGGTGCGGAACTCGTGAGTTTTGATACATCGAGTGCGGCGGCCTCGGGCAAGCAGTTGCAAGCTGAGGTGGCTGGCATTCGTGCGACAGCGCAAACCTTGGCAATGAATTCGCCAGCCACGGTCCCCTTAGTGCAGCGAGAAGCTTGTGCGAACGAATCGAGTTCGGGCTTGGCTCCACAAGCCAGCCCCACCGTTCGGCGACGCGCGCGGGAGCTCCACGTAGATTTGCAGCATGTTACGGGCAGTGGGCCGAACGGCCGTATCACTCATGGCGATGTGGACGTTTATCTGCGTAACGAGGTGTCGCCCTCTTCGGTACAACGGCGTGGCTACGGTTCGCATACGACTGAAATTCAAATGGTCGGGTTGCGGCGTCGCATTGCCGAAAAGATGGTGGTCAGCAACACGCAGATCCCCCACTTTTCGTACATCGAAGAAATCGACATCACCGAGCTCGAGTCGCTTCGTTCTCACTTGAACGAAAGCCGCACGGGAGCGCAGCCAAAGCTCACCTATCTACCGTTCATCATGCTTGCCGTTACGCGAGCGCTCGGGCGGTTTCCGCAACTGAATGCGCACTATGATGTGAAGCGCGAAGTGATTACTCGTTACGAGGCGGTGCATTTGGGCATTGCCACGCAAACG
Organism: uncultured Planctomycetaceae bacterium; assembly: GCA_964618225.1. Lineage (GTDB taxonomy): Bacteria > Planctomycetota > Planctomycetia > Pirellulales > Lacipirellulaceae > JABDGM01. Next base: position 7,021 of record CAZTWS010000151.1, read on the forward strand.
GATCGTGGACTATGCGTTCCGGTTCTGCAACATGCGGAAGCGATGGATTTATGGCAGGCCGCGAGTGAAATGCGACGGATTACCGAAGCGGCACGTAGCAATTCGATTTCGCGCGACGAACTTTCGGGATCCACCTTCACGGTCACCAGCTTAGGCCGCATGGGCGGATTGGCGGCAACGCCGATCATCAATCATCCCGAAGTGGGAATTCTTGGCATCAACAAAGCGACCGACCGGCCAGCCGTTTACAACGGGCAAATCGCGATTCGCCGCATCATGCACGTATCGGGGTCGTTCGATCATCGAGTGGTGGACGGTGCCGATGGTGCAATCTTCATTCAATGCGTGAAGGATTATCTGGAACATCCGGCGACGATTTTCATTTAGAGCGTGCATCGGCCTGGGCGTTTTAAGGAGCGACTCAATAAGCACTTCCCCCTTAGTCAGAATAACCACGGAGACACGGAGGGCACGGAGAAGAAAAAGCAGGAGATATTTGCCATTGAAAATTGGTCCTTTGTCGTTGGGTGATTTTTGAAATGGCCAAATTACTAGAGCAAATTATCTTTATTCGCGTCCATCGAATGCGTATTGGTTGGAGATTCGGCGTGGCCGCCGACGCTAAAAATTTTGTTCTGGCATCGAACACCGTTAATTGTCTGGGCGTTTTGAGTCTTCGGCGTCTTTTTTACCGCCAAAACCGCCGAACAGGTCGCCGAGTCCTGGGAGTTTCATGCCACCGGCCGATGCTTCGGGGTCCTCTGGGGGGCCCACTTCGAGGTGGACCATCTCGAGTTCTGAATGCAGTGTGAGTGCATCCTCCACGCGCGCAACTTCCGCCGACATGCCGCGGAACCAATTCATGAACGGCATGGTGTAATCAGCAGGAATGATTGTGAGAAGGAATCGGTTTTCAGGAGAGGTTGCCGTTGAGGTCCAAAGCAATCGTGCGGCTGGATCGGCTTCAGGTTGATCTTCCTGAGCTAGTGCCGTGGTATCGGCATTCGGAGCGGCGGGGGCTGCTTCGAGGACGGGTTGAGTAGGATCGACCAACTTATACTCGCCTCCCAAGGGGCAACGGAACACGCCTCCCACTAAATCATCGGCCAGTTCCTTCGCTCGCTGAGGTGGAGCGTGCAGTTGCGACGTGAGCGAGTTCATGAAACGACTTCCGCTTGCAGAGGCACCGCGAGCACGTGAGTAGCCGAAGGCCGTGACGGCATCGGCCACCTGCTTGTCGTGCAAATCGTCGACGAACAGGCGGATTTGTGCCGGTTTCTCGGCGTCGATCATCGCGAGCTGGCTACCCACTTCGATCAGAATGTCGCGGCTGAAGGAAAACAAAAAGAAATCGTCGGCACGACGGAACCAGAAATCAAACAATCCTTGCGTGCGGGCAATGCCTTCGTTGTCGAGTTCGCGAGGTCGCCCCAGGAATCGATCGAGCAAATACGGCCGGGGCCAGCTTCCCACGTAAGCGCGAATGAATTCCGTAATCGGTGCCTCCGCACGTACCTCTCCTTCGCGCACCACGAGCGGCGAACGGAAATCGCGCACTCCACCGAATAGGTGGACGGGGTCGCCCAGCGCGTCGACCATGAGTTGTAGTGAGGCAACATCGCCTTCAATCGGTGCGGCACGCTTTGTCGTAGCTGGCCCCAACAGATTCGGCCAACGAGCTACCGGCATTTGTGAAAACGGCGCGATCCGCACGTCCATCACGATTTGGTCGTTGCCCTTTTCGGCTGCCGACTCGTTTCGCTTGATTGCAGCGATTATTGGGGCGAAACCGCCCACGTTACTGTCGATTTCTTGCCGGAAAGAAGCAAAGCGTTGTGCTTCGGATTCGGTAACGTTTTCCACTGCCATATCGGCCACGGGAACCATCCACCCGGGCTCACCGCGCAGAGAATCGGCATATCGAGCATCGGACGGCCGTGAAGCGGCGGCCATGATTCGGCTCCCATCCGCATGCTGGCCGAAGCCCTCGGGAAGTAATTGGGCTGCGATGAGCTCCTCGATCGTTCGTGCGCCATTGGCCTCCACGTTTGCCGCGAGGCTGGCCAGCTTCATGGCTCGTATTTCGCCAATCGAGCGCAGCCGGCGTTCGAGTTCGATTCGGTAATGCGGGCCTGCCAAGTTTTCAAAAAAGGCGCGAGGCACGAATAGGAAAATCGTGTCGTTGCGATCGAGCGGCATGGCAGCACGAGCTTGCTGAAACTCGTGCGAAGCGGCTAGTGAATTCTGGCCTGCTCCGGCGGCCAAGAACCGTTCCACCAGTTTGCGGCTGTTGGCCACGAGGTGGAAGTCGCCGTCCGTGACGTAGTACGATCGAATGCGGCCATCTGGCGTGAAGATGTAAGAGACATCGTGCCCGGCTATTTGGAGTGTTTCCTCCTTGGCATCTTTGGCTTGGGTCTTTGCATCCTGCCGTTGGCCGCCCAGGTTTCGCGACAGCAACAAATTGTTATTCGCCTGAAATAAAATGCCCATCGAAGCACCGTCGCGTAGGTAGGTATCGAGGCCAATGATGGCGACATCGCGAACGACGGCCGCTCCCATCACGCGCGCCAGTTTTGATTCGCCCACGGCGATTTGCTTTTGGAATCGCTCGCTGTTGTCGTAATCGATGCTTTGGTTGACGATCATGTTGCCGAGATCGCCTTTCCAGTGACGCATGAAATCGCGAAACCACAGATAGTTCGGGAAACTACCGAAACGAAGATAGAAACATTCGTTAGGCACATGGGCCGCAAGAGGCTCGACTTGTTCTGGGGCAAGCGGCTTGTCTGCGGGAGCGGGCGGTGCCGTTTCGCGCGAGCGGGTGAGGCCGTTCAATTTCGACAAAGGCACTACGGCTTGTTCGCTCGCATTGAACTCACCAAGCAGCAAGCGTCGCTCGACTTCCGTTTGGTAGGCTTCGCCCGCAAAGAGCGACGACATCCAATCGCCACCAATGCGGAATCGTCCGAATAACTCGCGCGAAGGTTCCGGCATTGGTCGATCGAGCCGACGAGCCCAGGTGGCTGTGAGGAAGTTCTCCACGACGACGGGATACTCGGCCTGGCGAAACACCGCCTGGTAGCGGCCGGAGGTTCCCTTCCACCAATCGTCGAGTAAATCGTTGTACTCCTCCGCGTCGTCGCGGGGCTCCAAGGTGAATGCTTGCTCTTGTGGCACATACGCCTTAAGGCGTAATGGAGCATCGCCGCGAAACATAAAGTAGAATGTCGCTCGCGAAGGCGTTTCAATTTTGAGAAAACTGCGCAGCAACTGTCGCACTGGCAACCGGCTGCCCGCATCGAGTGCGGGGTAAATCAACCGCCCGTCGGCTTCTTCGATCGCAAAGCGATCGTCGTTTTTCGGGGAGGAACCGGGCGGCAGATCGATCGTGACTCGGCCGATCCCAAACGGCTCGCCCCGGTATGCTTCGCCTCGAATGGCCGCGTGCGCGGCCGAGTGGAAATAGTTTGCCGTGGCGATCGCGAACATCGCCAAGGCGACTCGGAGTGCGACGAATCGGCAAAATGTGGAACGGAAGGTGGGGGGCATGGTGCGGGCTCTGAGCGGCAGGAAACGGGGAACATGAAAGCGTTCTCATGCTATACCCGGGGAAATAGGACTGACAAGTGAGCACATTTTTCGGTAGTGAGTCACTTTGCCAAAAAAGTGTAGGCCGCTCGCTCCGCGAGCGGAGATTCATCTCGC
>CAZTWS010000152.1:0-10599 GCA_964618225.1 uncultured Planctomycetaceae bacterium
CCGCAAGCGGTGGGGAGAGGGGGAGAGGGAGGGAAAGGGCGCGCTGGGGGTACTGGTCGCTGAAGCGAGCCAGTCCGTAAGGGGGCGGGGAGAAGAGGGGATGGGGGAGCGATGAGGGGGGAGGGGGCGAGAGGGTAGTGGGGGTCAGCCGCCGCTGACTTTTTTGGGGAGGGTGAAGGAATAGATGATGACGATGGCACCGGTGGCGAGGAGGCTCCAGGGTGCCCAGTCGGGAGGTACGAGTTCGCGGGTGGCGGCTTGGGGGCCGCCGCCGTCGATTTTGACGATTGCCTTTTCCACGGCAAGCGCTTCGACGCCGAGCAGGCAGCAGTATGCGCCAAGGGCCAGGAAGAATGATCGCCACATGGGAGGGCTTTTTGGTTGGGGCCAGACGCCGTCTTGGCATCCGCGGGGTGGGAGGGTATTCGGTTGGCCGCGTGGTGGGCGTTCGTGGTGTGATCAAGCTAGCTGCGCGGCGTTTCTATGTTGGGTATCGTCGTGGCCGTTGGGTTGGCTCAAGGAAGAGGGGCCGTTTGCCGACACGTTTTGCCGCGGCGGGTTCGGGTTGGTCGTGGCGTAGCGAAGGCGCGTGAGGGAGTGGATATGCGGGACGGTGGGCTGGTGGCGCGTGGGGCGTTGATTTAGGGGCGCGGGGGCTTTGCTCGGAAACTTCGCTAAGCCGCAAGCGGCGGGGGTGCGGAGTGGTGGGGTTGAGGGTGTTGGTGTGTTTAATTGATGGCGTGTTCTGGTTGGACGGCGTTGCCGCCGCCGCTAAGGGGTTACTGTTCGGGGCGCGGGGGTGGGGCTTCGTCGGAGATGAAGCCGCACGTTTTGTGGGTGCCGTCGCAGAAGGGGCGGTTCGAGGATTGTCCGCAGCGGCAGAGTGCCACGACCGGCTTGCTCGTCGGCAGTTCGAATTCGTTGCCGCGTGAGTCGATGAGCTTGAACGGGCCATCGATGACGAGAGGGCCATCGGGTCGCATGCGGATGGTGATCATGGGGAGGGAGAGGAGTGAGGGGTGAGAGTAAGGAACTCTAACAAAACCGTCTGAGAGAGGGAGACAGTCCCATTTTGCTGCGAAGACTCCGCAAAATCGGGACAGTCCCCGCCGGTTTTGTTAGAGTTCCTAAATGTTAACGGGGGTTTTTGGCTTTTAGGGTTGGGGCGGGGGTGTCGGTTGGTTGGATGACGAAGAGGACTTGGATGCGGTCGTCGTTGGGCGCGGTGGTTGGTTGCTGCAAGGCCGAGGGAGATTCTGCTTTGGTGGAAACACCCTCCCCTAGCCCCCCCTGTCGAGAGAGGGGGGCCGGAAGGTGTGGGGCGGGAGGGGGAGCGGTCGGATTGTCTTGAAGTCGTTTGGCTGTTCCGAGTTTCATGCCGCTGAGGTCGCCTAAGGGGGCGCCGCTATCCTGCGAGGCGGTGTTTGCTTCTTGGGCGAAGAAGCGATAGTAGTCGGGAGCAGGTGCGTTGGGAGCGATTCGTGGCACGTTTCCGCGGTTGAATTTCGAGAAGTTGAATGCCGGTTTTTGCTCGGCATCGAAGGAGAGAGTGGCTTCGTTTCTAGAAGATGGAGCTTCCACGGCGATGCCGGCATAGTTGGTCGCATCGTGATTGAGCGATGTGAGGAACGATTCGAGGGTGTCGCGCGGAGCCTCGACGAAGATTACTTCGGCTTGGTGCGATTCTTGTGCGATTGGGGCTTCGCCGGAGTTCTCGTCGGTCGGTTGGCTGGTTTCGACCGGTGAGCTTTGGTCGACGGACAAGCCTCGTCCGTCGCTTGTTGCTGGGAGGGATTTCTCTGAAAAGCGCTTTGGCTTGGCTTCAGCGCTAAGGTGGGAGTCGCGAGTAACGGTTTCAAATGCCACGCCGTTGGTGCGGAGTAGATTCTCGAAGGAGTTGTTTTGGATCGCGTGGCGGGTTGCCGCGATGTGGACGATGACGAAATCGTTTGGTGCGGGTGGGGCGGAGGCAGTCGTTTGTTGTTCGGTGCCGCTGACTGGTCGCTGAAGCGACCAGTCCGAAGGGGGTGAGGGGACGTTGGGGGATGAGAGGGTGCTGGGGGCGGGTGGGGCGTTAGGGGGTGAGGGGGAGGCGGGTTCGGAGAGGGAGCGTTGGCGCGAGACTTGTGATGGAGTTGCGTCGGCGAGCAATGTGTCTTTATTGGCGAGGGGTTCGCTTGCTTGCGGTTCGGTTTTGGCGACCATGGCGACGTCGGTTTCCGATTCGCTGCCGGGTTGCAGGAACATGATGAGCAGCGCGGCGGCGACGGCGCAGGAAGCCCAGAACCAGGTGCGAGGGGCGAGGAGTGAGGAGTGAGGAGCGAGGGGTGGGGGCGTGCGGATTGCTTCGATGCGGTTGAGGATGGAATCGTGGAGGCCGTCGGCGGCGGAGTGGACGGGGAGTTCGCGAACGGATTGCGAGACGTTGCGGAGTTGTTCGAGCAAATGTCGGGCGGCCGGGTCGCTGGCGAGATGGCTTTCCACGCGCGCACGTTCGTCGTTCGACAATTCGTTGTCGAGATAGGCGCTCAGGAGTTCGTCGTCGAACTCGTGTTGTGGATGCTCGTTCATTTCGTGTCTGCAATTCGTTCTACGTGCAATCGCGACGAAAGCTCGTCGCGCAAAGCCAGGCGTGCGCGGAATAATCGGCTGCGCACGGTGCCGATAGGGAGGTCGAGTATTTCGGCGATTTTGTCGTAGCTACAGCCCTCGATTTCTCTCAGCACGAGGATCGTGCGATATTCGGTGCTGAGTTCGGCGAGGGCGGTGTGGACCATGGCCACGCTTTCGCGCTGTTCAAGCGTAGCTTGTGCGGTGGGGTGGGTGTCTGCCGGTTCGCTACCAGCGGCGGATTTCAGGTTGTCGAGCGAGGTTGTTTTTCGACCGCGCCGGGCTTGGCTCATGGCGAGGTTGAAGGCGATGCGGTACAGCCAGGTGTAAAACGCGGAGTTGCCGCGAAACGTATCGAGCTTGGTGTATGCCTGCACAAAAGCGTCTTGCACGATGTCGGCGGCGTCTTCCGCGGAGCCGGCAACCCGTAGCAGCGAATTGTAGAGCCGGTCTTGGTACAATCCCACCAACTGGCCAAAGGCAGCGGAATCTCCGTCGAGCGTGGCTGTGATTAGTGGGGCATCGTCGCTCAAGGCGAGGCTCACAGGTTTGGACGCAGGGGGAGTGGGGAAAGTTCCGGTAAGCTGGGCGAATGTGCCGGGGGTGGTGAAATGGTGCGGTTTTTGGTGGTGCGACTGGTCGCTGAAGCGACCAGTCCGTCGGGGGTTTGTTGGGAGTGGTTTGGAATAGGGGGCGAATCGGCGAATAGTTAAGCAGGGTAGTTGAGCAGGGGCGGCCCGTTTGTTGATTGTTTCGGGGGTGGCAGAGGTTGTCAAATTGGTGGGATGTCCGTCGTCCGTTGTCAATTGTCCGTTGTGGGGGAGGTTGGCGCTAAGCCGCGAGCGGCGGGGAAGGGTGAGGATTGTGATGGGTGATACGTTGGGTTGGATTGATGGTGAGTTGGCGGGGCTGGAGCGTGACAGCTTGCGGCGTCGGTTGGTGGTGCGCGAGGGGCCGCAGGCGGCGCGCGTGGTGATCGACGGGCGCGAGTTGGTGAACTTTGGCTCGAACGATTACTTGGGTCTGGCGGCGGACGAGCGGGTGATTGCCGCGGCGCGGGCGGCGAGCGAGCGCGAAGGGTGGGGGGCCGGGGCGAGCCCGTTGGTGAGTGGGCGCGGTGCGTCGCAGGCGGAATTAGAACGTCGGCTGGCGGAGTTCGAGGGGACGGAAGCGGCGCTGGTGTTTTCATCGGGCTTTGCCGCGAACGCGGGCGCGATTCCGGCGTTGGTCGAGAATCCGGACGCGATTTTCGCGGATGCGAAGAATCATGCGAGTCTCATCGATGGCTGCCGATTGAGTAAGGCGACGCGGTTTGTGTATCCGCATTGCGATTGCGATGCGCTGGAGGCGCTGCTGCGAAGGAGCGCCGGTTACCGGCGAAGGCTCATCGTTACTGATACGATTTTCAGCATGGATGGGGATGTCGCGCCGATCGAGCGGATTGCTGAGTTGGCCGAGCAATACGATGCGATGTTGATGGTGGATGAAGCGCACGCGACGGGCGTGTTCGGCGAGCATGGGCGGGGGGTGGTGGAGGGGGGCGAGGAGCGAGGGGCGAGGGATGAGGAGCGAGGAGCGAGGAGCGAGGAGGGGGGAGGAGTGGGGAGTAGGGAAGGGGGAAGGGGGAAGGCAGAAGGTGGCTCCCGGCATCCGGCATCCGGCACCCTGCATCCTTCGCTTCATGAGCGTGTGCATGTGCGGGTGGGGACGCTGAGCAAGGCGCTTGGGTCTGGGGGTGGGTTTGTTTGTGGGCGGCAATCGCTTGTTGATTGGCTTGCGAATCGGGCGCGGTCGTATGTGTTTTCGACGGCGCAGCCGGCGGCGGTGCATGCGGCAGGGATCGCGGCACTCGATATCGTGCGCGATGAGCCGTGGCGGCGGAGGGAGTTGCTGGAGCGGGCCGCTGGCTTCCGCCTGCGGCTAACAGAGCAGGGGTGGGATGTGGGGAATTCGGCGAGCCAGATCGTGCCGATCATTGTGGGCGATGCGGCCGAGACGATGCGGTTGGCGGGAGAGCTGCGCGAGGCTGGTTTTTTTGTGCCGGGCATTCGGCCGCCGTCGGTGCCGGAGGGAGAATCGTTATTGCGGGTGAGTTTGTGTTGGCATCACGGGGAGGTGTTGGAGGAGCTGGTGGGGAGGCTGGCGGGGTTGCGTGGTGCTTTCACTGGTCGCTGAAGCGACCAGTCCGTCGCTGTGCAGATTTTTTTTGGGGGGGCGTGTAAGTTTTCTTCTGCGATGGTCACTAATTAGGCAGCAGTGGGAGATACTCGTTGAGCCCGACGGACTTTGAATCGCAGTTTCGCCGGTTGCTGGATGAGCATACCGGACTGGTGTTCAAGGTTGTTCGCTCGTTCGCGCAGGGGCCGCCAGATTCTGACGACTTGTTGCAAGAGATCCTGCTGCAAGTGTGGATCTCGTTGCCCAGTTTTCGCGCCGAGTCGAAGGCGACGACGTGGATGTATCGCGTTGCGCTGAACACGGCGCTAGCATGGAAGCGGCGTGAGACGAAGCACCGGGATCGACGCCGCGCGCTGCCGATCGAGATTGAATTCGTCGATCACCATCCCGCACCCATCGAAGCGCACGAGGAGCGGGAAAAGCTCGAACGACTGTACGAGGTGGTGCGTGCCTTGCCGCCGACGGACCGCGCGCTCGTGCTGCTGTATCTCGACGGGCTCAGCTACAGCGAGATGGCCGAGGTGATTGGCGTCTCCGAATCGAACGTGGGTGTGCGTTTGAATCGTGTGAAAAAGTCGCTGGCCGCGCGGCTGAAAGAACCGACCGATGTTGCTTGACGAACTCCAACAAACGTGGCAATCGCAACTGGAGGCGCGGCTTCGCATCGAGCCGGCGATTCTGTTGCAGGAACTGCGTCGGAATCAGCGAAGCTTCAAGGCGATGATTTTTTGGCGCGACGTTCGAGAGGTGGTTGTTGCCGCGGTGACGGCGGTTTTTTTTGCATACTGGGGGTTCGCGGGGCACGATTGGTCGTGGTTGCTGCTGGCGGGAGCTTGCCTGTGGGTGGGCGGATACATTCTGGTCGATCGTTTTCGGCGACGGGGGCGGAGGGCTCGATTCGACGATTCGCTGCTTGGATGCGTCGCGTCGTCGCTCGAGGATGTGGAGCACCAGATTTGGCTGCTCAAGAATGTGCTTTGGTGGTACCTGTTGCCGCTCGGTGGCGGAATGGCAATTGGATTGGTCAGTATGGGGCTGGTGCCAGATGATTTTCCATGGATCCGTTGGGTTGCAGTTTCCATCGTGGCCGCGATTTGCGCGGCGACTTTTTGGGTCGTCTATCGCCTGAATCAGAAAGCCGTAGAGCGCGAACTCGAACCACGGCGGCAAGAATTGCTGGCAGCACGCGAAAGTTTATTGGAAGAAGGTAGTTAATCAATGAAATCTCAACAAGATGTGGATAGGGAACGAATGATTCGCAATACGATTGGTTTTTTGAAACAGGGGTTGGTCGCGATTGCATTCCTTGGCATCGGCGGCATGGTTTCGCCGTGTGATGGCGATGAGTCGAAGGATCAAGTCGACTCGCTGGTGCAGCCATTGCTCGATGAGCATGCGTTTGTCGGCTGCGTCGTGGGGATCGTAAAGGACGGTAAGGCACATGTTTACGGTTACGGGGAAACCACGAAAGGAGATGGAAAGACACCCAAAGGTAGCACCGTGTATGAAATTGGCTCGGTGACCAAGGCGTATACTGGCGTGCTGCTGGCGGATGCAGCGAATGCGGGCGTGGTGAAGTTGGACGAGCCGCTCCAATCGTATGTGCCAGAGGCACTCCGGGTTCCGGTGAAAGACGGCAAGCCGATCACCATGGAGCACCTGGCAACGCATACCTCCGGGTTGCCTCGGCTGCCTAGCAATTTGCTGCCCCAGGATGTGCGGAATCCGTATGCCGATTACACTCCGAAGCAAATGGCCGAGTTCTTGATGGCATACGAGCTGCCACGTGTGCCGGGCGAGTACGAGTATTCCAACTACGGCATGGGATTGTTGGGGCACGTGCTGGCCCGGAAGCAAGGCACGAATTACGAGAAGCTGCTCATCGATCGCATCGCGGAGCCGCTCGGCATGAAGGATACATGCATTACGCTGAGCAGCGTGCAGCGCGAGCGGTTAGCGCCGCCGTATAACGCGTTGCTGCAGCCGGATAAGAACTGGGACACACCCACGCTTGCGGGCGCGGGGGCGATCCGCTCGACGGTGGCAGACCAGGTGAAGTTCTTGAAAGCCTGCCTGACGAAAGATGACAAGCCGGTGTCCAAGGCGATCCAGCTTTCGTTCGAAAAGCGGCACACGACGAAGGACGGCTTGGGAGTTGGGCTAGGCTGGCACATCGCGCGCGATGGAATTACGCGGTTGCATAGCGGCATGACGGGCGGCTATTCCTCTTGGATCGCGGTGGTGCCCGAGATGAAGGCCGGCGTCGTGGTGCTCACAAACACCGCGAGTCCGAAGACCGATGTACTTGGAGAGCAATTGACGCGAGTTGCCTGTGGCATCAAGGTGGAGCCGCCCAGGAAGCGAAAGGAAATCGCTATTGATGCGAAAATCCTCGATACATATGCCGGATATTACGCCTTTACGCCAGACTTCGGGGTGACGGTTTCCGAGGAAGATGGCAAGCTCATGGTCCAAGCAACCGGGCAGCCGAAGCTACAGTGGTTTGCGGAAACGAAGACGAAGTATTTTTGCAAAGAGGTCGATGCGCAGATTCATTTCGTCGCGAATGCTAAAGGTGAAGTGAATCATCTCGTTCTCCATCAGAACGGCGTCACGCTGACGGCCACGCGGGAAGAACAGCTCGAAGCGAAGGAGGTCGATCTCGAATCGTGCGTGGGCGTGTTTACCATCACGCCGAAATTCGCGATTACAGTGACTCTCGAAGACGGCAAGCTAGTTCTGCAGGCGACCAACCAGGGCAAGATTCGACTTGAAAGGCAATCGGCCGGCAAGTTTTCGTGTGTCGGCGTGGATGCACAGATCACGTTTTTGTCCGACGACGCGGGCAAAGTGAGTAAGCTGATTCTGCATCAGAACGGGGCAGACCAGACGGGGAAGCGGCAGTAAGGCGGGGCTAAAATAGTCGGAGGTCTTGGTGGTTTTGGACGTATTCGTCAACGTATTGCTTATAGGCGGCGGCGACTTTTTTGGTGACGGGTCCGCCGCCGGGTGGGAAGTCGAGCCAGGTTCCGTCTTGGAGTCGCAGGCTAACGACGGGCATGGCTTCGCGCGTGGCGCTGGTGACGAAGCATTCGGTGGCGCGGGGGAGGTCGGCCACGGGGATGGCTTTCTCCTGCACGGGGAAGCCGGCTTTTTCGCCGATGCTCTGGATCACGGCTTTGGTGATGCCGCGGAGGACGCCGCTTTCCACGTTTGCGGTAACGAGCTCGCCGTCGATGACGAACAGCACATTGCTGTTCGAGGCTTCGGTGACGATGCCGTCGGGGTTGAGCATGAGGCAGTCGTCCGCACCGAGTTCGATCGCTTCGGTGACGCCGAGGATGTTGTTGAGGTAGTTGCCACTTTTGATGTCGGGGCTGAGTGCTTCGACCGGGTTGCGGCGTACGCTGGTGACGGCCAGCCGCATGCCGCGTTCATAAAACTCGGGTTTCCACTTTGGCACTTCCTTGAGGATGATGACGAAGCTCGACTCGAGATCGCGGGCAGGAACGAGATCGAGCGCTCCGGTGCCACGGGTGACGTGCCAGCGGACGTAGATGTCTTGCCCGGGGGGGATTTCGGCGGCGTGGGCCGTGCGTCGCATTTCTTCGAGCATCTCCTCGCGCGATTGGGAGATCGTCATGTGGATGAGGCGTGCCGAGTTGTCCATGCGGTCGAAGTGCTCGTGGCAGAGCAGCGGGACGCCGTCGTAGGTGCGGAACACTTCGTACACCGAGTCGCCATAGAGAAAGCCGCGGTCGAGGATCGAAATGCTGGCTTCTTCGAGGGGCGTGATTTGGCCGTTGACGTTGGCCATGCGTTTGAGGGTTTGGGTCATGATGGATGGGCGGATGGATGTGCAGGAGATGCTTTGTTGATGGGTTGGTTCTTTATCCTAATGAGAACGGTGCAGTTATTGAACCCGAGGGAAGCTGTCGGTTATCGGCTGTCAGCCCTCGGCCGAAAGAAGCCTAGTGTTCTGTCCATGGTCATTTGCTGGGTGGCATGCCTTCGCCTTGTGGGCGTAGGCATGCTTACCCGCTACCGCGTGAAAGCATGCCACCCATCAATTCAAGACTGACAGAACACTAGCGTTGATCTGGGTGCGATGGGTGGCCGAGGCAACGTCCCGGATTTTGCCACCTGGGGCGGCGCAAAGCCTCTGCCCCAGCCACCCATTGATGCAAACTGCCCCACTTGTATTGTTTCTGTCAGATTTTTCTTTTTCGCTTCACTCTTGTGTTGCCCTGGGGTAGAATCGGTGGCGAGGGGATTGGGTTTGCAGAAGGTGGTAGCGCGAAATGCGCCCTATTTTCCGGCATATTTTGACGTGTGGACTGCTTTCGGGCTACGCTGCCGTGGCTCTGTTGGGGCAAGGTCTGCACTGGCTTTCGGCCGATAAGCACCACCATCACGGGTTGTTTGGTGCCCGGTTGGCGTCTCGCGATGCGGGGCATTCGCACTCTCATGGGCATGGTCATTGTGGGCACCACCACCATCATCATGGTCATTCTCACCACGCCCATCATGCGCCTGCGAGCGTCGAATGCGACGACTCGATTGGCGTGATGGCCAGCGATGGCGCTCACCAGCACGATTGCGAAATCTGCGCGTTTCTAGCGCGAATCTCGAGCGAACGACCGGTCGTTGCGGCGGCCACGATCTGGCAGCATGTGTACGGCCAGATTCCATCGACGTTCGAGAGCTCTTACTTGCCGATTGAACTCGGCCCTCAAGCGCCTCGCGGTCCGCCTGTTCTTCAGGCTTAGTATCCACCGCGTGCGATGTTTGCGTTTCTTGCGCATCGCTAGTTCTTCGTGCGCGCGTTGCTCCGTCTAGATCGAACGCTTCGTTGAAAGTCCCTCGTGGAAAATCCGCGAAGTGGGTGAATGGAAAGTTCTGCATGCTTACCCGCTGTCGCGTGAAAGCATGCCACCCGTCGCCCATTGATTGATCTAGATGGCCGTGCGTTGGCGTGGGGTGCGTTTGGCGTATCCCCATTTTGAGCGAGGTTTCAAAACCGTTCCATGGTTCGCAGATCGGCCTTTACGTTGGTCGAGCTGCTGGTCGTGATTGCCATTATCGGCGTGCTTATTGCGTTGTTGTTGCCCGCGGTCCAGGCCGCGCGTGGCGCGGCACGGCGCACGCACTGCGCAAATAACATGCGCCAAATCGGTTTGGCAATCCACCAGTATGCCGACACTCACAAGGGGCGCTTTCCTAAATTTTGGCACGAGCAGGATATCATTAAAACGTGGATCTACACGCTCGCGCCGCATTTGGAGAGCGTGGACGAGATACGTCTTTGTCCTGAGGACACGAAGCGACTGGAGCGGGAGAGTGACCGGCTCACCAGCTACGCGATGAACGGCTACTTGCGTGAGCCCACGCAAGTGGAGCAGGCCGTGTATCCGGAAACGGTGAAGGATTTCACCAGCCGGCTAGACAAGCTGCCTGAAACCCACCGCACGCTGGTGGCATTGGAAGCGGGCACGACGGTGAATGTGAGCTTCGACCACGTGGATTCGTGGACGTGGTTCACCGAGGCGTATCCCACGGCTGAAGAGCGGTGGGAACGTATTCAGAAGGAGTTGGCCGTGGATCGCCACGTGGGCGAAGTGGCCAATTACCTTTATGCCGACGGGCACGTGGCCGCGATTGCGGCATCGCAGATTTCTCAATGGGTCGATGAAGGTTTCAACTTCGTGCGACCCCCCGGCCGGTAACGCGGCCGACCAGTTTGGTTTTGTTTCATTCTTACTTTCATTTCAACTTTTGATTTTGACGACGAGGAGATATCCATGTCTATGT
>CAZTWS010000153.1:0-10592 GCA_964618225.1 uncultured Planctomycetaceae bacterium
TAACGGCTATGGCCAGCTTTGCGGCAGGCTTAACTGCTGGCGTTGCCGTTACCTACGGACTGATGGCACGTAAAATAAAATAGTCGAACGATCGATCGGAATGGCAACATTGCTTCGAGCAACGAGTTTTCCGATTTTGCGAACATTACGGTGGCTATAGCTCAGTTGGATAGAGCGCCAGATTGTGGCTCTGGAGGTCAAGGGTTCGAGCCCCTTTAGTCACCCTTTGAAACCTGTTCTAGCATGTGGGGTGCCACTCTACGCCGTTAAACCCTTTTCAATTCAAAGCGTGCCACCCGATGATATTAGGCCCGGGCATTTATGCCGGGTCACGCGAACCACAACGCTCCCGTCCCCCTGTGCTTGCCGCGGCATCGCCGCGGCAAGCACAGGGGGACGTTTAATAATACCAACACAAACCCGGCATGAATGCCGGGCCTATTATCGCCTACGGCTAAGCCATCTGTAGACAAAAAGTCGGCGCGGAAGGCACTGGCAATGCCAGTGGCACACACAACTATCGTACTAAAGGTTGAGTTCCGCCGATGCCGGATATAAATCAACTCGGGTCCTTCTACTTAGGTCGGTATCACGATCTGGCAACGGGCGAAACGTCGGGCGAGCCGCTCCTCTACCGTAGCAAAGACCTCACCACACACGCCGTCTGTGTCGGCATGACGGGTAGCGGCAAAACGGGCCTCTGCATTTCGTTACTCGAAGAAGCCGCGCTCGATGGCATACCGGCCATCATCATCGACCCTAAGGGCGACCTGGGAAATCTGCTGCTTGCTTTTCCCAAGCTCGAACCGGCCGACTTCCAACCATGGATCGACATCAGCGAAGCCGCACGCCGCCAGATGTCGCCCGACGAGTTCGCCGCAAGCCAAGCCGAAACATGGCGCAAAGGATTAGCCAAATGGGACGAAGGCCCTGAGCGTATCCAACAATATTGTGACACGGTCGAGCGTGTCATCTACACGCCGGGATCCAGTGCCGGCATCCCGGTCGCCGTGCTCAAATCGTTCGACGCACCGCCCGCCGACCTGGTTGCCGATGCGGAAGCTTTCGGCGAACGCGTCGCCTCGGCAACGTCGGGATTACTTGCGCTGATGGGCATCGATGCCGAGCCCGTGCGAAGCCGCGAACACATTTTGCTTTCACACCTGCTCGATGCTGCATGGCGTGCTGGCAACGATCTCGACCTGCGCCTGTTGATTCAGCAGATTCAACGCCCGCCGTTCGACCACATTGGCGTTATCGATTTAGAAACATTCTACCCGGCGAGCGAACGTTACAAACTGGCAATGAGCCTCAACAATTTGCTCGCATCGCCTTCCTTTGCAAACTGGCTCGAGGGCGAACCGCTCGAAATCGAACGAATCCTCTACACGCCGTCCAAGAAGCCAAGGCTGGCAATTTTCTCAATCGCACATTTAGATGATGCGCAGCGAATGTTCTTCGTCACACTGTTGCTTAACGAAGTGCTGGCCTGGATTCGCACCCAACCAGGCACCAGTAGCTTGCGGGCATTGCTCTACATGGACGAAGTGTTCGGCTATTTCCCGCCTATTGGCAATCCACCTGCAAAACGGCCCATGCTCACGCTGCTCAAGCAAGCACGTGCCTACGGTTTGGGCTGCGTCCTTGCCACGCAGAACCCGGTCGATCTCGACTATAAGGGATTGTCGAACGCCGGCACCTGGCTGCTTGGCCGGTTGCAAACCGAGCGCGATAAAGCGCGTGTCATCGAAGGTCTGGAAGGCGCGTCGGCCCAAGCAGGAGCAAAGTTCGATCGCAAGAAGTTAGAAGCCACGCTCGCAGGGCTGGGCAAACGCGTGTTTCTCATGAACAACGTCCACGACGACGCGCCCACCTTGTTTGAAAGCCGCTGGGCCATGTCGTACTTGTGTGGTCCGCTCACGCGCGGGCAAATCAAAACGCTCATGGATCCTGTGCGTTCGCAATTCGCGGGGGCCAAGAATGCAGGGGACGCAGGCTCGCAGGTCGAGTCGGATCACGCTACCGATAGTACGGTACCCACCATAATTACAGCTAATTTATTTTTTGGGCAGAAACCCATTTTACCCGCCGGCATTCGCGAGGAGTTCGCTGCCATTGTGGATCGTGTACCAGACGGGTACCGACTCGAATATCATCCCGCCCTAGCTGGTCATGGCAAAGTTCACTTCGTGAGGCGAAGCGATAATATTGACGTTTGGCGTGAATGTTTTTTGTTGCAACAGTCTCCTGATCCACCTGTTGAGGATGCGTGGAAAGATGCGGTAAGGCGCACAACCGTTTTACCCTTAGATCCAATGCCCGACGAGTTGGGGCGTTTTGCCCCAATTTACGGCGAATTGACACGAGAAAAGAGTTACTCGGTTTTTGCCCGCCACCTGCGCGAGCATCTGTATCGAGAAGAAACTCTAAGCGTTTTGCGCTGTCCGCTCATCAATGAAACCGCGAAGCCAGAAGAAACGGCCGAAGCCTTCCGCGTTCGCATCGGGCCGCAGGTCGTTGCCAAACGCTTATCTGAAGTCGATAAACTCAAAAAATCTTACGAAAAGAAACTGGCCGACGCCGACGAAAGACTGCGGAAAGCACAAGCCAGGTTGAGCGCTAAACGCTGGCAATTCTTCGCTAAGATCGGCACCATGCTATGGGTCATCGTGGATACCGTGATGGCCGCGATGGGAAAGAACATGCCTGGCCGCCGCCGCTCGCTCGATCCGACTTTCCGCTCCGTGGCCACCGAACGGGGGCACCAATCGAACGCTCAGATTAGTGTCGAAAGCGCAACCCAAGAAATCGAACGCTTAAAAGAAGAGATACAAGAAGCACAGCGCGTGATCGACTCGAAATACGATCCTGAAACGGTCGCCTTCGAAACACTCGAACTCAAACCGCAAAAGTCCGACATTGAAGTCGATAAAGTCTCACTGGTCTGGTTGCCCTGGCGCGTTGATCTTAACGGTAATAATCCTACGCCCATTTATTCTTATTGGGCCTCATCAATTGCCCCAGCCCCTAGCCCCCAACCCCCAGCCCCCGAAAATGACTGAACGCGAACGTTGGATCGTCTATCCACTCTTGTTCCTTGCTCTTGGTGCGGCACTCCGAGACAAGCTCATCGATCAAACCACAACCAAAAGTTTGGTTTGCCAGGAGTTGATTGTCGTCGATGAGCAACCGCTTGGTCGTGAGCCCGTCGTGTTGGCCAAGCTCGGGCGAGCGGAACGCACAAGCACAGCCGAACCGCCAACTGGTCAGATGTTATTGAACGGCCACATCGAGATTTTCGGCGGCCCGAACTCCTTTCCACTCATTGCGATTGGTCCAGCCAAGTTTCCTGACGGCACGATTGGTGGTAGTGTGGCCGTGAATGGGCAGGTGCTCGTAAATGGCGCTATCAATGCCAACGTCTATGCGTACCAAGGCCAGCAAGTGGTGCCTGTGCTTCGCGGAGGCCTGCCAGGCGCATCGTTGCCATCCCAAATGCTGCAAGCGGTGCCGCACGTATTAGCACCAACACCGCCGGTAAACTCGTCGCCATCGGCCGAGTCGCCTCAAACCAATCCAACCCAGCCAGAATCGCCTCCGTCTCCACTCGCACCGCAAACAGAGGATGCGCAGCAAGTGCCAGCCGACTCGAAGTCTGCAGAAAATCTTCAGTAGTCTCCAAAGTAAGGCCGTGCCGTGATCGCGACATTCCCTCTACTGCCATCGTCATTCAGTGTTTCATTGGGGCGTGTTCTGGGGGAGCTAGCGGCGTGAGCATGGGGGCAAGGCATGTTTCCCCGCCTGCGCCGTAAAAACACGTCACCCTACGTTCCAGTTACATGGATTGGCGCTAGGAAATCCGCCAAATAGCACGCAACCTAGGGATTTACGCCGGAATGCTCCGCTGGCTGATTGTATCGAAACTCGGTACGATGCAAGAAGGTGAGCGACGCACATTTCTTGCTCTCGGCAAGTGGGAGGCAGCATGAAAGAATTCTTCAAAACTCGTCCGGCTTGCATTGGCTGGGGGCTCGTACTGGGCCTCATCATCGGCCTTAATGTCCAAGGCATTTGGCCCAATGCGCCCCTCCATGCGTCGGCAACCCATGGACTAGAGAAGTTCGCCATCGCCACCGGCCTTGTCGATAGCTCGGTCGAAGCGCTTTACTTCCTCGACTACCTTACCGGCGACCTGCGAGCGGCAGTCATTAACCCCAAAACGGGCAAGTTCAATTCGTTCTTCTCGCGCAACATTGCCGCCGACTTCGGTGGAGCAGGGCGGGGCACAGGGTATTTGCTGGTTACCGGAACCGTCAACATGCCGCGAGGCACGGCAAAGTTCCAGTTCGCCAACAGCATTGTCTACGTGGCCGATGCCACCACTGGCCAGGTTGCCGCCTACACGATTCCATGGAACTCGAGCCTCCATGCAGCTCAAACGACTCAGTTCGGCGAATTTCAACCGCTCGACGTGCGACAATTCCGCACGGCATTCGTTCGCGACGAACCGGCTCGTACAGTTCCCACCGATTCTTCCAAGTAAACGCCGAGTCGTCCATGAAGATTCAATTGAATGGCGAAACTCGCGAGGTGTCCGACGGTATTACGGTTACCGAGTTGCTCGGCCAACTTGGCGTTACCCAACCACACGTGGCCGTAGAATTGAATCTCGAAGTAGTGCCACGCGCCATACATCGCGAAACCGTCCTTCAAGACGGCGACCGCATGGAAGTCGTAACACTTGTCGGCGGAGGTTGATGAGATAAGTAACGCTGCTTTCGATCCCTTGTGGCAGAAAGTTTCGAAACAACATCGTCCTTTCTCAATCCGATCTCCGTGTCCTCCGTGCCTCTGTGGTTAAACCCAATCCGAACATCAGGCCAGGAATGTCATCAGCAAGCGAAACAACCACCGATGTCCTCCAACTCGGAACTCACCAATTCACCAGCCGGCTTATCGTTGGCACCGGTAAGTACGCCAACTTCGAGGTAATGGGTGAATCACTCGCGCGCAGCGGCACCGAATGCATCACCGTCGCCGTGCGTCGCGATCGGCTTATCGACTCGGCCGGCAACAACTTGCTCGACTACATCGACACCACTCGTTACACGCTGCTGCCGAACACGGCAGGCTGCTTCAACGCCGAAGATGCCGTTCGCGTAGCCCGGCTCGGCCGCGAACTGTTGCTTGGCCTCGAAAACTCTGGTGCCGATTGGGTAAAGCTCGAAGTGCTCGCCGATAAACGCACCCTGTTGCCCGATACACTCGGGACATTACGAGCCACCGAGCAACTCGTGGCCGATGGCTTCCAAGTGCTTTGCTACACGACCGATGACCCCGTCACCGCGAAACGCCTCAAAGAAGCAGGCGCCACCAGCGTGATGCCCGCCGGCAGCCCCATCGGCTCTGGGCAGGGCGTGCTCAACCCGAACAACATTCGCATCTGCCTCGAGTATTTGAAGGAAGACGACCCCGATTACCCCGTAATCGTCGACGCCGGCGTCGGCACCGCCAGCGACGTCACCATCGCCATGGAACTCGGCGTCGATGGCGTGCTGCTCAACACGGGCATCGCGCACGCAAAAGACCCCATCCGCATGGCCGACGCGATGCGCCACGCCACCGAAGCCGGCCGACTTGCTTATCTTTCAGGCCGCATCCCAAAACGCTTGTATGCAACCGCAAGCAGTCCGGAAGAAGGTGTAATTGTACAGGCCCTGAAGTAACTGTAGGGTATAATTGGTTCCAATTCACCATGTAAGGAGGTAGCATGCAACTCTCATCAGAAGCAATCCTGCAGGCTGCGTTACAATTACCAGAGGGAGAACGCCTCGATCTCGCGGCACGTTTGCTAGATACTGTGCCACCTGGAATTATGTCTGTCGATGATCCAGGATTTATCGAAGAATTAGATCGTCGATTGAATGATGGTTCGCCCGGAATTCCTTGGGAAGAAATCAGGGATCGGAAGTAAATGACGCTTGCGTCCGTCGAGTTTCATCAGTTGGCGCTGCAAGAGTACGACGAGGCGTGTGAATGGTATCGTGCTCGTTCTGAACAAGCTTTGCAGAGCTTTAAAATCTCCGTGCTTGATGCGGTGAATCGAATCGCGGGATCATCTGAAACTCTACCAAAGTTTTCGGGTAAATATTATTGGGCTCGTGTGCAACGATTTCCCTATATGCTTGTCTTTAGGCACCGTAGGGCAAACCATGTTGTGATTGTTGCAGTGGCTCACACGAGCCGTAGGCCCGGTTATTGGCGGCGACGTAGTTAAAGGCACCAGATTGCCCCGTTCAAGGATCGGTCCGCATTTGCTAGTCTGTACGCATGGATTTAACCGCCGCCGACATTCTTGGCCCTGAGGGCCGCATCGCGGCGCGACTCGCAAAATACGAATGCAGGCCGCAACAACTGCAAATGGCCGAGGCAGTGGCTAAAGCCATTGTCAACAAACGCCATCTGGTGGCCGAAGCAGGCACCGGCGTCGGCAAAAGCTTTGCTTATCTTGTGCCGGCAATCTTGGCCGCGACTGCAGGTCAAACGGCTGACTCGAATGAAGACAAAGATGGCGAGGCATCTCCCCCCACGCCAAAGATCGTCATCTCCACTCACACGATCAGTCTGCAAGAGCAACTCATCGCCAAGGATTTGCCGCTGCTCAATGCGGTCATTCCTCGCGAGTTCTCCGCTGTACTGGTAAAGGGCCGACGAAACTACCTGAGCCTGCGCCGCCTTGATCTGGCCCTCGCCCGCAGCCAAAGCCTGTTCAACGACGACGACCAACTCGACCAACTCCGCCAAATTCGCAAATGGGCCAAAGGCACGCCCGACGGTTCGCTGAGCGACCTGCCGTTTCGCCCGCTACCGGCCGTGTGGGATGAAGTTGCCAGCGACAGCGGCAACTGCCTCGGTCGTCGTTGCGCCACTCACGGTCAATGCTTCTATTACAAAGATCGCCGCCGTGCTCAGCACGCACAAATCCTCGTGGTCAACCACGCGCTGCTGTTCAGCGATATCGCACTCCGCCGCGCCGGCGTAAGCATTCTGCCAGATTACAACGTCGTCGTGTTCGACGAAGCCCATACGATCGAAGGCGTGGCCAGCGACCACCTGGGCCTCAACATTACCAACGGCCAAATCGAGTACGTCCTCAACAAGCTCTACAACGATCGCACGCATAAAGGCCTCCTGGTCCACCACGGCCTGCCCAGAGAACAGCAGCAAGTCGATCGTTGTCGGCATCTGGCCGACGATTTCTTCGCCGATCTCTTCGATTGGCGATCAAAGCAAGCGCCGCCAAACGGTCGTGTTACCGAACCCGGTATCGTTGCCAACCATCTCTCGCCGGAACTCGAATTGCTGGCGAAACAAGTGAAATCGGCCGGTAAACGACTGAACGACGAATCAGAGCAGCAAGATTTCATCTCCGCGCACGATCGATTGCTCGTCCTCGCATCAGACCTCGAAACATGGCGTGCCCAATCGCAGCAGGGCAGCGTGTATTGGATCGAGTCGTACAAAACGCGCCGCGGCGTGCCACGATTGACCCTCTCTGCGTCGCCGCTCGATGTCGGCCCCGCCATGCGCGAACAGTTGTTCGACAAGATTCCTACGGTGGTAATGACGAGTGCCACGCTCTCTACCGGCCGAGGCGGCGATTTCGAGTTCTTCAAATCGCGTATCGGTCTCACTCAGTGCGACATGTTGCAAGTTGGCAGCCCGTTCAATTACCGCGAACAGGCCGAACTGATCACGCTGCGCGATATGCCCGACCCCGCGGGCAACGAGCGTGGCATTTACGAAAAGCGATGCATCGAAGCCATTCAGCATTACGTGGCACGCACCGATGGTCGCGCCTTCGTTCTATTCACCAGTTACGACATGCTGCGTCGCATCGCCACCGGCATGCAACGCTGGCTCTCCACGAAAAATCTGCGACTGCTAAGCCAGGCAGACGGAACGCCTCGCACGCAACTTCTCGATGAGTTCAAGAACAACCCGCGCTCGGTACTCTTCGGCACCGATAGTTTCTGGCAAGGCGTCGATGTACCGGGTGACGCATTGCAAACGGTCATCATCGCCAAACTGCCGTTCGCCGTTCCCGACCACCCACTGCTCGAAGCGCGACTCGATGCCATCCGCACCACCGGCGGCAACCCGTTCCGCGACTATCAATTACCGGAAGCCATCATCAAGTTCAAACAAGGTTTCGGCCGGCTGATCCGCTCCCGCACCGACACCGGCAGCGTGGTATGTCTCGACCCGCGAATCGCCACCAAACCCTACGGCCGACTCTTCCTCGAATCCCTCCCCGATTGCCGCCACGTGGAGGCGACGAGTTCAAACCTCACAGGAAGACCTGGCGGCAGAGAATCAAGCGAGGCGGGCGGTCCTCCGCCCCGCCGGGGCCGTGAAAACCCCGGTTCGCTCAAAACATAAAAACGATCGGCACGCCTTAAGTGCTAAATGAGTAGGACAAAGGCAGTACGTTGCACCTACACACGGCATATTGACCCTTTTTTAATGCGGCTTCCAGTATACGGATCGTGCCTGCTACTTTGCCCCTCCCACTTCGCCCGTTGACCATGCCTTAGGCCCTACTTAAACTGAATAACTTAAGGTATTTCGGTAGTTTTGAGCCATGTTGGTGCGTGTTTTTTGATGTTGGCGAAACGTGTGATTCCCTGTCTCGACGTCAACCTCGGGCGGGTGGTGAAGGGCACGAACTTTGTCAACTTGCGCGACGCCGGCGACCCCGTCGAAGTGGCGGCACGATACGAGAAAGAAGGAGCCGATGAGCTTGTCTTTCTCGATATTACCGCCAGCCACGAAGAGCGCGACATCATGCTCGACGTGGTCCGTCGCACGGCCGAGCAAGTGTTCATGCCACTCACCGTGGGCGGCGGAATTCGCACACTCGAAGATATTCGTCAACTGCTCCTGGCAGGTTCCGATAAAGTGTCGATCAATTCGGCTGCGGTCAAAGACCCGCAGTTCGTTTACGAGGCGGCACGACGCTTCGGCAGCCAGTGCATCGTGGTGAATATCGACCCCAAGCGGGTTTCCCACCACGGCAAACAACGGTTTGAAGTACACATTAACGGCGGACGGGTGTCCACAGGCCTCGAGGCGGTCCCCTGGGCGCAAGAAGTCGAACGATTGGGCGCTGGCGAGATCGTGCTCACCAGCATGGATTGCGACGGAACGAAAGACGGCTACGACCTGGAAATAACGGCCACCGTTAGCCAGGCCGTTTCCATCCCTGTTGTCGCCAGCGGCGGAGCAGGAAAACCGGAACATCTTGCCGACGCAATTACAATAGGAAAGGCAGACGCCGCCCTCGCGGCCAGCATCTTCCACTTCGGCGAGTACACCATCGAACAAACCAAACAAGTGATGGCCAACCGAGGAATCCCGGTCAGGCTCTAAGCTGTTAGCCATTAGCTTTTAGCTGTAAGCCAGAGGGGGTGGAATGCAAGACTTTCGCAAGTTGAAGGTGTGGGAGAAAGCTCACGCACTAACACTTGCCATTTATGATGCAACAAGGAGATTTCCTGCGAATGAAAAATTCGGAATGACAAGCCAATTGCGCAGGTCGTGTGCATCAATTCCGGCGAATCTCGCTGAAGGAAGTGCCCGTGGCGGCGATAGAGACTTTGCGAGATTTGTAAACGTAGCAGGCAGCTCGACTTCAGAAACAGAGTACCACTTGTTACTCGCCCGCGACTTAAACTACCTAGACGAACATTCCTATAACCAACTCAATGTACAGCTCTCCGAAGTCCGCCGAATGCTAACAGCATTCGAGCGAACTTTAAGGGGATCCGGATTATCGAATCAAAGCTAGTAGCTGACACTAACAGCTAATAGCTAACAGCCAATAGCTTTCCCATGGCTAAAGACGACGCCCTAAAAAGCAGTTTCCTCCATCGCAAGGTCGATCTTGAAATCGACAAGCTGTTCCGCGCTTGCGTCAAGCTCAAAGGCTCCGATCTGCACCTCAAGGTCGATAAACCACCCATGGTGCGCGTCGATGGCACGCTCCGCCCCATGAATCGCGAGCCCATCAGCGATGAAGAAATGGTGCGGCTCTGTTTCCCGCTCATGAACGAGCGCAATCGCAAAATCTTCGAGCGCGATGGCGGGGCCGACTTCGCCCACACGCTCGATGTCGATGGTGCAAATTGGCGGTTCCGCGTGAACCTGCTGCAACAACTCGGTCATGTCGGGCTGGTGGCTCGGCGCGTGAATAATTTCGTGCCCGACTTCAAAGGTCTGTTCCTGCCGTCCTCCATGGAGAAGCTCTGCCACTTCGACCAGGGCATGGTGCTGCTCGCCGGCGTTACGGGCTCCGGAAAAAGCACGACCATCGCGTCGATGCTCAACCTCATCAACGCCACCTACCGCAAGCACATTCTCACGCTCGAAGACCCGATCGAATTCGTTTTCACCGAAGACAAGTGCCTCATCAATCAACGCGAAATCGGCCTCGATGTGGTCGACTTCGGTATCGGCATGAAGCACGCCGTTCGTGAAGACCCCGACGTCATGCTCGTGGGCGAAATGCGCGATCAAGAAACGTTCATGAC
>CAZTWS010000154.1:0-10178 GCA_964618225.1 uncultured Planctomycetaceae bacterium
TTCGGGCTGATAAGACTCTCATAACATCTGGATCAGCTCTGGGGGAGCAGGTCACTCGGCCCCGATGGGGCTAGTAGGATGAAACGCCTTGCTAGGCGCTTGGGAGGAATCCCCCTGAAGGCTAGAGGCTTAAAAAAAACGATGGAGCAGTTAGTTCCCAGCCCAACTATGGCTGATGAATGACTGCCCCGATTACAATTAAGGTATAATAGAGAAAGTGTGAAAAAATGCCGGGACGAGTCCGGATTTCGACTTACGAGCATAAATTTCTAGGTGTGCAGAGGCTAATCAGGGCGACGCCCGCAATCACTTTCCCCCCACTGGCGTCCGCCACCATCGTTTATGCGAATTCTGCACGTTATTCCGCAATTTAATTACTTCGGTAACCGTACGATTGTCGGCGGCCATGCAAGTTGCCTTCTCTCTTTGGCAGTAGCACAGCACCAAGCTGGCGAGCACGTTAAGATTCTGTCTTATATCGCCGGTCACGAGGGCGAACGCGCCATAGATAATGGTCCTGTCGCCTATAGCCTATTTGCCAATGCGAAAACCCGAACCGTAAGCTTTGGCGTGCGTTTCACCCAAGCCGCTTCGAAATGGGTTGTGAATCACAAACGAGAGTTCGATCTTGTTCATGTTCACAGCGGCTACGCTGATTATTTTATGACTTCCAGTCGAATTAAGGCAAAAAGCGGTTTGCCAACGATGCATACCATGTATTGCCCTATCCCCGAACAGGGTGGACGGTGGCGATTGCCCGTTATCCACTCTTGCATTCGACGGTGGGCAAACAAACTCGATTGGCGCGGCGGCATAAGCGACAATGTCAAGAAATCCATGATTCACTACGGAATGAATCAGGTCGATTACATCCGCCCACCGCTCGATCTCGAACGTTTTCACGTCGCCGTGAATCCCCAAGAAAATCGCACAAAGCTAGGATTTTCCAAGGATGACTTGGTGATTCTTTTCGTTGGTAATGCGAAGCCCCAAAAAAATGCCCTTAGTGTGATACGGGCAATTCATAAGCTTCGGCCAGAGTTTTCCAACATCAAGTTGGTAATTACCACCGAGTTGAAGCATACGTCGTCTGACTCCGATCTTGCCAAGTTAGCGCAAGAAATTCAAAGCCGGAATTTGGGTGACTTGGTCGTCCAAAAGGGAATTATCGACAACATGCCCGCCTTGATGCAGGCTAGCGATCTTCTCGTCGCTCCGTTTCTTGATTCCTTTGGACCGTCGGATTATTTCATGGCGGCATTAGAGGCCATGGCCTGTGGAAAGCCTGTCGTGGTATCCAACGTGGGCGGCATGCCCGAGGTCATCAATACAGACGTGGGCCGACTCGTCAATCCGCACAGTGTTGAATCCATCATCGATGGCTTGAGGGATTTCTTAAAAGACGAGTCTCTGCGAAAGCAAGCCGGCGCTAATGCGCGGGCTCACGTAGAACAACTTTTTCATCCTCACAAATGCGTCGTTGCTTACGACCATGTGTACCGGAGTATCACATCGTGACTGACGGAGCCTCCATCCGCGAATCCTCGAATCGTTCATTCTACGATATCGACAGCAAATCGTATGACGAACAGCGTTGGAACAGCAAAGGCGGTGCATTTACCGACCGTGCGCAACAAAGCATCCTTCAAACCCTCTGTGCAGACTGGAGTGGGCAGAAGGTATTGGAAGTTGGGCCAGGAACCGCCCGATTCACGATCCCGCTGCTAAGGAAAGATAACCGCATGACCTTGGCCGATATTTCGCCGGGCATGCTCGCTACCGCAAAGCAAAACATAGAAGCCGCCGGACTAGGGCAGCAAGTTGAAGATTATGTCGAATGCTCGGTCTACGAATTGCCTTTTGAAGATAATTACTTTGACCACGCCATCTCATTAAATGTGTTCAATCACTTAGAGCAACCGGGCGATGCGCTCAAGCAGTTGGCGCGGGTTACCCGCAAAAACTCTACTCTGCTGTTTAACTACGCCAATCTCAATAGCTACTACTGGCTTGCCGCCCGCAAGATCAACCAAAACAAGCAGGCTATTGGGCAGAATGTCTATTCGACCTGGGAGCGACCAAGCTACGTGCGTAAAATCATCCAAGACGCTGGTCTGGATTTGGTCAGCGTGTATGGTCAAACCCATGTTCCCCGGGCGATGGAAAAATACCCCGTGAGGCCCCTGGTTTTCATTCTCGATGCCATTTCCCGGCGCGGGCCGCTGAGTAAGCTCGCACCGTTTCACTTTTGCCTGTGCCGTAAGCGCTGACAGCTCGGCAACTCGTTATGCAGGTCGATAAAACGCGTTCACCTCTTGCGAGGGTGCGAACATCATCGCGACGAATTCGTTCAACGTGCGATCGCCTTCACGTTCAAGAAACAATGCCTGTTCAATGGCCGCTTGTGATGCGACGTGATATGTGCTCTTGTCGTTAATCCATCGTTCGATCTGGTCGACGGCGATCGCGGCGAAGTTGGCATCGCGGTCCACAATCACCCCTGCTTGCTCACCGATCACGGTCCGCGCGCAGCCGCGATTGTAAGCAACGACCGGCACGCCTGATGCCATCGATTCGTGTAAAACGATGCCCCACGATTCGCTGCGCGACGGGAACACAAAGCAATCGATGCTTGCGAAAAACCGTGTTTTGTCTTCTCCGTAAACTGGCCCAACGTATTCGACGAGCCCTCCGTTGTCTTTTACTGCTTGCTCAACAACTCGTCGCGCTTCTTGTGTGAGAAACGTTCCGGCCAACGTAAGGCGTATATCATGTCCCCGATCGCGCAGCGTCTGGAATGTATCTAGCACCAGGTCCAACCCTTTACCGACTGAAAGGTTGGCCAAGTGCCCGAGCCGAATTGGCGATGAAATTTCCCCGCGAACCGTGCCGATAGGAGCAACCACGACGCTGGGATACACGAAAACGAACGGACCCGCGCCTGGGTAAACGTGCTGATAGTCATCTGCCATTTGCGGCGTGTGAACCACATGGACGCCATGCCCGCCTAGCATACGATTGATCCACGCAGCACGCCAATCACGCTCGTCGATGTAGTAGTATGTGTGATGGTGCAGATACACCGTGTAGTTGAGTCGTCTCGCGAGCCATACGACTGCGGCGGTTAGCAGAAGCCCGATTTTCGAGTTGGCAACGATATACAAGCGACCGTTCCGAACGCGGCCATTTCGCAGGAGAAAAAAAAACGATCGCAGTATTCGCAACACGCGAGCGGTGCGAAACATTAACCCGCGTTTGGAAATACCCGTTGACCAATTGAAGAATGTAGTCGGCCCGGCCTTTTCCAAGGCGCACACCACTTGCTCCGTAACCAACGTCATGCCCGTCACGGGTGGCGGAGTCGTGGCCAGCACAACAACGGTCGGGCGATCAGCATCGATAGAGTACGAATTATCCATGACGAAAGGCCAGGTTGCCCATGTCCGGCCGTGAAAACACGGATTTCCGTGCCAGGTAATCGGGTTATCAACGATACGCGGGCGAACGCATCAACTGAACTCGCGGTGCCACCGCACCGGTTGCGGCGAGGTCATGCGCAGTTCCAAACAGCAACCTTCCGCTTGCCGCAAGGATGACTATGAAGAGAATACTTTGCATCGATTCCATAGTCATGTTGAAAATATCGCCGCGGGCCCAAGTCAAGAGATGTACGCTTGAAATCACGAGTATGGATATAAGAAACGGATTTGTCGGCTGCCGTTGCAAAGGGTCGTCAATGAACCGAAGGCCTGCCGCCGCAAGATATGCATAGAGCGCGGCCACCCATAAGCCACCTTCGTACGCCGCGTGTCCAGACACCCCGCATCCCCAGCTTGATGATGAGTATCCTACCGCCTCTCTCAGAATGGCCTCACCAAGTCCTCTTGGTTTCTCCGGCCAAATCTGCCTGGGGATGGGATACGCCGCGATGAATTTGAGTGTGTTCAACGGCTTAGGCGCCAATTCTCCCGTTCGCAGATAACGATCGGTGATCAATGAATAGTGAACCGTTTGCTGGGAGAAAAAAAACAATTTGTCAGACACGAATTTTTCAAACCAGTTTTTCTCGCCAATGGACTTCAAGCTCGCAATGAGACCGCTGACGGTTCGTCCGTCCTGCCTAAGTGCGCTAGAATGGCGGACTGATGAATACATCATCACGGCGATAAGTAAAACGACGCAGGAAGCACTCATCACGATCAGGCTTTTTACAGGTCGCCAATGCCGCAATTGTGCCATGTAGACGACGACCAGCGGTCCAGCCAAGACGGACAAGGGCAGCCGCCGTCCGCCTCCGGAGAGCATTCCCAAGACCAGCATGCTGAGGAACGAGAGCACGAATAACCCCAGCCAAACTAAGTTGATCTTATTCCGATACCACAGAATAAAGCTAAAAACGGGGATCACTACGATCGCTTTGTGGTTGAGTTTTGCTAGCAACGGTCCGATGAACGTGATCCGACCAAACAGATGAGCACCAATGATAATGAACATGCTGACTGCCAACACGTATAAAATCAATCCGGGGGTAATGGGTGGAAATTTGTTGAGCGTTCGAGCCGCAAGCTTTTTGGAAATCGGATCGTAGTAATGCGCAATTAACAGCACCACCAGAAAAATCGTCGTTGCCTTAAGATACCAATGCACTTCATCGTGTGTAGGCTGAAACCATTGGAGTCCGTGGAATCGTATGGGATAATTTGCAGCTTCAATGCAACCCAACCCGATAAAGACTGCAATTCCCAGCAGGAACATGTTCCACGCGCTAATTAGATCAGACTTACCGTTGAGGAACGGTATTAAGATAAAGCCGCCGGTAATGATTAAAACCGCCGCGCCGTACCAACCTAGAATGTCGCAGTTATCCATAGTTCATCTGAAACGGTTGGCCGGGCGATGGGCGGCCGACTATCGTAACTTAGTTTTGACTGTATTCGCGGCATACCGGATTGCGGCTTCCAATCCGTCCACCATTCTCGGAATTGTATACTCCGCCTCCACAGTACGGCGAGCGGCTTCGGACATTGACTTTTGAAGTGTATCGTCTTGTAGCAAGCGCTTCAGTGTGTCGGCCAACGCCTCAGCGCTCCCATGGGTATAGTATAAGCCATTGACACCGGTCTGGAGCGCGCTGACTTCAGGATTCTGCGAGGTTATGTCGTCCGTGGTTACGACCGGCAGCCCATACCAAAAGGCGTGAATTAAGCTCAGCCCAATATTAGCCGGGTAGCAAAAAACATCGGCCGACAGAAACCACGGAGCAAGTTTGTTTTCATCGTACGTCCCATCCACAAAGACTACGTTTTTGTCGACGGCGAGTTCCTCGCTTAGCTTACGAAGGCGCGTCTTCTCAATGTCTCCATTGCCGATAATAACGGTTTTGAGGCTTGGTATCTCCCGAGACAGTTTTGCCGTGGCTTGAATCAGCAAATCGAGCCGATTGGCGGGGTGCAAACGCGAAACAAACAAAACAACCTGCCCATCGGTGATCCCGTTGACTCTCCGGAAGTGCTCCAACTGGTCCGGCTGTTGAAGCCACCCTTGGCGAGCGCGATTGATCTCGTCCGGATTGACGCAATTCAAGGCCACGAAAAGACAATTCGGATCCCAACCGTCTCGGATAAACGTATCACGCGTTTGGTAATCGTAGAACACGACGGCACAACATTGCTTCACCATCCAATTGCGCATTGCCCGCCACCAGCGTCGTTCGCGTTTTGAATAGCCGTGTCCCCAAAGAACAGTTGCCACACCGTTCTGCTTCGCGCGGAGTAGCGCCGGCAGTAACGAAAGTGATCGGGGGCTCCATCGTAGAACAACAACGTCTGAGTAGCGGGGCGAGCAATACGACCACTCGGCACCTTGAAACATCACCAATTGTCGGGCGATCCTCACTTCCCACCGCGCGCTAGGAACCGCCTGGAATCTATCTGGAGCAGCATTAGGTATATCTTTCGATTTTCCGAAAACGACCCGCACATCAAGGCCTTCACGCATGGCTAACTCGCGAAAAACGGGCACGCGATACTTTGCCAAAGAAGGATGGACGAGAGTTACACGGAGAGGGCGCTCAGCGGCTGGCATGCCAATGGCATAATCGGATTTGGCATTGTCGTTGATATTGCTAGCGACTGGATTCGGCATTCAGGTTCGCCCACACGATTTTAGTATGCGCCTTTGGCAAACAATACGATGCGAATTGTGCGTAAGAGTAAGTACAGATCGAGCCACGGTGACCAGTTCCGAACATAGTAAGCATCGAACTGTACTCGCTCTTCGTAGGTCGTATTATTGCGACCACTTACCTGCCAAAGCCCGGTAATTCCCGGCTTCACCATGCTGTACAAACCATAGTAGGGCCCATACTTTGGTATTTCGGCGTCCACAATCGGTCTTGGGCCCACCAAGCTCATGTCCCCACAAATCACATTCCATAACTGCGGCAATTCATCAAGGCTCGTCTTACGCAGGAATCTTCCGATCCGCGTGACCCGCGGATCGTGCTTCAGCTTGTGGTCGCGTTCCCATTCTTCGCGCATTTCAGGGTGCTCTTCCAAATAATGCTCCAACACTTGGTCAGCGTTTTGGAACATCGTGCGAAACTTCCAAGCCTTAAAGTGGCGGCCATTACGTCCCAGCCGTTTGTGCGAAAAAACAATAGGCCCGCGAGAAGACATTTTGACGGCCACGGCCAAGTAGAAAAACAACGGCAGCAAAATAAGGCCGCCAGCTATCGAGGCCGCAAAGTCCATCAGCCGCTTCGTAACCCGCGGCAAAGGCAGCATCAAATTTTGTTGCAAGTGAATGCCTGTCAAACCGTCCAGTTGCTGTGGATTCCATTGGTCGGGCAAGCCCGTTACTTCAGATACCACATGCACATGGGGCATTGTGTACAAATAATCCGCAATCAACGTCGAAATTGCGTCGTGCTTGTTCACGGGCGGTAAAACGATTGCCCAATACACGTTTTTCGCGCAAGCAATTTCATGTGTCTGCCCCCATGATCCGGCGAACCAGGTATCCTCAGGTTCCACGTTGAGCACTTCCGTATCGGCAATCACTCCCACTGGCCGCATTCCCAAATGACGATTATCACTCAACCATTGGTGTAGTTTCACAGCCGCAGGCTCGTTTCCACACACAAGTACCGGAATGCCCCAACGCGTCCATTTGCCCAGCAACTGCTTGCACCAACTACGAGCCAAGGGAAGCGCGAGCAACGATGCCAGATAAACTCCTCCTAAGAAGAGCCACTGTCCGCTCACCACACCTTCCATCAACACGACCCCAACGGTCCAAACGGTAAACACACAGGTCACGGATACTGCCAATCGGCGCAATTCCTCAACCGGGCTCAACCGCACTCCCGGGTACAACCCCAACTCGAAATTAAGGAGCAAAAAACCCGTTGCAATCGGGATCAAGCATGACGAAACATCGATTCCCACCGGTATGTGTAAATAGTAGAACAAGTAACGAAATGCAGAAATCAATAACGTCAATACGATCAAGTCCACGAGCACCAAGGGCGCACTCGCAGCAAACGCTTGAAGAACGTATCGAGCACCGACCTTGCGTGTGAAGGTATGCGGCTCCACAGAGGCTTCTCCACTCAAGGCTTGTTCCGCGCCGATGCCCGGGCTCAGGAATTGAAACCGCGCTTGCGATGGCCCTTCACTTGCTACGGCAGTGCCATAAATCGAAGGGCTAATTCGTGTTTCGCTCCGTCCGGTCATTGATCCCATCCTTTTTGCTGCAACGCTTACAAACGGCTCGTTGTTGCTAACTCGTAGTTGAACGCTTTAAGTAGTTACCGGCTCATCCTCGACGCGGCGGGCAAATACAAACAACATCGGCCAAAAAACCGATGGCATCCATCGGTGCAAATAATACCCCAACGCATAACTCAATCGAGAAAATCCCAAATAACTCGGCTCCGCAATATGCCGGTAGGCATATCCGTTAAAACCGTTCCGCTTCAACAACCGTTTGATTGCTGACAACGTGTTAGCCCGATAATACGTCGGAAAAACATCTTTCGCTTCGCGGCCATGCTGCATTTTTCCTACCAGGTTCGCATGGTAACGGTTTGGCACAATTCGAGCGCCAAGGGACACGTAACTCCAACGATTCGGGGTACGAATGCACAAATAACCGCCCGGCTTGAGCACCCGTCTACACTCCGAAAAAAACTCATCGGCATTCTTCACATGCTCCACCACGGCATCGGAATACAGCAGGTCGATCGAGTTTGACTCCACTGGCCATGTCGACGATTCGATTAGCCGGAATTCGTCCATGAGTGGATTCTCGTAACCAGCCTTATCGACATCGATTCCCAGGACTCGCTTGCAGTCTCCCTTAAAAACACGGCAACGTTCCCATGGATTTCTCTCAAGCCGATCGACTGCGGCTCCTCGTCCGCAACCAACATCTAGAATGGTCATATCAGGCTTAAGCAACGATCGTACTCGGCTGAAGAATGCGATCGTACCGTCGACTCGTGAATACCCACCGAACTCCGTCTCTGGATAATACGTTTCCTTCAGAGTTTTGGTGCGACCCATCGAACAGGTTCTTCCAGTAGATAGCGGTGTTGTAAAGGCAGTTCTAGTAGTAACGCCAGCATCGCGAATACCGTACCCACACGCCTACCTCAGCCACTTGGAACGCCTCAGGGCACAGCCAAGTGTTGCAAGAAAAGAGTGGAGGATGACAACTGGCGGCATACACTAGTCTACAATACCGCCCGATTGATGAATGCGTGCATGTGCCAAAGCACAAATCCGATGCATGTGAGCTTCTCTATTCCACCGCTTCCGCGGAAGCCTCCTTGCGAACTTTCAAGCCACCGGGCTCGATTTACCTCCTGCTCTTTCAATCCTACCGGTGCCCCAAAATAGTGTCAAGAAATGAGGTTTTTATGCTACACCTTCCACCCAAACGAGGCATGCAGCCTTAACGATTGTAACGATTAACGCGACTCCCTTTCATACTAGCGTCGAATGCTTGGTAAGTGCTTTAACCGCATGATAAGATGAGGGGGATATGGCGTCCCTCGCGGCGTGCGACGCGCACCATGCAGCATGTAATGAAAGCATTAAGGTTTTAAGCATCGATGAAGAATAAGTTGGTACTCGTGGCTGGCGGCGGCGGTTTCATTGGCGGTCATCTTGTCGCTCACTTCCGTGAGCAAGGCTACTCGAACATCCGTAGCGTCGATGTCAAACCGTTCGAGGAATGGTACCAGAAGTTCGACGACGTCGAAAACATTCAAGCCGACCTCAACCTCTACGATGCCTGCCGCATAGCCACCAAGGGCGTCAGCGAAGTCTACAACCTCGCCGCCAATATGGGGGGGATGGGCTTCATCGAAAACAACAAAGCCCTCTGCATGCTCAGCGTGCTCATCAACACGCACCTGCTGCAGGCTGCCCAAGAATTCGGCGTCGGCCGCTTCTTCTACGCCTCCAGCGCGTGCGTCTACAACGCAGACAAACAACGCAGCGAAGATGTCGTACCCCTTCGCGAAGAAGATGCCTATCCCGCCATGCCCGAAGACGGCTACGGCTGGGAAAAGCTCTTCTCCGAACGCATGTGCCGT
The DNA here is from genome assembly GCA_964618225.1 of uncultured Planctomycetaceae bacterium. Taxonomy (GTDB): domain Bacteria; phylum Planctomycetota; class Planctomycetia; order Pirellulales; family Lacipirellulaceae; genus JABDGM01. The sequence continues at coordinate 9,605 of CAZTWS010000154.1, forward strand.
CACTTCCACGAAGACTTCGGCCTGATAACTCGCGTTGCCCGGTTCCACAACGTCTACGGTCCGCACGGCACCTGGGACGGCGGCCGCGAAAAAGCTCCCGCCGCCACCTGCCGCAAAGTCATCGACGCCGTTGAAACCGGTAAAGACACCATCGAAATCTGGGGCGATGGCAAGCAAACCCGCAGCTTCATGTACATCGACGATTGCGTCGAAGGCATACTCCGCATCATGCACAGCGATATCGAAGAGCCCATCAACCTCGGCTCCGACGAGCTGACCACGATCGAAGGCCTCTACGACATGGTCGAAGGGATTGCCGGCGTCGAGCTCAAGCACGAGCACAACCTCTCGGCACCCAAGGGCGTCAACGGCCGCAACAGCGACAACACCCTCATTAAGAAATACCTGGGCTGGGCCCCCGGTATCCGCCTACGCGACGGCATGGAACGCACCTACCGCTGGATCTACGACGAATACCTCAAAGTCCACCGCGGCGAAACCGTCCGCACCTAACGTTTATTAGAGCGCCTTTAATTTAACTGTAGCGGTATCCGGTATTTTGGAAGTAGTTTCG
>CAZTWS010000155.1:0-10160 GCA_964618225.1 uncultured Planctomycetaceae bacterium
AACAAATTCACTTCAAACCACCATTCAGAAACAAAATTACCAACTTACGTCACCACCCACCCCCAGTCCCCAACCCCCGACCCCCAGCCCCCGATCGCCCCTGCTCGTATTGCCGAAAACTTGTGCTTTGCGTATCCTCCGCAGGCCCACTGTCGGTCAATTCCGTCCCAGGATTCCTGCCGTGTACTCAAAAACGCTCCCGCCGTTTCGTTTGGTTGGCACCCTCGCTGCTGCCATCGTGCTCCTCGTCGCGCCTCGTGCGATGCCGCAGGTGCTCATGCAGCAGAACCCGTCCGACATCACGGTCATCAACGCCACAAATGTTTTCACGCAGGCGATGGCGATGCCCGGGCGAGAAATTCCGCAGTCGCTCATCGCCCAAGCGCAGGCCGTTGCGATCATTCCGAACATGGTCCGCGGTGCGTTCGTGTTTGGCGTGCAACATGGCCGCGGCGTGCTCGTTCTTCGCGATGCGAATGGCTCCTGGCAGCCGCCGCGATTCATTCAAATCACGGGCGGTAGCATCGGTTACCAAATCGGCGTGCAATCGACCGACTTGGTGCTCGTGTTTCGCACGCAACGAAGCGTTGAAAATCTGCTCCGCGGCACGATGAAGATCGGCGTCGATGCCTCGGCCGCCGCGGGGCCCGTCGGCCGGCAGACTTCCGCCGCCACCGACCTGCAGCTTCAAGCCGAAATACTTTCCTACTCGCGCGCTCGCGGAGCATTCGTGGGCGTGTCGATCGACGGCTCGGTCATCTCGCTCGACCAGAATGCCGAAGCAATGTACTACCAATCACCGGGTGTCGTACCCGCCTCGGCCATTCACCTCATTCAAACGCTCACGGCTTACGCGGCCGCTTCACCCGCCGTCGCGGCCGCGGTGCCCGGAGCCGTGGCTGCCTCTGGTTGGGTTCCCGCTGGCCAAACGCAGGCCGGACCGAACACCGAAGTGCTGCGATACCAACTCGATCAGTCCTACGCGCGGCTCACCCCGATTCTGCCCGATAACGACTGGCGACAATTCCTGGCCATTCCGCCAGAAATCAACACGCCGAACACCCCGCCGAGCCCGCAAGTGTTGCAGCAGGTTACCGCTCGCTACGAACAAGTGTCTCGCGACCCGTCGTTCGCCAACCTATCGAGCCGCCCCGAATTCCAGCAAACCTTGCAGACATTAAGACAGATGAACCAAGTGACTACGGCGACCAATAACGGCGCGATCAGCGTCCCCCCGCCGCCTCGCTGATGAATTACCGCCCTGCTAACGTTAGTTTGAAGGGTGGCATGCTTTCACGCGATAGCGGGTAAGCATGCTTACGCCCGGCAGGCGAAAGCATGCCACCCAGCACATGAGCTTGGACAAAACACTAGCCGTCTTGCGAAACTCGTTGTTGAACACACTGACCCCCATGCCGCCCGCGCGGTATGATAACTAGCTTGCCGCCCGGAGCCTTTGGCAATGGAATGGTTGAGTCGTTCCGACACGCTGCTGCTGGCCGTTGTCGCGTATGTGGCCGTCATGTCGCTCGTCCGCATGATGAAACGCCGCCGCGAGCAGCTCGTCGCCGACGTCCAACGCCAAGTCGATGCCCACCGAAAACGCGCCAAACGCCACGCGGGCGACTCAACCCGCAAGGCCGCCTAAAGTAGGTCAGGCTTTCCAGCCTGACGTAATATAAAACGTAGGCTTGGGCTTTCCAGCCTGACACAATCCAGCCGCGATGATGTAGAGGAATAGGAGGCGTCTCCAACGCCGATCCCGGCCTCCCATTGTTATTACGATAGTCCCATTCATGAAGCTGTACATCGAAACCGTCGGTTGCCAAATGAACGAGCTCGACAGCGAGCTCGTCGTGGCCAGCCTGCGCAAAGACGGTTACGAGCTGACTGCCAGCGCGCAAGATGCCGACACGATCCTGTTCAATACGTGCAGTGTCCGCCAACACGCCGAAGACAAAATCTACAGCGCTCTCGGACGGCTTAAGAACGCCAAGCGCGAGCACCCGCACAAGGTCATCGGCGTGCTCGGCTGCATGGCCCAGAAAGACCAGTCGCTCATCTTCAAACGTGCCCCGTATGTCGATCTGGTCGTCGGTCCCGGCCAGTTGCATCAGGTGCCGGCGCTCGTGCGCGAAATCCGCGAGCAAGGCCACGAACGTGATCATCGACTGGAAGTGAGCCTCGGCCGCAAAGACGGATCTCGCACCCAAATCGAACGCAGCCACGAAAGCTTCGACCCGCTGCGCGATCCGGCCATGCGGCCCACCACGTACCAGGCTTACGTTCGTATCATGATCGGCTGCGATAAGTTCTGCACGTATTGCATCGTGCCCAGCGTGCGCGGGCCCGAGCAAAGTCGATCACCGCACGACATCCTGGCCGAGTCGCGGCAACTCGCCAGCGAAGGTTGCCAAGAAATCACGCTGCTCGGCCAAACGGTCAACAGCTACCGTTACCGCGAAGGCGATCGTACGTGGCGTCTCAGCGATTTGCTCGAAAGCCTGCACGAAATCGACGGCCTCCAACGCATCAAGTTCGTCACCAATTATCCGAAGGACATGACGAACGACCTGCTCGCTGCCGTGCGCGATTTGCCCAAGGTCAGCAAGTACTTGCACGTGCCCGTGCAGAGCGGTTCCAATGCCGTGCTCAAACGCATGAAGCGCGGTTACACGGTCGAAGAATACAACGAAATGCTGGCTCGCACCCGCGAGTGGATTCCCGGCGTGGCCGTCACGAGCGATTTCATCGTAGGCTTCTGCGGCGAAACCGAGGAAGAATTCCAGCTTACGATGGATATCGTCCGCGAGTCGCGGTTCAAGAACAGCTTTATCTTCAAGTACAGCGAACGTCCCGGCACAAAGGGGGCCGAGTTGTACCCCGACGACGTGCCGGACGATGTGAAACGCCGCCGCAACAATGAACTGCTCGCGCTGCAGAACAAAATCAGCGAAGTCGATAACCACGCCTTCCTGGGCCAAGAAGTGAGCGTATTGGTCGAAGGCCCGAGCAAGGCAGCCGAAAAACAGCAAGCGGCCGCCGCGGCCAAGGCCGATGCGGCTACAGAAGCCGATGCCTGCGATTCGATCGATTCCACACTGCAACTTACGGGCCGCACGATGTGCGACCGCATCGTGGTGTTCGAGGGAAACCGCCGCCAAATTGGCCAAACGATGCCGATCGTGATCTACGATGCCAACGCCCACACGCTATTTGGCGAAGTCGTAACTCGTCACACGGGCCCCGAGTTGTACACGCTTACCGTAGGAAATTAGCCGAATCACGCATACTTCGAAGATTGGTGCCAATGTGACCAATTCGCTAGATGACATTTCTGTAAAGTCGAGTTACAATGGCAGTCTTGCCAGGCGGTCTCCCGAACATCCTCGCGCGCTGTCATGATCGACATCGACCGCCTTCGCACCTGTCTCGACGATGCTCACGAAGCTGAGCCGTGGCTTCGTTCTTTGCACGTTGCAAATATCCCCGGGGCTCACTCGAGTTTCCGCCGATTGGCCGAACACGGGGTGACGCTCGACCTACTTTCGCAGATCAGCGAACAATTCGCCGCCGCCGCGCCCACGCTGGCCGATCCCGACATGGCGATGAACAACCTCGAGCGATTCATCGCCTCGTCGCGCAATCCGATGGCCACCGCCGCCTTATTCGAGCGCGACCCCGACGCGTTGCCGAATCTGCTACAGATATTTTCCACGAGCCAACACCTCAGCGACCTGTTGGTCGTCGATCAAGAAGCCTACGACTTGCTCCGCATGACGGAAGGTCAGCCGGTCGCTCGCGCGGCATTGGTCGAGGAGATCGTCAACGAGGTCCGCGCGCTGGGGAACATTTCCGAGGTCATGGCATCCTTGCGTCGATTCAAACGGCGTGAAACGCTGCGAATTGCTTATGGCGATGTGGTACGCAACCAGCCCGTGGAAACGGTGACTCGCCAGATTTCCTATTTGGCCGACGCGATCGTCGAAGCCGCACTCGACTATGCCCAGCGGCATCTGCATGAGCAGTATGGTACGCCGTTGCGATTGGATTTGGAGCGCAGCCAGTTCGTGGTGCTCGGCCTGGGAAAACTGGGCGGCGTCGAGTTGAATTATTCGAGCGACATCGACCTGATCTTCGTTTACGAGCAGGATGGCCAGACCGACGCTCGCCGTGTGATCAGCAATCAAGAGTATTTTGAACGGCTGTCGAAAGAAGTAATCCGCCTGTTGGCCGAGCCAACAGAGTTGGGGACCGCGTATCGTGTTGATCTTCGTTTGCGGCCAGAAGGCGCTCACAGTCCGCTCGCGCTGAGCTTCGATACGACGCTTTCGTATTACGACGTGAAAGGCCGCACGTGGGAACGCCAGGCGTTCATCAAAGCTCGCCCCATCGCGGGCGATTTGGAGTTGGGAAGCGACTTGCTTTCTCGCCTTGAACCGTGGGTTTATCGCAAGTATTTGAGCCTGGCCGACATCACGGGCATCAAATCGCTCAAACGCCGTATCGAGAAGCGCGTGGAAGGCGAAGGCGGCGACCTGCGTAACGTGAAAACCGGCCACGGCGGCATTCGCGACGTCGAATTTGTCATTCAGTTCTTGCAACTTCTCAACGGCGGCGCGCTTCCGGAAGTACGCACTGGCAACACGCTCGAAGCGATCGCGAAACTCGAAAAGGCCGGTTCGCTAACGCCCGACGAACGCGACAAGCTCGAAGAAAACTACAATATGTTGCGAAAGATCGAGCATCGTTTGCAAATGATGTTCGACTTGCAAACCCACATGTTGCCTAGCGACCGAGACGAGTTAGTGAAATTAGCGGTGCGGATGGGGTACGTCGGCACCCGGCACGCTTCGCCGCTCGATGCGTTCCAGCAGGATTACACGCGGCGCACCAAGCAGAACCGCGAAATGCTCGATCATCTGCTGCACAATGCTTTTCCTGGCGAAAACCCGGAAGAGCCCGAGGTCGATCTGATCAACGACCCGGACCCCACGCCGGAGCGTATCAACGAGGTGCTAGGCCGGTATCCGTTCGAGGACTTGCCGGCGGCCTACGATAACTTGATGGCCCTTGCCACCGAGAAAATTCGTTTCCTCTCGACGCGCCGTTGCCGTCACTTCCTGGCCGCCATCGCGCCGCGGCTGTTGGCGGCGATTGCCAAAACGCCGGAGCCCGATACGACGCTCGTCACGCTCAGCCGAGTGAGCGATTCGCTGGGCGGTAAAGCGGCGTTATGGGAATTGTTCAGCACGAATCAGCCGTCTCTCAATTTGTATGTCACGCTATGCGCCGCGTGCCCCTACTTGGCAGGCATTCTTACCAGCAACCCGGGCATGATCGACGAGTTGATGGACAGCCTGCTCGTGAGTCACTTGCCAACTCTCGCGATTCTCGAAGAATCGCTGGCCGAATTGACCCGGGGTGCCGAGGACATCGACCCCATTCTGCACAGCTTCAAGAACGCTCAGCATTTGCGAGTGGGTGTGCGCGATGTGTTGGGTAAAGACGACATTCGCTCGACTCATGCCGCGCTGTCGGACATTGCCGAGGCCTGCCTCAAACAAATTGCCGAGCGCGAGTACGTGAAGTTGGTCGATAAATTCGGTTTCCCGAAGATCGGTCGGCCCAGTGAAGAAGATTTATCGAACCCCATCAGCCGCAGCTTTTGGGAGAAGTTCGCGGAGCGCGAAGGCGACAGTTGCGAGCCGGTGGTGCTCGCACTCGGCAAGCTGGGCGGCCGCGAGCCGAACTACCATAGCGACCTCGACCTGATCTTCCTCTACGAAGCGGGCGGGCAGACGGCCGGCCGGAGCCGCGAGCAAAACGGCGGCACGATCAACGGCCATTTTTTCAGCGAGTTCGGCCAACGGCTGATTCGCGTCAGCAATCAATTGGGCCCGCATGGTCGGCTTTACGAAGTCGATGCCCGCTTGCGTCCCACGGGCAAGAGCGGCTCGCTTGCCGTTTCGTTTGATGCGTTTGCTCGCTACTTTGCCGAAGGCCCGTCGCAGTTATGGGAACGGCAGGCATTGTGCAAGGCCCGCCCGGTCATCGGCAACGAGGCCGTTTGCCGACACGCGATGGAAATCGTGGCGCAAGCCGCGTTCAGCACACCATGGCGGCCCGAGTTTGCCACCGAGATTCGCAAGATGCGCTTACGGATGGAAGAAGGCGCGTCGAAGCGCAATCTCAAGCGGGGACCGGGCGGTACGGTCGATACGGAATTTCTGGTGCAAATGCTGCAACTACGGTTCGGCGGCGAGGATTCGTCGGTACGCGTGCCGGGTACGTTGGACGCCCTCACGGCCCTCGAAAAACAGGGCTACTTGCCATCTGACGATGCCGAATATTTCCGCCGCAGCTATCGTTTGCAACGCAGCATCGAGGCTCGCATCCGCCTGATGGATGCCACGGGCCGACATGAACTGCCCGATAACGACCGCGAGCTGGCCAAGCTAGCCTACCTGTTGGGCTACTCGAACGCCAAGCAATTAGTGGACGATGCCCAAAACGCATTCGTAGAAAACCGCGCCCGCTTTAACCAACTTTTCGATGCGGCAGCACACGGGTAGTGTGCAGGGGAATATCAGTTGCCTATGGTCACATTGAGTCTGCGACTTCCCGAATCCTTACACCGTCGTGCCAAGGAGTTGGCACTCCAAGAGGGGATATCCATCAATCAATTAATAGCGACAGCTCTAGCTGAAAAGATATCTGCTCTGGCCGCTGGCGAGTATTTGCAGAAACGCGCAGAGCGCGGTGACCGTCGTCGGTTCGAACAAGCGATGAAGAAGGTCAAAAGCACACCGCCGACAGATGACGACCGTTTGTAGCCAGTAGCCTTGCTGGATTTGTGGTGCTTGGTTGTATTAACCAACTCTTCGATGCGGCAGCATGCGGTTAGGCGAATCGTTTTTCGGCGACCCGGCAGGAGCTGCTGGTGTTTTGCCCTCGACATCGTAATTGCCGGTGAATACTGGTTGCTTGATGGGCACCGATACCACCGAAGAGTCGCTCATTGACGCCTGTTCGGTCGCAGTCACCCATTGGGGGCCCGCTTTGGGGTCGCCCAGGCAACCAAGCATCGAGCGGAACGCGGCGAAAATGCTTGGGTACACCGGGCAATGCTCGCGAGCGCCGGCTAAGGCGTAAGGCGTTGCGTTCGGCAAATGATAGTACGGAATTTTGGCGTAGCGGTGATGCGTGCCGTGGTAATCGTTGTAAAGCATCGCGGCCGAAACAAGTTCCGTGGCTTTGGATTGATCGACAACGGTTCGAGTAAGGCCGAGCACTGTGTGACCGTGCAGGCCCATGTGTTGCTCGTACTTGTTGAGCGTTTGCAACACGCCGGAAATCGTCAGCGGTATCAGAGTGGCCACCACGAGCCCGTACCACATATCGAGATAAGCGGACGCGGCCAAAATGAGTGCCCAGGCCGCGAAGCATCCTAAATAGCCGCGGATGATCAACTTGCGTTCCTGCTGCGTGAGCTTGCCGACTAGGACCGATCGAAGAAACAGCAGCGGCGTGTAAACGACGCCGAGTACGATTTCGAAGAACGCGGCCGCGATGCGGGCTGGTCGCCCGACGGTGGGCGAATTGAAGGGCCAAAGCTCGGGGTCGCCCTCGCGGGCTAGTTGAGCATGATGCCTGGCATGCGCGTATCGATACACGTTGAGAGGCGTGAAGCCCATTGTCCCCACGATATGTCCGAAAAATTCGTTGAGCCGTTCCACGGGGTGGAACCGGCCATGGCTCGCATCGTGAAATGCAAGGGTGAACACGAACATGATCGCGCCGATGGCTGGGCAGATCGCCAGCAGCGCGGGCCAATAGGCCGGGGGTAGATAGACGGCCGCGAGCTGCAGCGTGACCATGAGCGCCACGAGCGGCCATACCCAGCGCGCAGGCCAATGCTCGAATTCATGAAGTTGCGCAACATCGTCGTGCGATGCGGCAACTTTTCGACTTCCTGTCGAAGGAGTACACATCCGGGCCTCGCACCGGCACTAGCGGCCAGCTAAGTTTCTACGGGTGCTGATGCGGAAAACACATCTGCGCAACGCTCGCAGACTTGGTAGGTTTCGTCCAGCACCCCAGATGTACTGTATAGAAAAACGATATCGCGGCGGAATAGCGGTCGCGCAATCGACCTTATCAATTTTAACGCCTAAGCTGTTTCGTTTTCAACGCTCTGGCCCGAATTGATCGCCCACATTCACACGATTGCCGCGTAAGAAATCGGCCGCGCTCATCGATCGTTTGCCGGCCGGTTGTAACTCTTCGATCAGCAATACACCATCGCCGGTTGAGATTGCGAAGTGTGGGGAAACTTTAACGACTCGGCCAGGTGCCGAATTGCTGCTCTCATCATTTGAGTGAAGTCGATCGGCGATGGAAACCCGATCGATATTCAGTCGAATTGGCGTCCCTGTGGAAGGGAGCCAGAATGTGTAAGCTCGGGGCCAGGGTCTGAGGGCTTGCACTTGATTTTTGATTTCCCGTGAGGACCGCGACCAGTCGATCGCACCTTGCTCTTTCTTTAATCGGGGCGCTTTCGAGGCCAGTGCGACATCTTGTGTCACTGGGTTGGCCGAGCCCGCGGCCAAAGATTCGATGACTTCAAGAACGGCATCCGCTCCCATTGCGGCCAACCGCTTTTCGAGTTGAGCCGAGTCCTCGTCGGGGTCGATTGGCGTTCGCTGTTGGAGGAGTAGGGGCCCGGCGTCGAGGCCGGGCGTCATATGAATGACGCTGTTGCCGGTTTCGGCGTCTCCGCGAAGCATAGCCCACTGCACGGGGGCCGCCCCGCGATACTTGGGAAGGAGCGAGCCGTGCAGGTTGATGCCGCCGAGCCGAGCGGTTGTCAATGTTTGTGGCTTGAGGATTTCGCCGTAGTCGCAAACCACGAGCAAATCGGGTGAGAGCCCCGCCAGGCGAGCTTGAACCTCGGGGGAGTTCACGGTGGGCGGATCCCAAACTTCGAGTTGCAGTTCGTCGGCCGTTTCCTGAATTGGACTTGGCGTGCCGCGGCGGTCTTGAGGCGGTCGGGTGACCGTGAGAACCACTTGGTGGGCGCTGGCGGCGAGGGCGCGGAGAGTGGGCACGGCAAACGGGCCGGTGCCCAACATCACGATTCGCATGGGGGAATTCCTTGTGGATGCACCGAGGGCGCTAAGCCGCAAGTGTTGTGCGGGGGCTGGGGATCGGGGGCCGGGGGTTAATGGATGGCGTGTTGTGGTTGGACGGCGTGGCCGCCGCCGCTAAGGGGTAACGACTAACCACTAACGACTAACAATTAAAAAAATGAGGAGGTTATTATCGAGGCGTTCCTTAGGTTCTCAATCGTTCGAGTTCGGCGATGCGTGTGGCTAATTGTTCGGGAGTGGCGATTTCTCCTGTGTCGCGGCGGCTTTGGAACACGAGTTCGAATTCTTCGAGTTGGTCGCGCAGAGCGAGTACCTGGGCCGGGCCGAGGCGATCGATAAAAAGCGTGCCGTCGAGGTGGTCGGTTTCGTGTTGCAGGATGCGGGCCATCAGGCCGTCTGCTTCGGCCACGATTTCGTTGCCCGCCAAGTCGTAGGCCTGAACTTTGATCGTGGCATTGCGAGTGACGGGAGCGCGTACGCCGGGGATGCTGAGGCAGCCCTCTTCGTCGGTGGCCTGGCCCCGGCCGGCACTGAGCACAGGGTTGATGAAAACGCACTCGGCGTCTCGCGTGTTGGGGTCGCCTTCGGGGTTGGCGACGAATAAGCGGTAGGGCAGGTCCACCTGATTGGCGGCGAGCCCGACACCTTCGTGCTGATACATGAGGTCGAACATTTCGGCCACGAATTTGCGCAGGTCGGCGTCCACCCGTTTGAGCGGCTTCGAGCGGTGACGCAGTGTCGGGTGGGGATAGTGAATGATTTCGAGGGGCAACGCTCTCTCCGCGATTGAAACCGTGCTGTTGTTGTTAGTTAGGGCCGAGAATGGGATTATAGGGAACGAGTGCCGCATGTGCCCACCCGGTGACAGCACTTGAGCTGGGCGGGAGCCGAGCGGCGGCATTTCCCTTGATTTTAAGTACTATGATTGAAATAGGCCCCACGGTGCAGGCCCAGACTAGTGTTCTGTCAGTCTTGAATTGATGGGTGGCATGCTTTCACGCGGTAGCG
>CAZTWS010000156.1:0-9909 GCA_964618225.1 uncultured Planctomycetaceae bacterium
TTTTTCAATTCAGGTTACAGGACGCGGAGTGTGCCTATAACTTTGCAGTTCTCTTGCCATTACCCAAATCCCCTACTGCCAGGACCACCCCATGCCCATCCTCGGAGCCCACCAATCCATCGCCGGCGGCTACTACAAATCCGTGGAAATCGCCCACCGCCTCCACTGCGACTGCGTCCAACTGTTCACAAAAAACAATAACCAATGGCGGGCCAAAGAACTTACCGACGACGATGTCGCGCTCTTCCAGGGCCGACTTGCCGAACTCGGAGTCTTGCACCCACTGGCGCACGATTCGTATCTCATCAACTTGGCCAGCCCCGACCCCGTGTTGTGGAAAAAATCGATCGACGCCTTCGTTCTCGAAATGCTCCGTGCCGACCGGCTGGGCATTCCGTACCTCGTCACTCACCCCGGCGCGTTCACCACCAGTAGCGAAGAAGCCGGCATCGCCGCCGTCGTCCGCGCGCTCGACGAAACCCACCGCCAAACTCGCGGAATCAAAACCCGTTGCCTGCTCGAAACCACGGCCGGTCAGGGCTCTTGCCTCGGTGCCACCTTCGAGCAGCTCGCCGCCATGATCGACGGCGTTCAAAATCCCGACCTGCTCGGAATCTGCGTCGATACCTGCCACATCTTCGCGGCCGGCTACGCGATCGGCACCGAGCAAGATTACAAAGCCACGATGCGCGCGCTCGACAAAACCGTCGGCACGAAACTCGTGAAAGCGTTTCACCTCAACGACAGCCTCAAGCCGCTCGGCTCGCGTGTCGATCGCCACGCTCACATCGGCCGCGGCGAAATCGGCAAAGAAGCGTTCCGCTTCCTGCTCAACGACCGCCGTTTCAAGAAAATCCCCATGTATCTCGAAACGCCAAAAGGCATCGAAAAGGGAAAAGACCTAGACACCGTCAATCTGCAAATCCTGCGCTCGCTCGTCGCCAAATCATGACCCCAAAGCCTTGCTCACTCCTGCCCCTTCTGCGGCGGAATCTGCCGACCGTGCGGATCTTCCACCGTGTCATCAAGATCGCGCTCGAGTTCGTCGCGCAAAGGTTTATGGAGAAAATGCTCCACCCGATCGGCCGGCGCATGAACATGATCGAGCGGCAATCCAAGATGCTTCACCAAATACGTCTCCCACAACCGATGACCTCGCACCAATTGCGCCGCTCGCCAGCGGCCGTCGTCGGTCATTTCGAGCACGCCGTACTGCAAAATCACACGCCCCCGGCGGCAAAGCATGACCAGCGCCAACCGCGCCAGCAATCCACCGCCCACGGCCGCCACCGCCTCGGCCGGTCGCAATCGCTTCGTCGTATCGATTTCCTCGAGCCGGTACAGCATCAGCAACAAATCCTCACGCAAAATTCGCAACGATGTCTGCAAGTTACGGAGAAGCGTGCTCAAAATTCCGTACTGCGGCGCGAACAGCACGGCCAACGCGTACATCCCACCGGCTGCCACCACCATCGCCCCGGCCGGGTCCACATTCCACACCGATTCACTCGCCAGCCAGTAACCGATCACCGCCGCCAGCACGGCAAACACGCAAGACAACGCAATCATCGGCGCGAGTCGATTCGTGAGCAATTGCGCTGTCGCGGGCGGCACGATCAACATCGCGATCACCAGAATCGAACCGACCACTTCGAACGACGCCACGGTCGTCACCGCAACCATCATCATGAGCAAGTAATGCAGCAGCGTGGCCGAAAAACCCATCGAAGTCGCGAGTGCCGGGTCGAACGCGCTCAGCTTCAATTCTTTCCACAACACCACGATGAGCGCCAGGTTCAGCACCGCCACTGGCCCCACGGTGCGCAATTGGTTCGGCAGTTCCAGCCCGGCAAACTGAAACGTGTCGAAACCAGCCTGGTAGAGCAAACCTTCGAACACGCAATCCACGTCAAAGTGAACTTTGCTCACGAACGTTTTCAGCAACACCACGCCGAGCGCAAACAGCGACGTAAACACAACGCCCATGCTCGCGTCGATCGGCACCCGGCCGTACTGATGCAGTGTTTGCACCAGAAATGTCGTGAGCAACCCCACCACCGCGGCACCGATAAACAACGGCACAATGCTAAGACTGCCCGACAACACAAACGCCATCACCAACCCCGGCAATACGGCGTGCGAAATCGCATCACCCATCAGGCTCATGCGGCGCAATACCAAATAACATCCAACCAGTGCGCACGCGATGTTCGTCACCGCACCCGCAAGCACGATCCGCTGCGCCACGGGCGACGCGAACGGTCCCAGCCAGTCGAGTTGTGCAATGATTAGTGACATCGTCCTTCAATCACGAGCTTACAATGAATGGGGCGACTCGGGCACTCTGCGCGAAAGTTGCGGCAAACGACCATCGGCAGCCAGCTTTTGTTCCAACTCTTGGATCAACTCTTTTGGCAACATGTGTTCCACATCGTCGGCATCGCGATCCACATGGTCGGCCGCAATGCCCGCGCTCTGCATCAAAAACATCTCCCACAACCGATGGGCCCGCGTTACCTCCGCCGCCGCGGTCAGCCCCGCCGGTGTGAGCCGCACCAGTTCGTTCTCACGTTCGATCAACCCCCGCCGCTCAAGTCGCCGCAACCACCAATCCACCCACCAATGTGGCCAGTGGCGTTGCGCCACTACTTTTTCCTCCGCGACGGCGGGACACTCGGGTAACTTCGGTTCACTAATTTCGTACAGTGCCCTCAGCAAATGCTCGCGTGCAATACGCCGCTGGAGTCGCCACTCGGCCACCGCGGTAGCCACGATGCCACTCCGCGGGGCGAACAACATCGATACGACGAAAAACGCCGCTGCCGATAGCACGATCAACGGCCCCGGCGGATACTTCGTGTTGTCGAAAAACTCCACGCCCAACCATTGCTTGGGCAACGGCGAGCTGAAAAACGTGCCGAGCACTCCCGCAGCCGCTCCCGCGAACGCGGCAATCACGAGCAGTTGCCCCAACCGATTGCTCCAAAACCGGGCCGATGCGCCAGGCAAAATGATCATGGCCGCCATCAAAATCACGCCGCAAATCGGCAGGCCCACGATCGTCACCACCGCCAGCGTGCCCATCATGGCCAAGTCGAGCAACAATGTCGGCCAGCCTTGCGCCGCGGCAAAATCACTGTCGAACGACAGCAGCTTGAACTCCTTGTACAACAGCATCACGATCGCCAGACACGCAAGCGCCACTATCGCTATGACCTGCACGTCGCGACGCCCGATTCCCGCCGCCTCGCCCAGTAAATACGACTTCAACCCGGCCGGGTATCCGCTCGTTTGCCGTTGCGCCACCGAGAGCAAAACCATTCCCGCGCCGAACCACGTGCTCAGCACGATACCAATCGCCGCGTCATCCTTGGTGCGTGTCCACCGTGTAAGCACCGCCACCGCAAGAATCGCCAAGAGTCCCGTTGCCAAAGCACCGATTGAAAGCCCCAGGAAATTCCGCCCGTGCATGACGAGAAACGCCAGGCAAACGCCAGGCAACGCCGCGTGCGAAAGCATGTCGCCAACAAGCGATCGCCGACGCAGCACCGCGAACGTGCCGATAGTGCCTGCCGTCGCGCCGAGTAGCGCGGTGCCCAACATGACATTGATTGTGATGGAAGCGGCGGTCATCGAATGGGTTCGCGCCGGCGAATGGCTTCGGCGGCCTCGTCGAGAATCGTCAAACGGCCACCGTAGGTCTTGTTCAAATTTTCCGGAGTAAAAGTCGTCGCCGTGGGTCCATAAGCAACGAGCCGCATATTCAAAAGAATGACGTAATCGAAGTAGCTCGGCACCGACTGTAAATCATGATGCACGACAAACACCGTCTTACGCGCCGAACGCATGTTTTGCAGCAGTTCGATGATCGCCGCTTCGGTCGCCGCGTCGACCCCCGCGAACGGCTCGTCCATGAAATACACGCTGGCATCTTGCGCCAACGCGCGCGCCAAAAACACGCGCTGCTGCTGCCCGCCCGAAAGTTGTCGAATTTGTCGATTGGCAAAATCCTGCAATCCGACTTTCTTCAAGCAAGATTCCGCCACCTCATGCTCTGCTCGCCCTGGCCGACGAAACCAGCCAAGCCGCCCGTAGGTTCCCATCAGCACCACGTCGCGCACGGTGACCGGGAAATCCCAGTCCACGCTTTCGCGCTGCGGCACGTACCCAATGATTTTCCGCTGCTCGGTGTAGGGCTTGCCGTAAATTTCCACCTTACCGCTGGCCAGCGGCACAAGCCCGAGAACCGCTTTGATGAGCGTCGTTTTGCCCGCGCCGTTGGGCCCGATGACCCCCACCAAATTCCCTTCCGGAATCACGAGGTCGATGTCCCACAACACGGGCTTGCGGTGATAAGCCACCGTCATGTCGTGAATTTCAAGCGCGGGCGGCGTTGCTTCAACAGGCTTGGCAGACGAAGTGGAGGGTTCGGCAATCATGGGCCCGCTATCGTTCGATGCGGCATCCCGGCCGCTGTAGGGTTACTTCAACGCAGACACGATCGTGTCAACATTTGCTTGGATCATTCCAATATAGTTGTCGGCCCCCGAACCCACCGGGCCGAGCGCGTCGGCGTACAACACGAACTCCTTGCCCGGTGCGGGGCCGATCTTCACCTCATGGCCTTCCGCGCGGCAAGGCTCCACAAGCGACTCGATCACTTGCGGTGCGGCTGCGGACTCGACGAAAACAGCCGGTATCTTGCGGCTAACCAGAAAGTCCACCACTTCATGCTTACGGCCCAGCGTCACTTCATCTTCCGTGCTCACGCCCTTCAGCGGCATCGACGTGAGTCCATACGCGGCGCAGAAGTAATTGAACGCGTCATGCACGGTCACCAACACCCGCTGCTGCTCTGGAATCGTCGCAAGCTGCGTGCGGCAATAATCATCGACCTCGGCCAACTGCTCGAGATACGCC
Organism: uncultured Planctomycetaceae bacterium; assembly: GCA_964618225.1. GTDB lineage: Bacteria > Planctomycetota > Planctomycetia > Pirellulales > Lacipirellulaceae > JABDGM01. Next base: position 4,921 of record CAZTWS010000156.1, read on the forward strand.
TCGGCGTTCTTCTCGTACATTTCGCGGTGCGTTGGATCTTCGTCGCCAAGCGTTCGCGCAACATACTTCACACACTCGGCCCACAACGTGGGATCATGCCACACATGCGGGTCGTAGTACCCTTCGAACTCCGGCGGCTTGCGAAGCTTCGCGTTTTCACTATCGACCAACGATTGCGTCACCGCGAACACGGGCTTCTGTCGCGACATCTTCTCGAACATGTCGGCCATGCGGCCTTCGAGGTGCAAGCCGTTGTAGAACACCATATCGGCACCGTGCAGTCGCTCCACATCCGCGGTCGTGGCTCGATACAAATGCGGATCCACGCCCGGCCCCATAAGCCCGACCACATTGAGCCGTTCTCCGCCAACAGAACGAAGTATGTCCGCCACCGGACCGGTCGTGCATACCACGTCCAAAACCTGCTTCGAAGCGAAATCCCGCTCTGCTGGTTGACTAATGCAGCCAACTACCAGCACTATGCTGGCGACGAGAAAAGCCAGCCCACCACTGGCCGTGAAGCAAGGACGTAAAGCATTACTATGATTCCACTTAGGCATCGAACAAACCTGGCTCGCGACCGCTGCTGCTGAACCGTGTCGGAGCGGCCCGCAAAGATTTTTTGACTAATCAAAATTTTCGGCCGCAAACTCCATTCTGTCAAGATTAACCGGAAAAATCGCCCCATCCCTAAAACTGTTTTGAGCAAGGATCATTCGTAATTTCTCATCAAGCTTCAGATCACGCGTTAGCATGAAGAGATGCGTACAGACCCCGCCGGGGTGCCCACCTTTGGCCACTCCCGCCCGCGACGTAAGTCCTTGCGCCATCATAAGAAAATTTGACCGTGCCCGCTCTTCGCGGTAAATTTATTTGACGGTACTTGGCTCATTTTTCGTGCAAACCACCTTGGCGACCGATGGGCGTCAGCTACTTCAAACGCTTCCGAATGGAAATGGATTTACGCGGCCAGCGTTTCGCGCCGATTTATTTACCGTCCGGTTATCACTTGGTAGCGTGGGATCCCGCACTGCTCCCCGAACACGCATTCGCCAAGTACCACAGCTTTCGCGAAGAAATCGACGCCGAGATATTTAGCTGCCTGGGCGAGTACGATGGCTGCCGTCGCCTGATGCAGGAAATCTCCCTCAAGGACGGCTTTCTGCCAGAATCCACCTGGTTGATGGTGTATTCTCGCAACGACGAAACCGAATACTGCGGCACGATTCAAGGAATTTGCGCGACTCCCCGGTACGGTGCCATTCAAAACATCGGCATCACGCCATCGCATCGCGGCCGAGGCCTGGGCACCGCGTTGATCTCCGCCGCACTCCATGGTTTTCAGCAAGTTGGCCTGGCGCGAGCCTATTTGGAAGTCACCGTGCAAAACGAGCGAGCCGTTCAACTTTACAAACGCCTGGGCTTCCGCCGCACGAAGACGCTGTTCAAAGCGGTGGAACTTGCCTATTCTTGACCGTCCGAGCAATCGTTTGCATTCTTCGCTCGGCAGCAAAGGAAAAACGGGCCCTGTGTCTACCAATATTTTTTCACATATTCTGCCCAATGGCATGGTGTTGCTCGGGGAGCCGACCGTAGCAGTCGAATCCGTGGCGTTCACCTTTCTTCTCCCCGCAGGCTGCAGCCACGACCCCAAAAACGCGGCTGGCCTCGCAACGCTCACCAACGAAATGATGCTCCGCGGTGCTGGTCCACGCGATAGCCGGGCCTGGATTTCCGACCTCGAAAATCTTGGCGTCGAACGCGGCGAGTCGGTCGGCGTAGCACAAGCCACGTTCCACGGGGCAACGCTCAAAGACAACCTGCAACCCGCGCTCGGCCTGTTTGCCGACCTGATTCGCTGCCCGCATTTGCCAGCCGATCAACTAGAAGCGGGCCGCAATACGTGCTTGCAGGAACTCCGCTCGATCGACGATGACCCGAGCCACAAGCTCATGATCGAACTTCGACGCCGCGAGTATCCCGATCCCTGGGGCCGCTCCAGCTACGGCGAGGAAAAGCCGCTCCGAAAAGTCACGATCGAAGACGTGCAAAAATTCCACGCCAATCATTACCGCCCAGCCGGCACCATCCTGGCGGTCGCCGGCAACTTCGATTGGCAGCGGCTGTGCGACCTCATGGAACAACTGTTCGGCGATTGGGAACCAAATAAAATTGCGGAGCCCGTAGGCGTCAACGGTCGTCCCAGCGGCAATCATATTCGCTTCGAGTCGAACCAATCGCACGTCGGCATCGCCTACCCCACAATTCCCTACAAACACCCCGATTATTTCCAAGCATGGGCGGCGGTGGGCGTTCTCTCCAGCGGTTCCAGTTCACGGCTATTTACCGAAGTACGCGAAAAGCGTGGCCTGTGCTACACCGTCTATGCTTCGCTTCACACGCAGCGCGACCGTGCGGCCGTCCTCTGCTACGCAGGCACCACGGCCGAACGAGCCCAGGAAACGCTCGATGTCACCATTAGCGAATTGCAGCGGCTTGGCCAGGGCATCGAACAAAGCGAACTCGATCGCCTCAAGGCGCGAATCAAAAGCTCGCTCATCATGCAGCAAGAATCAACCAGCGCGCGTAGCGGCGCGCTGGCCCGCGACTGGTACCACCTGGGCCGTGTACGCACGTTGGACGAAGTGGGCCGCATGGTCGACGAGCTCTCGGCCGACAGCATCAACGCATTCCTGCGCAAGAATCCGCCGCAAGACATGCTCGTGGTTACGTTGGGCCCTGAACCGTTAAAAATCCCCGAACTGAACTAACAGTGTGATAGAAATGGTGTGCCACTGGCTTTGCCAGTGCATTTTCAATGAGCATCAGCAAGTGGTCATGACATTGAATAATGGTCTCGATCAGCTTGCAAACACGTTCGTGCTGGTGAAATCAACACTAGCTCCGATCGCAAGCCACTGGCAAGAAAAGCACTGGCATTGCCAGTGGCACCCAAATCATCTGTTCAAAATGATTTTAAACATGCACTAACGCCAGGAGCTTTGCGTTGGAATTCCGTCATCATCGATTAGAAAATGGCCTGGAAATCATCGCCGAAACAAACGATGCGGCTCACTCCACGAGCATCGCCTTCGTGGTAAGAACCGGTGCTCGCGATGAATCCGACAACGTGGCCGGCGTCAGCCACTTCCTCGAGCACATGTGCTTCAAGGGCACGCCGCGTCGCTCGGCCGACGACGTGAATCGCGAGTTCGACGAAATCGGCGCGCACTACAACGCGTTCACCAGCGAAGAATGTACGGCCTACTACGCCTCCGTGCTTCCCGAGTATCAGGAGCAGAGCGTCGACATCCTGGCCGATATCCTGCGCCCCAGCCTGCGGCCCGACGACTTCGACATGGAGAAGAAAGTCATTCTGGAAGAAATCCAGATGTACCTCGACCAGCCGCCGTTCGGCATGGACGACCGCATCAAGGAACTTCATCTCACGGGCCACCCGATCGCCCGTAGCGTGCTGGGCACTTCGCAAAGCGTTGGCGGTCTCACGCCCGAAAGCATGCGCGATTACTTCACCTCGCGCTACAGTGCCGATAACGTATTCGTTGCCGCCGCCGGCAAAGTCGATTTCGATGCCCTCGTGGAACAAATCAAACAGCGTTGCCACGACTGGAAACCGTCCGATGCCAAACGCGATGTGCCGCGGGCCGTGTCAAATCCGCGTTTTGAAGTCGTCCATCGCCCCAGTGCCACCCAAGAATACGTGCTCGAATTGGCCGACGCTCCCGCCTCGGAAGATAGCGACCGCTACGCCGCCAAGCTGTTGGCCACGATCGTCGGCGACGACTCCGGCAGCCGCATGTATTGGGAACTTGTCGATAGCGGCCTCGCCGAAACGGCAAGTCTCGGCCATTACGAGTACCTGGGCGTCGGCATGTTCTACACCTGGCTCGCCTGCGAACCGGAACTGGTCGAAGAAAACCTGGCCCGGCTGCACGGCATCTACCGGCAGGTCGAAGCCGACGGCGTGAGCGAAGAGGAACTCAGCCAAGCGAAAAACAAAGTCAAAGCTCGCGTCGTGCTCAGCAGCGAACGCCCGCAAAGCCGGCTGTTCAACATCAGCGGCAACTGGCTCCAACGCCGCGAATATCGCACCGTGGCCGACGACCTGAAATCGATCGACAATGTATCCACCGCCGACCTGCTGGCCGTGTTGAAGAAGTATCCGCTCACGCGGTACTCCACAATCACGGTCGGCCCGTGCGAAAATGTAAAGCGTCCCGAATAAACCGCCCAGCGATCACAAGGAAGATCGTCATGCGTCCTGGCACTCAATCCATCGACATGGATGTAGAAGGCTACCACCTCGGCATCATCCTTGTCGACCACGGCTCGCGCCGCGCCGAAAGCAACGACATGCTGCTCGACGTGGTGCGCGACTTCGAATCGGCAAGCGGGTTCGCGATCGTCGAACCGGCCCATATGGAATTGGCCGAGCCCTCGATCGACACCGCTTTCGCACGATGTGTCGAACGCGGCGCATCCACGATCGTTGTATTCCCTTATTTTCTTCTGCCAGGCCGGCACTGGAATGAAGACATTCCGCGACTCGCGGCCGCCGCGGCTAAGCAGCACCCAGGCATCCGCTATGTCGTCACGGCCCCGTTCGGCCTGCACCCGCTCATGAGCGAAATCATGCGGCAACGCATCGAGCACTGCCTCGCACACACTTCCGGCCACGAGCAAGCATGCGAACTCTGTGCTGGCACCGATCACTGCCAGCTACGCCAATCGTAGCAGGCACGCCCCGCGTGCCCGCCATTCACCATTTTTTGTCCGCAGATGGGCGCAGATAGTGTATTTTTAGAATTTGCGTTCCGAGGAGGATCGACGCCAAAACAAACCCCTTAGCGGCGGCGACAACGCCGTCCAACCAGCGAACGGCATCCCAGAACGGTAAACCTAAAAACGCACTCGTGTTCTGTCAGTCTTGAATTGATGGGTGGCATGCTTTCACGCGGTAGCGGGTAA
>CAZTWS010000157.1:0-9726 GCA_964618225.1 uncultured Planctomycetaceae bacterium
ACACCATGCAGGTTTGGTCGATAACGCTACGGCCCGTGTCGCCGATCTTGGCTTCTTGCATTTCGAGCCACAGGCTCGTGCCCTCGCGGGTACGCTCACCCACGCCAGCGAACACCGAGTAACCACCATGGGCCGAGGCGATACGAGCGATCAGCTCGGTGAGAATAACCGTTTTGCCCAGGCCTGCACCACCGAACAGCCCCGCTTTACCACCGCGGACAAACGGCGTGAGCAGGTCGATCACCTTGATGCCCGTTTCAAACAGTTCGGTTTTCGTCGATAGGTCGCGAAGCGAAGGCGGCTCGCGGTGGATCGGCCAATGCTCCTCGGCATCTACGGGACCACGGCCATCGACCGGATCGCCCGTGATGTTGAACACACGGCCAAGCGTGGCCTTACCGACCGGCACCTTGACCGGCTCGCCCGTGTCGATACATTCCTGGCCGCGGACCAAGCCGTCGGTGCTCCCCAGAGCTACGCACCGAACGCGGCCGCCGCCGAGGTGCTGTTGCACTTCGCCGGTCAGGTTGATCTTTACGCCCTTGTGCTCGGAGGTGATCTTCACGGCGTTATAAATTGCCGGAAGGCTATCTTCGGCAAATTCGACGTCGAACGTCGAGCCGATGATCTGCGTAATGCGGCCGATGTTTTGGGTGGACTTTGCCGAGGCGGCGGGAGTTGCTGTTGCCATGTGTACGATTGGGTTAAGGGGTATTTATGCTATTTAGCCTCCGGCGAGCCGCCGGAGGCGATTATCAGCTAAGCGCTTCCACGCCGCCGATCACGTCCATGAGTTCCGACGTGATGCGGCCTTGGCGGGCGCGGTTGTATTGCATGCTCAAACGGTGCATCAGGTCGCCCGCGTTTTCCGTGGCGCTTTTCATGGCCACCATGCGGGCGATCTGTTCGCTCACCGCCGAATCGAGGAAGCACTTAAAGAGCTTGATCTTGAAGCTCGTGGGCACAACCTCTTCCAAAATACTTTCGGGCGACGGCCAAAATTCATAAATGCTTTGCCGTCCACTATTGGTTTCCGATGGCGACGAATTTGACGCGACCGCATCCTCCGCAGCTACGGAGCCCAGTGGGAGCAAGGTTTCCACCGCCACTGATTGCCGCGCTACCGAGTGAAACTTCGTGTACACCACGTCGAGCCGGTCCAGCTTGCCCGTGATGTATTCTTCCAAATAACGCGTAGCGATCACATCCACTTCGTCAAACGCTGGTTTGTCGTCGAACTGGGTGTAGGTCGTAGTGGGCGATAGTCCGCGCGTTTTCAGCGAGGTGATGCCCTTCTTGCCAGAAATCTCCAACCGGCAGTTCGGAATCGACTGCTTCATTTCGTGCCAGCGATTAAAGCCGGCACGAACCACGTTGCCGTTGAAGCCGCCGCAGAAACCTCGGTTGGCCGTAAGCACTAAAAGCGTGGCGTTATTAATATCGTTGCGGGGTTCCAGTAGCGGATGCTTTACGTCGAGCCCGCTTTCGGTAAGGTCGCGCACGAGCTGCGTGATGCGATTCGTATACGCCGTGGCAGCCGAGGCGCGATCCATGGCCTTCTTGAAGCGCGCAGTCGCGATCAACTCCATAGTCCGCGTGATTTTGCGGATGTTGCGGATCGACTTGCGTCGCTTATCGAGGAGGCGTGGATTGGCCATAATTCGGCGTAGAGCAGGGGAGTTAAACGCTCAGTAAATGCTAGGAACCTATTTGAAAACTACACGGCAACCGGTTCACGCTTTTCGGCTGCGTCCTTGGCGACTCCCGAAGCGTATTGTGCTTGGAACTCTTTGATCGCGTTTTCGATGCTTTGAGCGATTTCGTCGGTCAGGTCCTTCTTATCGTTCATTGCGTCCCAAATTTCCTGTTTCTGCTGATGCATGAAAGTGAGAAACTGTTTTTCCCAAGCTGGAACCTGGTTGGCCGGGATCTTATCCAAATGGCCACGTGTACCGGCGTAAATGATCAGAACCTGATCGATCACGTTCAGGGGCTGGTATTGGCCTTGCTTCAGCACTTCCACCATGCGGTAACCACGATCCAAGCGGGCTTGGGTGGCTGGGTCCACATCCGTACCCATTTGGGCAAATGCTTCCAGTTCGCGGAACGCGGCAAGGTCGAGACGCAAACCACCGGCCACTTTCTTCATGGCCTTGATTTGAGCGGCACCACCCACGCGCGACACCGAAATACCCGCGTTCATAGCAGGCTTCACACCCGCAAAGAATAAGTCCGGTTGCAGATAAATCTGGCCGTCGGTAATCGAAATCACGTTGGTCGGAATGTAGGCAGACACTTCACCTTCGAGCGTTTCGATAATCGGCAGCGAAGTAAGCGAGCCAGCACCCAATGCGTCGGAGAGCTTTGCCGAACGCTCGAGCAAACGGCTATGGGCGTAGAACACGTCACCAGGATACGCCTCGCGCCCCGGCGGGCGACGAAGTAGTAACGACAACTGGCGGTAAGCCACGGCTTGCTTGCTCAGATCGTCGTATACGATAAGAGCATGCTGGCCGTTGAACATGTAATGCTCGGCCATCGCGGTGCCCGAGTACGGTGCCACGTATTGCAGCGGAGCAGGGGAGCTTGCGCCGGAAACGATGACCGTGGTGTAATCCATGGCACCCGTTTCGCGCAGCTTTTCAATCACGCCGGCAACCGTCGAGTCCTTCTGGCCGACCGCCACATAGAAGCACTTCACGCCCGAGCCGCGTTGGTTGATGATCGCGTCGATGCCGACGGCCGTCTTGCCCGTCTTGCGGTCGCCGATGATGAGCTCGCGTTGGCCGCGGCCGACCGGCGTCATCGCATCGACTGCCTTGATACCCGTTTGCAGCGGTTCGGCAACCGGTTGGCGCTCGGCCACGCCCGGAGCAATGATTTCGACCGGGCGGCGCTGCTGCGTAACGATCGGGCCCTTGCCGTCGAGCGGGTTGCCCAGCGGGTCGACCACGCGGCCGAGCAATTCGTCGCCCACCGGCACACTCAATAGTCGGCCCGTGCTGCGAACTTCCTCGCCTTCGGAAATGTTCAGGTAGTCACCCAAAATGATGATACCGACCGAATTTTCTTCGAGGTTGAACGCGAGGCCGATGGTGCCGTTGGCAAACTCGACCATTTCTTGAGCCATCACACCGGACAGCCCGTACACGCGTGCGATGCCATCGCCAACTTCAAGCACGCGGCCAACGTCGCGAACGTCGATCTGCGATGCGAAGTTCTCGATCTCCTTTTGGATGACTGATGCGATTTCGTCGCTATTGAATTTCATGATTGCTCCGAAAATAGCCGTTTCGATAAAGTCGGCTTCGTTTCGGCCGGAATCGTTTCGACTCCGGCTAGCTAAGCGGGGTTATATTGTTTTTTTTGCAATCGAGTTATCTCGAACGCATCTCATCCGGTCCGATTACTTGGCGGTTGACAAGAATCGGCCCGGCGAGGTTTCAATGCTTTCTGTAATTCGCTCGATCATGCCACGTCGCGTTTGTTCGAGCTGCGTGGCCACCGAGCCGTCGTAGACCCGATCTCCCACCCGCACGACCATGCCGGCAAGAAGTGAGGGATCGATTTCGACATTGAGTTGCGGTTCACCTCCCAAGGTCGCTCGCAAACGATTCAACAAATCGGTTTGCACCGAATCGTTGATCGGGGCCGCCACGCGAACGAGTACTTCCGTCATCCCACGCCGCTTGGCGTCGAGTTTTCGGAGGATTTGGGCGATCGACCGTAAAATCGATAGCCGCCCGTGTCGCGCGAGCACTTTCAAGAAGTTGAGAACCACGGCCGATGCCCGACCGCCGAACACGCGGTCGAGCATTTGCTCTTTGTCTTCGGCGGAAACCAGTGCCGACCGAAACACCTCTTCGAGCTTGGGAAAGCGAGGAAGCAGATCGCTGACGATCGAACTCACTTCTCCAACCAGCGGCGTGGTATCGTTCGACTTCGCGGCTGCTTCGATGAACGCCTGGGCGTACACACGCGCGATCCGTTCCTCCGTGACATCCATCACGGTATCGTCGTTCGAGCTTGCGGAAGTGTTATGCGCCATGGCGTCGGTCGTTCTTTTCCACCGAAAGGGTTGCTAACCGGCAGCAAGGTGCTGCCCGATTTCCAAGTTCTCAATTCTTGCTAGGAGCCGTGGTGGCCAACTTGCCCACCGCGTCGCGGACGATCTGGTTCTGCTCTTCGTTCGTGAGCTTGCCCTTGATCACCTTGCGTGCAAGGTCGATGGCCACGTTGGCGCTAGCGCTTGCGAGGCTTTCGATCGCGCCGTTCTTGGCCCGATCGATTTCACGCAGAGCACGGTCCAACTCGTCCTTGGCAGACTGGCGGCCTTTCTCTTCGATGCTCTTGCGAGTGTGCTCGGCGTCACGCTGAGCTTCTTCCAGCAGCGCGCGAACCTCGCCCGCCGCGGCGGAAAGCTTTGCTTCGTGCTCGGCCAACACTCGTTGAGCGTCGGCCAAGCGAGCCTCCGCCGCCGCAATGTTGTCCGTGATCTTCCGCTCGCGCTCGTCCAGCGCGGCGGCAATCTGCGGCCATGCGAACACTCGCAAAATGGCGAACAGCAGCACAAACACCACCGCGGTCCAAATCGCGAGGTCAGGATCGATGGCCAACGGATTCGGCCCGCCGCTTTCGGCGTGGCTCGCATCCTCGGCCACAACTCCTGCTTCCTCAGCCTCGGCAACCGCTTGGGCTTCCTCAGCGTTATCCTGAGCAATCGCAGTGCGCACTGTTGCCAGCGCGGCGGCGAGCGCCAACACCACGCCTAAAGCACGAAACTTCTGTGACATCGACATCACTTGCTCCAGTGTTGTGGTTCAACACCTTAAACAGGGTAGTTGAACAACATACAAACAATCAGTGCGAAGAACGTTGCACCTTCGATAAGTGCTGCCGAAATGATCATCGCGGTTTGAATGCTGCCGGCGGCTTCCGGTTGACGAGCCATGCTCTCAACCGCGTGGCTACCGATACGCCCGATGCCCAAGGAGGCACCGATAATTACCAAACCGGCACCAAATGCGGCACCGAAGTTCATGCGGCTGTTTTCAGCCCAGCCTTGCTTCGCGGCATTGCTCGCCGCAGCGGCTTGTTCTTCGGCACTCTGGGCCATCACCGGGGCGGCCATCAAAACCACCCAACAAAAAACCAACATTTTTGCCAGCTTATTCACGTTCATTGTCTCCTTCGACTTGCAGTAAATCTGAAACGAATACGGGAAGGTTGCCCAGTCAACTGGAACTAGTGCGGATGCACCGCCGCTCCAATAAACAAGGCCGCTAAAAAGGTGAAAATATAGGCCTGTAAAAAGGCCACGAACAACTCAAGTAAACTCAACGCGGTTGCACCGAGCACGCTTGCCGGCGTCACGACGTACCAGGCCGCACCCGTCGCCGCCGCAATGAACGCGAACACCACGGCTAGCACCACGTGCCCCGCCATCATGTTCGCCAGAAGACGTATGGCAAGCACGCCGTGCTTGATGAACATCCCCAACACTTCAATGCAGAAGATGAGCGGAATCATCATCACCTTCAGCACGAACGGCAGATCCATGTGCGGCACGAACGACTTAACAGCTCCTACTGGCCCCAGCTTCGCAACGGCCGACCCCATCACCACGACGAACGTGATAAACGCCAGCGCACCCGTTACCGCCAGGGCCCCGGTCGGCGAGCCCATCCACGGCAACATGCCGAACAGGTTGCAGCCAAGCACGAAGAAGAAAATCGTCCACAAGAACGGCACGAACTTGTCGCCGTCGTGATGGCCAATGCAAGGCCGGGCCACGCTGTCGCGAAAGTACAACAGCATCGCTTCGAGCATGTTGCGGAACCGACCACGCGGAACGGCACCTCCGCGAAGCGCTTGACCCAAGCCGATGAAAAACACCGCGATCAAAATCGCCACCACCAACTCGATCACCATGAATTTGGTGACCTTCAAATCCAATGGCTGAATCGTGCGATCGAGCAGCGCGTTGCCCGTATGCATCGTAAAAATGGGCTTATCGCGCTTGAACGGCTGCGGGATCTTAATATGCCCCGATCCGTCGGCGGTCAGCTTGCGTGGCACATGGAAATCAGGCGAATCTGCCACGTGGCCGAATAATTCCGACGGATCCAACGGGCTACGCGACGCGTGACCACCGCCGTGGCCGCCACCATGCGAATCGTGACCGTGATGTTCGTTGTGCTCGGCCATTCTAGTTCTTTGAATTCCCGCTCGATGGCGATGCCAAGTCACTTGCACGCTTTACCGCGACCCACGTTTCAACGGCAAGAGTCACAAGATAAAACGCCAGCAAATAGAAAATAAAGTACAGGTGTTCCCTACCGGCTTGCCGAGTGGCTGTCATCACGACGCAAATCGTCAGCGGAGGAAACATGCGAACCATCATTCCGGCCATCGCGCCGGCAAGTGGCTGACCAATTCGCATCAGCAAGAGCGAAACCGCATCTCCCAAAAACGCGGCAAACAGGCACACGATCGCGGCACCAGCCAAACCAAGCGGGCCTGCCGAACCGGTATGATTCATGGCAAACGGTGCCGCCAAAAGCGCAGCTACCAAAACGCATGCAATAAGCATGAGTGCAGAACGCACAAAGCTGTGGCTTGTCGTTTCCCTGGTGGTCAACCCACGCATCGTGAGGATACTCGTGATAAAACTTCCGCCAACCTGCAATTACCGCCGGGCTCCATCGCCAGTATTCGACGGTCCGCCAGAACGTATCATCTGCATTAGATGAATAGTTGCCGCCGTGCATCCCAGTCCCAAACCGATCAGTAGAAACAGCACTTTCGTGCCTAGCCACCTATCGAGCCAATGTCCCGCGAGGCCTGGCAAAACCATTTCCAGGGCAACGAGCATGATGCGCGTAGCCCAGTGGTATGCTAAAGCCACCGGCGAGCGACTATCGGAGGGATTTGTCACCGCGCGCAACGCCTGTGTTTGGCCAGTTCAATGCACCCTAACCACCGGCCGCAACTCTTGGGATAGCAGAGACTTACGTTAGCAACAGCAAACAGCTTTCGCTGCCAGCATCCGACCAACTGCTACAAGTCCAAACAATCTATCTGACACCACGGAAGAGTGTCAACGGGCTGGAGCCGAATTTGTGACTTTTTTCACAAAGTCGAACTCTGCATTTTGTAAGTCCTTGTTTCATAATGGTTTGTGGCCAATATCGTTCGACGCAAGCCACCGAAATTCTTGCAGTTTTCGGGTGGTTCGATTATGCTCAATGTAGCGGAAATGGCGGGATTTATCGGGTATCGCGGAGCCCCTACCGCGAACGTTGTCGAAGTGTGCTCAAAAGGCCCTGGTTTGCACCCAGACCACCCAATCGGGGATCGTTTCACCCCGAAACTCAAGAGCTCATTTAGCCAACGGCGGCCACTGCTAGGCCCCGATCCACCGCCGCATAACGTGGTTGGTTCATGGACGATGCTGCACGTGTTTTCCGGTTAGGTCCATGTATCCATCGTACCGTTCATGCGGAGTTCCTGTATCTATGACCGCCGCCTCGCTTCGTGATCGTAGCGCTAAAGATCTCGCTCAAATGGCTCGTATGCAAGGAGTTGCCGGGTGGCACTCGATGCGTAAAGAAGAGTTGGTTAAAGCCTTGATCAACAAAGCCCGTCGCAAACCCAAATCGCGTAACGGAACTCCCCATGGCGACCTCGATTCCGAAGGACTCGCGAATCCTAACCGTCTAAAATCACTCGCCTCGCAAGCAGCGCAAAAACTTCTCGATGAGCTACGCGCTAACCTGAACGTCGCCAAGCAGCTTGGTAACAACGTTCACGCCGACCGCGACCGACTCGTCGTCATGGTTCGCGACCCTTACTGGTTGCACGCTTACTGGGAAATCTCTCCCCGAAGTGTCGAACGCGCTCAGTCGGCCATGGGGCAGCACTGGCACGGCACCACGCCGGTACTTCGCGTATTCCGCGTCGCAGCCGATGGCACCGCCTCGCTCTACCGTGAAATCACCATCCACGGCGGCGTGAGCCATTGGTACGTCGATGTCCAAAACCCACCGCAAGATTACCGCATGGAAATCGGCTACTTGGCCACCAGCGGCCAATTCTATTCGTTGGCCCGCAGCAACACGGTCACCACGCCGCCGGCCTGCACCAGCGATTCCGTCGATGAAAACTGGTCCGACATCGATCAAAATGCCGACCGCATCTTCGCCATGAGCGGCGGCTACTCCGATCGCGGCACGAGCCTCGAACTTCAAGAACTGCTCGAAGAACGCCTCAGACGTCCCATGGGTAACCCCATGCAAACCCGCTACGGCAGCGGCGCGGTTCGTGCGTTGGCCGAAACTCAAGAGCTGCCTTTCGCGGTCGACGCCGAGCTAATCGTTTACGGCGTGAGCCATCCACACGCCCATGTCACCCTCCAAGGTGAACCGGTGGCCCTGCGCGGCGATGGCAGCTTCACCGTGCGGATGCAACTCCCCGATCGCCGGCAGGTGATCCCCGTTACCGCCAGCTCGCCCGACGGCGTCGAGCAACGCACGATCATTCTAGCTGTCGAACGAAACACGAAAGTGCTCGGCCCCGTGCTCCGCGATTCCGCGGTAAACGCCCAGTAGTTTTCAGTCGCCCGCGGTACGGAACAAATCCTCCGTTTCCCAGGCTTCTGTTTTGGAATACGATTCTACTGCGGCCCCGTAACGTGCAGCCGTTATGCAAAGCCACTCCGTGGGCCGCGATTGGAGTATTCCAAATGTCGTTCGATATCGATTCCATCCTGCAAGACTGGCCTTACCGCGCCGATGAAATCACCGTGCGCGTTATCCAGGGCGACGACGGCCGCCGAAAGATCCAGCTACGCCTCGACCTGGGCATCTTGCAAATGGAATACGATGGCCGCCCCGATGGACGACGCATCCACGACGAGGAGTCCTGGTTCGCTTACCACCAGCGTCGCCAACGCGAACATGATACCGCAAACCCCGATGGCGCGCCCTACCAGCTCGAACCCGAGGATTGTGCCGAGCTGCAACGCGAAGGCGTGCAGTATTACCACCGCTACATCTGTTTTTGGCACCTAGGTCACTACGAACTGTGCGCACGCGATACCGAACGCAACTTGCGGCTGTTCGCCTTTGTCCGCGAACACGCCCGCGATGAACGCGACAAGCTCCGCTTCGACCAGTGGCGGCCCTATGTCACGATGATGCACGCTCGCGCCGTGGCAACGCCGCTCATAGAACTCGAACAATGGGATGCCGCGGCGGGAGTCGTCGACGCCGGCATCCGCGGCATCGAGCGATTCCTCGAGGAATACGACCAACTCGAAGCGGCCCCGCGCGTCGGCGAGCTGATGTTCCTTCGCCAATGGAAAGAGGAAATTCTCGCCAAGGTCGAAGCCGATCCGCAAGCAACCACCGATACCGCGATCTCGCCATCGGCCACCTCCGTCGATCGCGCCGCCGAATTGCGGGCCCAAATCGCCTCGGCCGTTTCTGAGGAACGATACGAAGACGCCGCCATGCTGCGCGACGAACTGCGACGGCTCGAAAAACCCGAATAACGCTTCGATGGCTTCTCTTTCTCCACAAGTCGAAGCGAAACGTGATTCGCTGCTTCGTTTGCTCCAAGAGTTTGGCACCTGTGCCGTCGCGTTCTCTGGTGGCGTCGATAGCGCGGTCGTCGCCAAAGCGGCCCAGTTGGCACTCGGCGATAACGCCGTTCTCGTCACGGGCC
>CAZTWS010000158.1:0-9529 GCA_964618225.1 uncultured Planctomycetaceae bacterium
TTAGAACCACGAAGACTCAAAGGATTTGCAGGATGCGGGATAGGGGATGCAGGGGACAGGGTATTTATCGTGGTTCAAAAATTCCTCTATCAAATTCTCCGTGCCCTCCGTGTCTCTGTGGTTAATCCTTCCCAAACCAACACCCCGCGACCTGTTTGACACGCAATTCGTGCGGTTGGAGAACTAAAACCGCAAAAAATTACCGAAAAGTACGAACGGATGATAGCTATAACTTCGAAGAGTGATCTTCGGTCGAATTCGAATCACTGGATGAACCAAGGTAATTACGGAGCCGCTCGCGCAAATCGGCGTCGATACGCTCATCCTCTATCAACCGTCGAAGATCGTAAATTTCCCGTGAGTCGATCGCCGAGACCGGGACATTCCGCTCCAGAACGCCAATGGTGCGTTCGAGATCTTGGCGGTCGGTCTTGTAAACATCGCCGACCCTCGACCAAATCCCTCCGGAAGGATCCTGCGCGAGCTTCTCTGAATACAGTACCCGCAACCACTCCGGGCCACCTTGCTGCTCCACGGCTTCAAGAACCGCGACGACAGACGGCTTATTCTCGTAGTAACTCAAACGTGGGGGCGGATTCCAAACGGGAGGAAAGTCATGTCGCTCATAACGGCCCGCGTATTTCACCGCCTCCTCGATCTGGTTCGCATGGAGCATTGCCTCGACTGCCGAGCGATGTTGCTGCTCGGGTTGGCCGAAAGGAAGAAGCGCGATACCGGCTAATACCGCTGCGCTCGCAGTTAGCCACAGGCTTTTTGACACGCCTCGCAAACCATCAGGCACGGCATTGGACCACTGTGGCTTGGCGCTTTCAATTACATACAAAGCCAATCCCAAAAGTGGCAGCCACGCGAGTCCGCCGAACAAGAAAACCATGATGCTCGCGTCGAGAAGAGCGTGATCAGCCGCTTCGAGCCGCACGCCGCCCATGATGTTGAATACGGGCTTGGGCGTAATGTACATCAAGCCAAGTGCAACCGTATCGGCAAAGAATAAAACAACCAGCAGAATTTTGAAGTACGACGCCGAGAGCCACACCGAGATTGCCCGAGTGATAAGCAACACCCGCCAAAGCGAAACCGCGGCCAAGATGTAGAGATTCGTATAGGCCGCGTCGCCAGATGACATCCATCGTTCGACGGGGACTGCGTAAAACCAGGCAAGCGGCGCGGTCCACCAATAAAAAGTAAGCAGCGTTCGGTATCCACCCCAAAACGATAACTGTTTCACACCATGAGTTCTTGCGCCTATGAAAACAAGCAGATATAGCAAAAACGAAGTTGCCAGGGACGCAACCAATGGCACCAGCAAATGCCATGGCTCGCGGAGCAGATCGACACCGTCGTACTCGCGCGCGAAACCGGCTGAGAGCACGAGCAGCAGGCCGATCCAAAGCGTGGCAGACGTTGACGCCACTTTCAGGATGGCTTGCGAACGTCCGATGAGATACCAAGGTAAATCGAGCACCGAGAGCGGATCCGTCGATGGTGGACATCGTTCTGCTTCGGAAATCGTCTGCGGCGTTATTGTAGTGCTGGATTCCATAGAGAAGATCGTAGAGACGGGTTGTTACGCCATACCTCGCGGCGAATCGCACTGCGACGACGCGAAGGTTCCTCACTGAAAACAGCGCGCAGAAGTTCGCGAAAACCGCGTTCGAGTTCCGCAACACTCATAGTATCAGGCTGAAAGGTAACATCGAACAGTGTGTAGTGAGACCAGTCGCGGTCGGGAAGCAACCGCCCCGCGCGATGCAGGTTCGCCCGCAGTGGCGTACCGGGGAAAGGAGTTTGCAGCGTGATTTGCACATCGGCCAGACTGGAATTCAGTATAAAATTTCGCAGTCGGTCGAGCGACGCGTTGGTTTCGCCGTCGGCACCAACGATGAAACAACCGATTACCGCGATGCCGGCGTCTTGAATTCGATCGACGGCCGTCATCACACGTTCCAGCGAGGCGGTCTTGGAGCCCATACCTGGGTAGCGAAAAATGAGCGATTCGATGCCAACGAGCACTTGTACACAACCGGAAGCTGCCAATTGGCGTACGAGTTCCGCTCGCTCGCCGATGCGCCAATCGACCTCGGTAAAATATCGGATATTCGCGTCGGCAAGCGCCGACAGAAGCGGTTCAGGGTCGCGCGGACCAGCGAACGTATTATCGTCGGCCAACTCGACCACCGGCTTCGGATCGAGTTGCCGAATGGTGGACAACTCGTTCCGAATGTGTTCCACCGGCTTCTCACGAAAACGGCTGATCGTGCGGCTTGCCGCGCAAAATTCACATGCGAGCGGACAACCGCGTTGGGTTTGCAAGGTCCAGCGAGCGAGCGGACGACCAGCCAGCAGTTCAAACTTTGGCAGGACCCAAGGTACATCAACCGTTGTGCGCACCGCCGAATACAACTGTTTTAATTGCGAGTTTTGGATATCTTGCACTAGCCGCGGCCAGATGAGTTCGCCCTCGCCCGCACAAATCGAATCAAAGTGTGCGGCAGATTCTTCCACACAAGCGGTGGCGTGCAACCCTCCAAAAACGGTCCGAATGTTCTCTTCCAGAAGCCGATCGCCAAGTTGGTATGCCTCGATTGCTGAGGCGGTGAGAGCAGAGATTGCGACAAAATCAGGGCGTTCGGTTACAAGCGCATGCACCAAGAAATCATCGACCTGCTGCACCTCGTGCAGCGTGCATGTCCAGTCGTCTGGCAGCATTCCCGCGAGAGTCAGCAGGCCGAGAGGTGGTAAACGACCAATGGCGGAGGCGCGGGCTGAAAGTCCTGGGAGTCGAACACCTAGTTCGGCAAGTCGTTCTTCTCGAACGCGAAATCCGGACAACGAGACGAGGCTAACATGAGGCATGAGAAAGCCCACCAGAAAAAGTATTGGCCACCGTGCCTCATTGATCGTACTTACGCTAGGTTAGATAAGTTTGTTGCCTTCCCAAATACTATTCGTTGTTGGTGATCGCGATATTGCCGACTCACCGGCCGACTTCGCGAATTCGATCTGGCCGGCGAGCAAAATAGTAAATAATGGCTCCCAGGCCACCGAGAAGGATGATTACGACGGCCCAAATAACTCGCGTATTGCCCTCATCCGGCTCGTTCTTGATACAGTCGATCAGCATCCATAACCAAAATACGGTGATAAGAAGACTAATCACCACGCCAAAAGCCACCATCAGGATAATGAGCAGTGGGGCGAAGTTGGCCGCGGCATCTCCAATTTGATCGACTTGTATCTGGTGCATCGGGTGTTCTCGGCTATGTGCTAAAGTTAGTTAAAGTTGATCGTAAGTTCTCGGTGGTTACCGGTCGAATCACGCCGCGGTCGGTGATGATGGCGGTGATCAACTCGGCGGGCGTAACGTCGAATGCTGGATTATAAACACGCGTGTTGGCGGGGGCCGTGCATTTGCCGAACGCCATGGTCACTTCCTCGGCATTCCTTTGTTCGATAGGGATTTCGTCGCCCGAGGTGATTTCTTGGTCAAAAGTTGTCGCCGGGGCGACCACATAGAACGGAATTCCGAAAACCTTGGCCAGCGTGGCCACGCTGAAGGTGCCGATTTTATTGGCCGTGTCGCCATTGGCGGCGATTCGATCGGCCCCCACGACAATGGCACTGATGCGTCCTTCGCGCATCACTTGTGCAGCGACCGAGTCGCAAATAAGCGTCGCCTCGACGCCGTACTGCTCGCATTCCCACATAGTGAGTCGGGCACCCTGTAGGAGCGGACGGGTTTCGTCGGCGTACACGTGCGGTTTACGCCCGCGGTGTGCAAGCTCGAACACGACAGCGAGCGCCGTACCTTCGCCGCCAGAACAGAGAGGGCCCGTGTTGCAGTGGGTGAGAATGCCGCCGCCTTCGGGCACATGCTGTTGCAACAGGTCGGCACCGTAGCGGGCCATCGAGGCACATTGCCGGCGGTCTTCGTCGTGGATTGCTCGGGCTTCAGTGAGAAGGGTTGCGATGTCGCTTGCTTTCAATTGGCGCATGCGGTCGAGCGCCCAGAACAAATTGACTGCGGTGGGGCGACTCGTGGCGAGGTAGTCGCAAACGTCGTCGAGCGAGCGGCCTTCGTTGATGCCGACACATACGCCGTAGGCGGCGGCAACACCGATCGCCGGCGCGCCGCGAACGCTTAACCGCTTGATGGCGTGCCATACGTCGGCAGCGGTGTGGCAGTCGAGGTATGCTACCTCGGTCGGCAGGCGAGTTTGATCGAGGAGTTGCAGATGGCCGGCTGCATTCCCAACCCAACGAATCGTTTCAAACACTATGTTTCTAACTCCGTTAGGGCAGTGGATCGATTTTACCGGGTGGCTGCATGTTCGCGGCTCGATTGAACGCCTCGCGCAATTCGTTCTGATGAGTGGCGGCCCACTCGAGCACTAATGCCAAAGCGCGATTTGGAAGCTGGCCTTCGAATACATCGAGCGTCTCGATGTTGAATTTAGCCGAATGCTCTCCGTAATCGGCATGGAAGTGCGGCGGCGGATGATCACCGAAGTAAATCCGTATCACGATGCCGTAGAATCGCGATACCTCAGGCATTCGACATCCGCTCTTTAAGGCGAGAAAAAAACTGCTCCGACGTTTTTCCTGTCATGAGCAAGTAAAGTGCGTCGGGACACAAATCTATTTCGCCCGGCCATTCGACGGCACCATGATCGGTTAGCTGCACAGCTTCAAAAATCCCAGGTTGGTTCCATGCTGCAAAAACTCCACGACCGACATAGGACGAGAGATCGACGACACCGCTTTCGCCGTCGTCAAAAGTTAGTTCCAGTCGATAGTTCGGTCGCGGTTTGGCGTGTGTGATTTTCATATTTAAAGCGTATACACAAAGGTTCTTTCGGCCAACCTTTTTTGTCACGCCACTTTGAAGCGTGGCGAGTAAGGCAGGTCGAAGGTTTCGGCGACGGGTTCGTTGGTGACTTCGCCATCGCAGAGGTTGATCGCCCGGGCAACGGGCCTCATGTTTTTAGCGGCTGTTTCGATGCCGTCTTTGGCAATGACCAGAACCCAGGGCAGGGTGACGTTGCACAGGGCAAACGTGCTCGTGCGACCTACCGCGCCGGGCATATTGGTGACGCAGTAGTGTACGACTTCGTCCACGATATACGTGGGGCTGCTATGGGAGGTGGGTCGGCTGGTTGCGATGCAACCGCCTTGGTCGATAGCAACATCGATGATGACGCTCCCCGGCTTCATGCGTTGTAGATCCTCTTGGCTGACGAGCCTCGGCGCTTTGGCACCAGGAATCAGCACGGCACCGATCACCAAGTCGGCGCGCGAAAGCTGTTCGCGAATCGTGTGACGATCGCTGAACAAGCAATCGACGTTTGGCGGCATCACGTCGTCGAGGTAACGCAGGCGTTCCATGTTGATATCGAGAATGGCAACGTCGGCGCGGAAACCGGCGGCGATCTTCGCGGCATTCGCGCCAACGACACCGCCGCCGAGGATCGTGATGTGCGCGGGGGCAACGCCTGGCACGCCAGCGAGGAGAATGCCGCGTCCCATTTGCGGACGTTCCAGGAACTTCGCGCCTTCTTGAATGCTCATGCGACCGGCCACTTCGCTCATTGGCGTAAGCAGCGGCAATCGGCCTTGGTCGTCGGCGAGCGTTTCGTAGGCCACGCAAATGGAACCCGTGTTGAGCAGGCCTTCGGTGAGCTCGCGATCGGCGGCAAGGTGTAAGTAAGTAAAAACGATTTGACCTTTGCGGATCATGGCGATCTCGCTCCGCATCGGCTCCTTGACTTTGACGATCATGTCGGCGCGGCCAAAAATATCCTGTGGGCCTTCGATAAGCTCAGCGCCTGCATCCAGGTAATCCTGATCGGAAATGCCCGAACCCGTACCGGCACCAGCTTCCACAAGAACCTGATTACCGCGACGAACTAGTTCTTCGACGCCGACGGGCAACATGGCCACACGATATTCATCCTGCTTGATCTCCTTCGGCACACCTACGATCATGACCATAACTCCCGCTGCTTGCTGACACGGTCAGTTTGTGAAAAACGCCTAGTTTAAGGCAGATGCGGTGAAAGCTCCAATGACTTTTGAACCTTGAACGATCAAAGACGCAACTATTGGCTGCCGTTTATTCTGATCGCAGGGGCCCTTGTAATCTGGGCCGGGCTGTTTGCGTTGGGGGCTTACTTAGAATGGGGGGCCGATAAACCGCGTCACGATTTGCGGAAGCCACTCATTATTATGGGGGCCATGACGGCGTTTTTAGTGTTCTGGGGGGTAGCGTTGTGGAAACGGGAGCGACGGTAGGTCAGGCTTTCCAGCCTGACGACGGAGGGTGGCGCGCAACGTCGTGAACCATTTTTTGTCCGCAGATGGCGCAGATTATCGCAGATTTTGCAGCTCCAAGAGGCAAGAGAAACAACTAATGGATTTGAAAATATGGGCTGTTAATCAATCCTATCTGCGGCCATCTGTGTCATCTGCGGACTCTTTGAATCGAACAGGGGTAACGGTGTAGGGTGCCGGCCCGGTTGAGAATGGGGCGGTTTTGCTGAATTTCCGTCTTTTTCTCGGGGCCGAGGACGGGGGCCGAGGACGGCCCGGCTCGCTGAGGAAAGGCTATGTGAAATAAAGGGGAAATCCTTGGAGAGCGGGGGAGTCAGGCTAGAAAGCCTGACCTACGCGGGGAGGACTTGCCGAGGTCGTGGAAGGTCGGTAGACTAGCGGATTCCAATAATTTCGCTATCTATTAGTGTCCGCATTTGCGGCCCTCCGAATCATGAAGACCTACATGGCCAAGCCCGGCGAAGTCGAACAAAAGTGGCATGTCATCGATGCCACCGACCAGGTCGTCGGCCGACTCGCCAGCCGCATTGCGGTGCTACTCATGGGCAAGCACCGTCCTACGTATACGCCACACATCGATACGGGCGACTATGTCGTCGTCATCAACGCCGAAAAGGTGAAGATGACCGGCAAGAAGTGGCAACAGAAGGAGTACCGTTGGTACACGGGTTACCCCGGCCAGCGTTCGGTCACCGCCGAAACCCGCTTGGAGCGCAAGCCCGAGTTGATCGTTCACGAAGCCGTGCGACGCATGCTTCCCAAGAACAAGCTGGCTTACAAGATGATAACCAAGCTGAAGGTTTACGCTGGCAGCGAACATCCGCATCAGGCACAGCAGCCTGAGCCATTGGAACTAGCAGCGAAGTAGAACGAGCAATTTATTTGTCATTGGAATTGGTAATTTGTCATTGGTTCATTTTAAGAATGGCCCGTGCTGAATGAAAAATTACCGGTGAATCCCGAATCCTGAATACTGTTTATGGCAACTGCAGAAAAAGTAGTCGATGCTTTAGGGACTGGCCGCCGCAAGACGTCTGTGGCCCGCGTGCGTATTCGTGCCGGTAGCGGCAAGCTCACCATCAACGATCGTGAGTTGGACGATTTCTTCAAGGTTCCGCAAGATCGCAACGCGGTCGTTGCCCCGTTGGAGCACACCGGCGTCCGCGAGAGCGTGGATGTGGTGATTCGCGTTCATGGCGGCGGCAGCACCGGTCAGGCGGGCGCCTGCATGCAAGGCATTGCCCGCGCCTTGATGCGTTACGATAGCGACTTGGACGCCAAGCTGCGTGAGAAGCACTTCCTGACCCGCGACGCTCGTATGAAAGAGCGCAAGAAGCCGGGTCTGCGTGGTGCTCGCCGTGGCACGCAGTTCTCGAAGCGTTAATCGTCGAAATCGACCACCTCAGCCGGCACGTATGCCGGTCGATCGAAGGCCCGTTCGCGGGCCTTTTTCGTGCGCAGTGGAGAGTATTCTCTATTTCGTTGACTGGATTTACAGGATGAACGGGATTCGGACGAGAGGCATCCCCTCAGAGTTCGGTATGTTTTCCACGAAGTAAGGCCGGCCTCACAGAGGCCAGCTACAGCTTTCGTCACGAGGCAGAGCCGCTACTTCTTGTGGTTCGATGGTAGTATCAGGCGCGAGCGCATGGTTTAATATGGCTCGGTTTGCCCGAGCCTTCGCGCCCTCCTAATTTTGAACTCGCGAAAATATGACGAATTTAGAACCCAAGCTCTTCGTGTTCCTGCTTTCCACATTTCTGGGGCTGGAGATCATTCGCCGCGTGTCGCCGCTGCTGCATACGCCGTTGATGTCGCTGACCAATGCGATTTCCGCGATCGCGATTGTGGCGGCGATTCAGGTGATTTCAGAGTCGGGCACAAACTTCAGTACGTTTCTTGGCACGCTGGCCGTGATTGCCGCGACGACGAATATCGTGGGCGGATTCTGGATCACCGACCGAATGCTGAAAATGTTCCGCAAGGAGCCGCGAAAAAATGACTGAGGCTTATTGCAACTTCGGTCTGCTGGCCGCGGTGGTTCGATCGAGCGGCGAGCGACCGCTCGTTTATGTGTTGTCGGCGCTGCTGGCCGCGGCGTTGTTTATTCTGTCACTCAAGTGGCTGAGTCATCCGCGAACGGCACGGCGTGGCGTGCGAGCGGGCGAGATCGGCATGGCGCTGGCCGTTGTCGCCACGCTTATTATTTTCCATGTCGATTGGCATTGGGTGCTGATAGGCATTGTCCTCGGCTCGCTGATTGGCGCGCCGATGGCGATTTGGATGCCGATGACGGCCGTGCCGCAACGGACGGCGCTATCGCACGCCTTTGGGGCATTGGCGGCGGCGCTGGTCGGTATCGCCCACTACTACGAGCCGCATGATATCGTGCTCGACCGGCTGACGGTGGGTATCCTGGCTTTTGAAGTGCTGCTGGGCTGCCTCACTTTTACCGGCAGCTTGGTCGCCTTCGGCAAACTGCAAGAGCTTATTCCTAGCTTTATAAAAGGCTTGCCGAATCAAAATTTGATCAACTTCTCGTTGCTTGGCGCGGCCTTGATATGTGTTGCGATTTTGGTAGCCGCAAATCCAACGTCCTTCACGTCCCAGGTAACTTTTGTGTTGTTGATCTTGCTCGCGTTGGCGTTCGGCTTGTGTCTGGTGATTCCGATCGGCGGGGCCGATATGCCGACCGTTATTTCGTTGCTCAATTCTTATGCGGGGCTTTCCGCCAGCCTGATGGGGTTCGTGCTCGACAACTACCTGCTGATCATCGCTGGGGCGCTGGATGGTTCTTCGGGGTTGATCCTGTCGATCATCATGTGCAAGGCGATGAATCGCTCGTTTACCAATGTGTTGTTCGGTCGGATGGACCCGAGTTCCACGGCATCGGCTGACGACGTGTACGGCGGCAAGGTGAAATCGGCATCGGCCGAGGACATCGCCATGCTGCTCGACGGAGTGCAGCGTGTGGTGGTCGTGCCGGGTTATGGCCTTGCCGTGGCACAAGCACAACATGCGGTGCGCGAGTTGTTCAACATGCTGGAAGAGAAGGGCACGACGGTCGAGTTTGCGATTCATCCCGTGGCAGGGCGCATGCCGGGGCACATGAACGTTTTGCTCGCCGAGGCCGACATTCCCTACGACAAGCTCAAGGAGATGGACGAGATCAACCCGA
>CAZTWS010000159.1:0-9486 GCA_964618225.1 uncultured Planctomycetaceae bacterium
AGGAAGCCGAGGAAGATCGTGATGCAGGCGGCGAGGATGACGCGTGGGCGTGGGAAGATCGTGGCGATTGCACAGGCGATTGTGGAGACGACCATGAATGCGTGGACGGCTGGGGTTTGGAAGTCGACCACGAAAAGCGTGACGAGAAATATGAGGAAGGCCAGGGCAGCGGCCGCGCGAGGTCCGGCATCGACGGCGATGGTGCGATGGCCGGCGGCGCGGTCGCTTTCATAGTCGGCCGCGGTGGCCAGGGCGTGGATGCCGGCCACGCATAGCGCGAGAAAGTAGTAACGCGTAGGAATCGTGCGTATATCGGCACCGAGGCTGTAGCCCATCGAAAAGGGCAGCAGGAAGTAACCGAGGCCGTTGGTCAGCGAATCGAGCGGCGGTCGTTCTTTGAGGCGAACGGGCGGTACCGAGTAAAGCCAGGCGATGAGGACAAGGGAAACCGTGTTGACGAAGTTATCCCCATTGCGGGCGAGGCAGCTTCCGAAAATAACGAGCGGCATCGCTGCGATGCACGCTTCCCAAACGAACTGCCGATCGGCGGGTTGAATCACAGCGCCCCAAATGAGGCGTCGTCGTTTGCTGAGGCGATCGGATTCGTAGTCGTAGAGGTCGTTCAGGCCGCAGCCGATGAGGTTCATCGGAAAGGTGAGGAGAACGATTTGCGTGAGAGCGACGATGCTCCACGGGGCATGGCCGGCTTGCATGCCGATGATGTAGACAAGCGGCAGAAGAGGCCAAAGGATCGGTCGGCTGACCTGCAGAAGTAGTATCAGCCGACCGATCACGTAGGTTTTCCCTTCCTTGGGGAGGTACGAGGTTTTTTGTTTATAAAGCGCGTTGTGGATATGCAACGCGGGTTAGGGTGTTGTTGTTGGAGAACGGGGCCGGGGACGGCCCGGCTCGCCAATGGTTAAGCTTGGGTTTTGTTTGTCGACTGCTTGATGAGGCCGACGATTAGCGTGAGCAAACCTCCCGCGACAGCACCGACGCCGGCATTGCCGACCGCTTCAACGCCGGTGCCAGCCTGTTCGCCGAGGATGGTTTGCAAAATGCCGAGTACGGATGCCAGTTGCCCGCCGCCCACGCCACCGACAATCCCCAAGATCGTACGGATCAACGCGCTCAGGTTGGCGTTTTTAAGTCCCGCACCAACCGCGTTGCCGCCGACCGCGCCGCCGATCAGTTGCATCAAGATAGGAATGAGTTGTTCCATTGCACCGCTCCTTTTGAAAAGTAGAAAAGAACCATCAATACCAACCGAAATGATCTGCTCGAGTGCAGTATAGCTGGGTGGAACTATGCGGCGGTCCGGAGCAGGTTATTCCTCATCTTCACGGATTTTAGCTAGTACAGTGTAGTCTTCGAGTGTCGTGGTGTCGCCAATGGTTTCTTTGCCGGCGGCGATGTCGCGGAGCAGGCGGCGCATGATTTTGCCGCTACGTGTTTTGGGCAGGGCGGCGGTGAATCGGATGTCGTCTGGCTGGGCGAGGGCTCCGATTTCGTGGCGGACATGTTTTTTGAGCTGGTCGCGAAGTTCGTCGTTTGGCTCCCCATGCTTGAGCGTGACGAACACGGCGACGGCTTCGCCCTTGAGATCGTCTGGTCGGCCCACGGCGGCCGCTTCGGCCACGTTGGGGTGGGAGACGAGGGCGCTCTCGATTTCGATCGTGCTGAGGCGGTGGCCAGAAACATTCAAGACGTCGTCGATGCGGCCCATGATCCAGTAGTAGCCGTCTTCGTCGCGGCGGGCGTTGTCGCCGGCCAGGTATTTGCCTGGGATTTTGCTCCAGTAGACTTCTTTGAATCGTTCATCGTCTCCCCAGATGCCGCGGAGCATTCCGGGCCAAGGATGAGTCATGACGAGCCATCCGCCGTGATGGACGTCGACAGGTGCGCCGCTGGGGTCGACGATGGCCGGGACGATGCCGGGGAGCGGCTTGGTGCAACTACCGGGTTTGGTGGCGATGGCACCGGGGAGGGGGCTCATCATGATGCCGCCCGTTTCGGTTTGCCACCAGGTATCGACGATGGGGCAGCGCTCGCGGCCAATGACGCGGTGGTACCACATCCAGGCTTCGGGGTTAATGCCTTCGCCGACCGTGCCGAGCAGCCGGAGGCTGGAAAGGTCGTGCTTGGTGACGTGATGGTCGCCCCACTTGATGAACGCGCGGATGGCGGTGGGGGCGGTGTAGAAGATAGTAACCTTGTACTTTTCGATGAGCTGCCAGAAGCGGCTTTCATCGGGTGCGTTCGGCGCGCCTTCGTACATGAGGATCGTTGCACCGGCCGAGAGTGGGCCGTAGACGACGTAGGAGTGGCCGGTGACCCAACCGATGTCGGCGGTACACCAGTAGACATCGTCGTCGCGATGGTCGAAGACCCATTGGAAGGTTTTCTTGGAGTAGAGGGTGTAACCGGCCGTGGTGTGCTTGATGCCCTTGGGTTTGCCGGTGGAGCCGCTGGTGTAGAGGATGTAGAGCGGCGCTTCGGAATCGAGCGGCGTGGCGGGGCAGTCGGGCGAGGCCTTCTCCATGAGGTCTTGCCACCAGAAATCGCGGCCAGATTGCATTTTGGGGGCTGGGGGCTGGGGGCCGGGGGCCGGGGAATCGCCGACGCTAGTAGAGTCGGCTATATCAGGAGCGCGGCGGAAGACGATGCACTTTTCTACTGTGGGGCTTTTGGCGAGTGCTTCGTCGACAGTTTGTTTGAGCGGGAGCGCTTTTCCGCGACGCCAGCCGTAGTCGGCGGTGATTTGCAGCTTGGCACCGGCATCGCGATTGCGCTCGGCAATGGCCTCGGCAGAGAAACCGGCGAAGATGACCGAGTGGACCGCGCCGATGCGCGCGCAGGCGAGCATGGTGATGGCCAGTTCGGGAACCATCGGCATGTAGATCGAGACGCGGTCGCCTTCGACGATGCCGAGTTCTTTGAGCACGTTGGCGAATTTGCAAACTTCGCGGTGAAGTTCGTGGTAGGTGAGCTTGCGTGTGTCGCCGGGTTCGCCTTCCCACAGGATGGCAGTGCGGTCGCCTATCCCGGCCTCGATGTTTCGGTCGAGGCAGTTGTAGGAGGCATTGGTTTTTCCGCCGGCAAACCATTGGGCGAACGGTTCGTTCCACACCAGTCCTTCTTGGAACGGCTCGAACCATTGGAGCTCTTTGCGGGCCAGGTCGGCCCAGAAGGCGACGGGGTCGGCCGCGGCTTCGTCCCAGATTTTTTGGTACTCTTCCGCCGATTTGATTCGAGCTTTGGCGGCGAACTCTGGCGGCGGGGGGAAAACCCGCGTTTCGTGCATGACCGTATCTAATTGAACGCCTGGGGCTACCGACATCGCGAGACCTTTGTCTGAAGTACCAACCTAAGAAACTGGTCGCTGTGGCGACCACCTACGGGCGACCGAGAGTTGCCCAACCTAGGAAATAGTTTAGAAGCTGGCAGGGGGGGACGCTAGCGGCCCACTGCACCCTGGATGCGGGGGGAATCCGCTGGCAGCTTAAGAGGGAGCGGACGTAGCGGTTGTCGTGGGGGGTGGAGTACGGCCGTAGCGGTATGGTTTGAGCGTGTTGGGGACTCGAGGTTTTTTTCACGGGGCCGGGGACGGCCCGGCTCGCTTTGGGATTGGTTTGATCTACTAGAGCATGCTAGTCGGCGAGAGCTTCGGCGGTGGCCGATTCGGCCATT
This sequence comes from uncultured Planctomycetaceae bacterium, assembly GCA_964618225.1. GTDB lineage: Bacteria > Planctomycetota > Planctomycetia > Pirellulales > Lacipirellulaceae > JABDGM01. Next base: position 3,691 of record CAZTWS010000159.1, read on the forward strand.
TCGAGTGTGAACTCGGCGCTCTGCTCGAGGTCGGCGAGTGTTTCGACTTCGTCCAGGTCGCAGGCAAATGGGCTGAGGCTGTTCGAGCAATCGCCAAAGCTGATGCCGAGGGCTCGCGCGGCTTGAACGGCGGCACCCTTCGCATCGACTTCGCGGATGCGGTGGACGGCTTGGAGGATGGGCACGCTGAGCATTTGCGGCGGTTGGTAGCAAATCATTTCGCCGAGGCGGCCTTCATGGATCAATCGCACGGCATGGGCTCCGTATTGCGTGGCGAGCACGCGATCGAACGTGGTTGGCGGGCCGCCGCGTTGCAAGTGGCCGAGAACAACGACGCGAACTTCTTTGAGCAGGCGGCGCTGGACTTCGCGGGCAACGAGTTCGCCGATGCCGCCGAGTTTGGCTTGAGCGCCTTCGCGATGTTCGCCGACCATCGAGCCATCGGGCATTTGAGCGCCTTCGGCAACGACGAGGAGCGTGAATTTTTTGCCGCTTTGTTCGCGCTGCAGAATTTTTTGGCAAACGCCGTCGAAGGTCCACGGGATTTCAGGAATGAGGATGACATCGCCGCCACCGGCGATGCCGGCGTGCAGCGCGATCCAACCGGCGTGGCGGCCCATCACTTCGAGCACGAACACGCGTTCGTGGCTGGCGGCCGTAGTGTGAAGCCGATCGAGGGCATCGGTCGCGCAATCGACGGCGCTATCGAAGCCGAACGTGAATGCCGTGGCGGAGAGGTCGTTATCGATCGTTTTGGGAACGCCGACGACAGGGATTCCGAATTCGTGGAATTGTTGTGCGATGGCAAGCGAGCCGTCGCCGCCGATGCACACGAGACCTTCGAGGTCGAGTTGTTCGACGGTACGCTTCACGCCTTCGAGCAGTTCGCGTTTGATTTGGATTCGGTCGGAAACGCCACAGGTGGCGGCGAATCGGCCCTTGTTTGTGGAACCGAGGATGGTGCCGCCTTCGTTGAGGATGCCGGTGGTGTTTTGCGGAGTGAGCGTGATGTATTGAACGGGATCGTAGAGGCCTTCGTAGCCTTTGAGGAACCCGATGCAATCGTAGCCAAGTCGCCAGCAGGTTTTCGCGGCACCGCGAATGACGGCATTCAAGCCGGGACAATCGCCGCCGCTAGTCAAAATTCCGATACGTTTAGCACACATGGCTTCGCTCCGTATGAGGGGGATCGGCGCTCGGTCGAATCGCGCCGATCAGACCTTTAAGAATAGGACGCTGAACTCGATAGCTAAGGAATTCACCACCAGGACTAGTTGTGAATCGATCGCGCCTGAAAGTCTTGTCCGCCCATACGTTGCACAACCGTTACGATCGTTGTGCGTGGCAAATACAACCGTGGTTGAGAATCAAGGAGGGAGAGCCAGCCGTACGATCGTGCGGACCTTCCCCCAAGCTTCTTGGAAGTTGACTTTGGATTGGCCGGCACGGCGTTCGCGGAAGGTGATGGGCACTTCGACGAAAGTTGCGCCGGCGCGGTGAAGCATCCACAGCAACTCTTCGAGATAGGAGTAGCCGGTGGCGCGGAGGTCGTCGAGGTGGATTTCGCGTAGTTTGGCAACGCGGTAAGCGCGGAAAGCGCCGCTGGCATCGCGGACCGGTAGATGCAGGAAAAGATGAGTGAGCCCGTTGACCCAACGGCTTACGACGCGGCGACTCATGGGCCAGCCCTCGATTTGGCCGCCTGGGCAATAACGAGAACCGATTGCAACATCGGCATTATGCAGGTTTGCGACGAGCTCCGTCAAGTGTTTTGGGTCGTGGCTCCAATCGGCATCGAGCGTGATGAATGTGTCGTAGTTGTGTTCGATGGCGTAGCGGGCCGCGGCAAGGGTGGCGGTGCCGAGGCCCAGTTTGCCGGTGCGGTGGAGGCAGCGTAATCGGGGTTCCGATTTGGCGTACGAGTCGCACCACTTGCCGGTGCCGTCGGGCGAGTTGTCATCGACAACGAGGACATCGGCACCCGGCAGGATGTTAAGGATTGCCTCGACGAGAGCAGGCAGATTCTCGATTTCGTTATAAGTGGCGAGCGCGACGAGGAGGCGGGGGGATTGGGGGTTGCGGATTTCGGAGCTTGTTGGCGGGAACGAGTCGGCTGGCGATGGCGAGTCGTTGGTGGTCATTACTTGCTGGCGGCTTGGCGGTAGTAATCGACCGTGCGCTTGAGGCCTTCTTCGAAGTCGACGGTTGGCTGGTAGTTTAGCAATTTGTGGGCGAGTGAAATATCGGCGAGGCTATCGCGGACATCGCCCACGCGGGCCGGTTCGAAGTTCGGCTTGATGTTCGTGCCGAGCGCTTTGTTGATGCCGTCGACGACTTGGAGCAAGTCGTAAGACTCGCCGCAGGCGACGTTGATCGAGCGGCCCACGGCGTTCGGGGCATCGGCGGCGAGCAGATTGCCGTGGATGATGTTTTCGATGTAGGTGAAGTCGCGCGATTGCTTGCCATCGCCAAAAATAGTGGGTCGCTCGCCAGCGAGCATTTGAGTGATGAATTTCGGGATGACGGCCGCGTATTGGCTTTGGGGGTCTTGCCGGGGGCCGAACACGTTGAAGTAACGGATCGTGACCGTTTCGAGCCCGTAGGTGTGGGTGAATGCCTGGCAGTAAAACTCGCCGGCAATTTTTGCGGCCGCATAGGGTGACAACGGGGCAGGGAGCAATCCTTCGTGTTTGGCGGGTGTTGGTTGATCGCCATACGCGCTGCTGGAGCCAGCAAACACCACGCGGCGAACGCCGCCGCGCCGGGCCACATCGAGCAGGTTGACCGTGCCCGTGACACAGGCCGCGTTGGTGTCGAGCGGGGTATCTACGCTGCGCGGCACCGATGCGAGAGCTGCTTGATGAAAGACGACCTCAACGCCATCGAGGGCGCGCTCCACTGCATCGCGATCGACGAGGTCGCCTTCGATGAACTCGGCGCGGCCTTCGAGTCGTTCGACGTTCGCACGGTTGCCCGTGCATAAGTTATCGAACACGCGAACTTTTTTGCCGCGTTCGACGAGTGCTTCGGTGAGATGCGAGCCGATGAAGCCGGCACCGCCAGTAACTAGGTAAATGCTCATCGTCCCCAGGATATCCGCTCGGATGTTCAACCGCTACGCAGGCGCGAGAACAAGTTTTTGAACTCTTCGCGACGAACGGGCGACGGTGGGCCGGGGCGGTGTGGAATATCGTCTTCGATAACGAGCACTGGCTCCTCAGTGGCGGTGGCGACCGGCGATTCGACTGCCTCGACTTCGAGCGTTCCGAGAATGCTCGAAGTGTCGATCTTCGCGGTGTGCAGGTCGGCGATGGACTTCAGCGTGGAAGTTGAAGGGACGGCGTGGCGATCATCGGGGACATCTGCGAGCCGGAGTCGTGGACGATCCGCGGTAGATGTGGTGGAAACCTCTTTTTCGGATGGCATGTTGCTGACGGTGAATAGGCTGCTCGAAACGGGCGAGGAATCAATGGCTGTTTGGACCATGGTGGAGAATCCCGGGTCGTGGCGGTTTTGTACTCGCGGCACGGAGCGGTTGAATATGTCGTCCCAGCCAGAGAAGTTGTCGAGCACTACTTCCTCTTCGTCGAACTGTTCGGCAAACGGGTCGGCGTTAGTGGCGATAGCCGTGGTGGCCACGGCGGTGGAAGTTGCTGTTAGCTCATCCGCAAGGGGCTCGTCATCTAGCTCAAGTTCCGTGCCGTCGTCGAGTAAGGCTTCGTCGCAAGCCGCGACGATCGAGAGCGAGTCGTCGCTGAGTGTGCCGAACTCGACCACATCGGACTTTGTGGCCGGGGCATCGAGTGGTGGTGTGTCCCAAGGTGCGGGCAGTTGCTGCAGGTCGGACCATGCTTCTTGAATGGCGAGCCGATCGATGGCCGACTTGCCGGAGGCAAAGGCGAGTTGCAATGCGCGGTCGCAGAGTTGGTTCACCAAGCGTGGTACGCCATCGGTGGCATCGAAAACGGCGGCGCAGGCGTCGGCGTGGATTACTTCGTCGGGAGTTCCACCGCATGCGGCAATTTGCGCGAGGATATACTGACGCGTTTCTTGATGATTGAGCGGAGCCAAGTAACAGCGTGCGGCAAGCCGCTGGCTGAACGATTCGAGCTCGGGGTTCGCGAAAGCTTCCTCGAGCGACGAAGAACCGGCGAGTACGAGCCGCACTCGTGGCACGCCGGTGCGAACCAGGTTGGTGAGTATACGCAGTTCGTCGAGCAGCGCGGTGGGCAGAGCCTGGGCTTCATCGACTAATAGTAGCAGTCCCGAGGGGCATTCATCGCTAAGTAGGTGATCGAGCAAGCTCAGCCGTAGATCGCCTTCGTCGCGCATTTTATAAGGTAGGCCAAGCTCGAACAAAATGGCTTGCAACATGGCACGCCGAGTGCAGAGTCGGGCACATGCGAGCAGCACGACATCGAACTTGGAGTGGTATTGGGTGGCCAGCACCTGCAGTAGCAACGACTTGCCGGTACCGGGGGCACCGATCACGAGGCCAGGGCCATCGCCACGGTCGATTGCGCGGGTGAGTCGTTGGCGGGCGTCTTCAACGGCCGAGGCGGGGAAGTACCGCGCCACGAGCGGATAGGTTGCAAAGACTCGCTGATCGCGTTCGGCTAACTGGCGGAGTTTTGAGGTCGATGTCAACGTGGGCATGATCCGGCTACCTGGGGCAACGATACCAATTCGCGAGACGTTCGATGAGCGCAGCACGAGCGCAAGCGCTATGGTCATGAATCGGCAGTCTGGCAAAACCAGCTTCATTCTCAGCTTGTAAAAAAGGTGTATATGTGGTGGGGATAGGGCAGCGCCAAAAGTTTACCGCCGCAATTTGCAGTATTTTTGTTTCCTCGTCGTGAAAAAGACGGTCTCTCCAGGACGTTCGGACTACGGTGTGCGGATGAGGTGATATCACCCATTGCCTGGCTGCTGGCATGCTAGTCTGCGGTGATGGCTACGACGTATGATGGACGTATGGCGTTTTGGATAAAAATTTGCGGCATTACGAACGCAGACGATGGTTTGGCTGCTTGCGCGGCCGGGGCAAACGCACTTGGGTTCAATTTCTTTAATAAAAGTAAGCGATTTGTTGAACCTCGCCACGCACGACAAATCGTGGAGCAGTTACCGGCTGACGTGCTTAAGGTTGGCGTGTTCGTCAACGAAGGTGCCAAGCAAATTGCGGAGATCGTGGAACAGGTAGGGCTGACGGCGGTGCAACTGCATGGTGATGAGCCGGCGAGCCTTCTACCTCAGTTGCCAATTCATGTTCGGATTATGCGGGCGTATCGCTGCGGGCCGGAGGGGCTCGCGCCGCTGTCCTTATATCTGGAGGAGTGCCACGCCTTGGGGCGGATGCCGGATGCGTTGCTCATGGATGCCGATGCGGGGGCGGAGTACGGCGGTAGTGGTCGCACGGCCGATTGGTCGGCGATTGGTTCGCAACGCGAAGTGTTGAGAGGATTGCCGCTCATTCTGGCCGGGGGGCTCACGCCGGAGAATGTTGCCGCGGCGATCGAGGCTGTGAAGCCCGACGGGGTGGACGTAGCGAGCGGCGTGGAGAAGGCTCCTGGCGTGAAAGATGCGGACCTCGTTGCGCGGTTTGTCGCGGCTGCCCGCAAGGCGAGTATGCGAAAATAAAATGCCACAGAGAATAGGGTTATGGTAGTGTAGCCGTCTCGCTCAACGAGATGGAGCCGCTTGCGGACCAAGCGGGCTAAATTTCCCACGGTTCGTTCGGTTTCTAGTGTTCTGTCAGTCTTGAATTGCTGGGTGGCATGCTTTCACGCGGTAGCG
>CAZTWS010000160.1:0-9401 GCA_964618225.1 uncultured Planctomycetaceae bacterium
CCCAGAAGGCGAAGGCATGCCACCCAGCAAATGACCATGGACAGAACACTAGCTTGCGGTCGTAGTGGGTTGCTATCGCTTCACTGCTGTTATTGCTGGTTAATTGAAGAGTGCTATCGGCTGCTCTAGCCGCAGTAGACTAAAAAAATCTCTTTATTCGCAGGGGTTTGCCACTTTTCGAGTAATCGTGGGGCATTGAGAGAACTAGCGAGTGCCAGCACGGTACAAGCGGCAGAATCGGAATAACCCCGATTTTCGTCAGACTTTACCGATCTTACTCAACTGGTACGGAAGGCAAACCCGATACTTACCCACACGCATCCGTGCCGGGTGAAGACGCAATGGGGCGTCGCCGTAGCCAATGCGCTTTCCTCGCGTTCAGTCGCCTGGGGGAAACGATGAGATTTTCGCTGTTATCCTTGCTCACTTCCACGGCCATCATGATGGTGGTTCTAACGGGTATGGTACGCTCGCAAGAAAACGTACCTTTTGGCCCGTCGAACCACGATCACGATCTCCAGCTCTTCGCGCCGTACGATATTGACCTCGATAATATGGCTGACGACCAATGGTCGGGCTATTTCTTCGAGTACAACAAGCTCTTCTGGTCATACACAGGCGAGCGGATTACCGTCGGCAATACCGAGTTGACCGATACCATCACGTGGTTCAACGGTGTGCAGAATATAACGCTCACCGGTAACGGGCAATTCGCCGAGGTCATCTACCGGGTAAATCCCCAGGACCTAGTTGATCCGAATAATCCGGTTCCGGCACCTTACTTGGTGCAGAATACGCTTCGCGACGTTCCGCCCGATGCGGGCTTCGCGATGGGTAACCGCTATGAATTCGGATACCAGGATCAGGGTAATGGTTGGCAAGTAGGCATTCTTGACGGCCCGGAGCTCCACCAATCGCGGCTCTACGGCTTTGTGCCGCGTGTCGAAGACGGTGGCATCCCTCCGTTCATTGAAGATGATTACACGGGCGGCGACGACATTGGTCCTGGCACTGGCCCTGTGGGCGAAGTGCGTGCGTTCGGCTTCGGCAGCGTGCCAGTGCTGTTCGAGACGCCAGCCGGGTTCTTGATGGGATTCCGCGATTACTTGAACACGATTGGTGCCGAGCAAGGTACGGTCGCTGGTCCAACCATGTATGTGGGGAACTATGGTAATCCCACATTTGACGAGGGCGGTGGCGACGATAGCGATACATTCCGCCGTGCTGACAACCTTAATGGAAACGACACCTGGGGCTCCGGATTTGTACTCGATCCGGATGGTAACATCGTTGGTATCTTTACAGACTTCGGCGACATGCACGAGTTCAATATCTTCTTCGATAACGTCACCGTTACGAGCCATACCGAAACTGACGGCGTGGAATTGATGTGGACTCACAATCTGACGAACAATCACTACATGAAGAAGCACCAGAACAATCGCCTGACGTTGAGTGGTGGTGCCCGTTTCTTACGACTGTACGATCAGTTCCGTGTCGATGCTCAAGGTAGCATTCTGCACGGTGCCTACTGGGACACCTCGTTCACGAACCAAATCGTCGGCCCGCAAGTTGGCTTGCGATGGGAGAATCAACGTCAGCGTTGGCGTCTGTCGGCCGACACGCGATTCATGTTCGGCTACAACATTGCCGACTGGGATCAGCTTGGCATCACGGGCATCGGCATGGTTCCCGGTGCTCTGAACCAGCCCCTGAATGGTCGTGCGACCGCCTTCTCCCATGGTTTGCGTGAACAGGAGTTCTCGCCGGTGGGCGAGTTGCGAGTTCAGGCCTCCTACCACGTATGGAAAGGTGCGGCACTTAAGCTGGGCTACACCGGTGCTTACCTCGGCAACATCCGCCGGGCGGCTCCTTCGGTACGATACTCACTGCCCGATATGGGCTATGTCGATACCAAAGGCGAGAACTTCTTGATCAACGGTTTCGACCTGGGTGTGGAGTTCGTCTACTAGCACCCGGCCTGAGTCAGGGCTGAGGAACAACATACAAACCTAAAAATACAAATAGCCGCAATCCAAAGTGTCGCTTCGGGAAGCAAGGCCCCGACGACTCAATGGATCGCGGCTATTTTCGCTGATGCGAATGTTGCCGGTTGCTGCTAGGCAGTAATCGTTTCGCGGCTTAAATGAATTTTACGCAGCTCTTCCAACTCGCCCGTCAGTCGTAAACGCAACGGGCTTTCTGGTCGTAGCTCTTCTAACAACTGCTCGGCCCGGTCGAACGAATCGGGTGCGAACTGATCGCCCTTGAATACCAGGCCCCAACTTCGCGACACCTCTTGCTCGGTTAACAATGCAGGACTCCTTGTGCAGTGCTGAAGTGAATTGGTGCGATCGATATTTACCAACCGATCACTTAACATGATTGTAAGGGGTGGAAGCAGTTTCTGCAAAGATCGCGTTTGTGCTCAATCGCGAATGTTGGCCGAACCAAGGGGTTGAACACGGCCGAGCAAGCCGCGAGTCTTAGCCCCGAAGTTGAAATCCCCTCCCGGACAAACGAGAGGGAGGACTGGCTTTTAATCGCAAACGTCCCGGTGTTTTCCACCACCGCTGTTGGTCGGAAGTCCTTCATTTACCGGTATTTCCGGCACGGGGTATAATAAGAAGAGTAGGTGCCGTTTCGCGCGTTTTCCGGTCTTTTCAGCATAGCGGGGCGATCGAATGTCTCAAGCTATCGTCGATCCGAATGAGCTCCGGCGTTTTGCCCAGAACCTGAAGAAGTTTAACCAGGAATTGGAGGAGCGCCTGACGGCATTACGGGCCCAACTCCACGCCTTGGGGGGCACCTGGCGCGACCAGGAGCATAAAAAGTTCACCGAAGATTTCGAGGAACACATGAAAGTAATTGCTCGCTACATGGAGGTTACCAACGAGCATGCTCCTTTCTTGCTCCGTAAAGCCGAGCGGATCGAAGAATACTTGCAGCAACGCTAGGAGACAATAAAAGCCAGGGGCCGACCTCATGCCGATCATCGTTTTATGATCATTCCGCATACCACGAACTGCCTGCTTGCAACCAAACCATGACTTCGGCCAACGTACATTCGCTGGAAGCCATTGATACCGTGCGGCGGGCTTTGCAACTATTCGACCAGCAGATTTCCGACGCGTTGACGGAACTCAGCTCAGAAATGCGTCGCATGCTCGATTGGTTAGAACACGACCGGCCGCGTCATTGGAAAGGTCAGGTGCGTCGCGCTGGTGATGAAGTACACGAGGCCCAGCAGGCATTGCATCGCTGCCTCATGTTCCCTGTGGGCGACGAACGGCCATCGTGTTACGAAGAACGCCAGAACCTGAAAAAAGCACAAGCCCGGCTACGCTACTGCCAAGAAAAAGAAGAGCGAGTGCGACACTGGCAAAAAACGGTTCAGCACGAGTTGTTCGAATACGAAGGGCGCATTTCGCGACTCGTGCGGTTGGTTGAAATCGAGATGCCCCAGTCGATGGGGGTGCTTACCAAGATCATCCGCCATTTAGAAGATTATCAATCCTTGAAGCCAGGTATTGCACGATCTGCGTATAGCGATGTCTCACTCGCCAAGGAAATTTGGCCCGAGTCGGCAGCCAAAAGCAGTGCCTCCGTTGAGGACAACACGGGCACCAAAGCAGCAACCCAAGCGGTTGGGAATGAATCGGGCCGCGAAAACGGAATAGAACCGAAGGGGCAGCACGATGCGTAAATGCGATCTTTCCACCGGGGCAGGCCGCATTCGGCACGCGCTCGAAAATTTGGAAACGACCTGGAGCGAAGTTTCCGACCAGTGGAACGACGCGGTAAGCCAGCGGTTTCAAAAAGAGCATTTAGAACCGATGATTCCTTGCGTCAAGTTGGCACTCGACGCGATTTCGCGCATGACGCTTTTGATGGACGAGGTGGAACGTGACTGCGAGTCGTGAAGTCGATCCACTCACGCCGTTGAATCACGAGGCCGATTCGATCGACGCCTCGGTGCCCGCACGCGCCGCGAACGGAAACTCGAAGCACAGTGTGGCGTTGCCCGAGGTCGCAGGGCAGGGTGATTTATCGGATGGGAACGCCGAGCTTTCTACTCGCCACGAGATTCAAATGATGCAGCAGCTTCAGCGGCTCGCCAACGAGCGGGCGGCCGAAGAGAAGCGGATTGCTGCCGATTTAGAGAACGGGCTACGCCAGGCCGAGGTTGCTCGCGAAAAGGCGACCACACAAATCGCTGAAGAGTTCGAGCGCAGTCGTGAACTGGTTTCTAAAGAATACGAGCAAGTGTCTGGCGATGCGCGTCGTCAATACGAGCACCAGCGCGACGCGGCCCAGCGGGAATACAAAGGGCTGCGTAGCGGCGTTGAATCCGAGGTGTCGCGTGTCGCGGAGTCAGCCCGCAATGAACGTCAGCAGGCTAGTTGGGAAACCCTCACTGTTTTCGATGCGCTCAAGGGACGCCCCCGCGAGCGGTTTCAAGAAACGGTTAAGCAACTCGAACGGCTAAACCAGGAATTCAGCGTGCTGGAGCACGACGCGATTGCGATCATGCAAATGCGTCGTCAGTGGCGCGAGTTTCCCGCGGCCACGGCATCTGTAGCCACGGACGACGATGCTGACGATTCGGCATCGGCCGGCGATCGTGCGGAGCAATTAGTGAAGCAAGCCACCGGTTTGGTTGGCCAAGTTCGCGATGAAGCGGTCGCCCTTCATCAGCAATGGGGTACGAAAGTTTTTGAAGGTGGTTGGCCGTTTGGGATTTTTTTCATCGTCCTCGTGGCCGCAGCCGTGCCAAGCGCGATCCTATTTCAGGATAGCATCGGCCTTGCGGTTGGAGTCGCGCTCGCGGTAGCTGTCGTGGCAACGGCGGGCCTGTTTGCATGGCTCTGGCCAGTTGCCAGAAATCGAAGTGCCCAGCAGTTCCAAAAGATCCAACAACTACTGACCGACGGCCGGCAAGCGCTTCGCGACGCACTCGAGGCCACGCGAGAGCGAGAACAACGCGAGGCACAGGCATTAGTGGCCGAACGCGATCAAAAACTCAGCGAGGTCGATCGCAAACTACACAAGATTGTTGGCGAACGCGAACGGTGGATGGAAGACGAAATCGGGCGAGCGGGGAAAACCTTTCCGCAACTGCTGGCCGACCTACGCCAGAAGCTCGATGAAACGCTTCACCAGGCGAAACAAAAGCACAGCGCCGAACTTGCCCAAGTTACTCATTGCCGCGATGAACGCCAGGAAGCCTACAAAGCGGAGTACAACCAGACTATTAAGGAATTGCGTGCCAAACACGAGCAAGAGTGGCAATCGCTGGTCGAAAAGTGGCACCGTGGATTGAGTCGGCTGCATAGTGAGGTGGCTCAACTCAACGCGGCATGCGATCGGCTTTTCCCCAAGTGGGATGAAACCGATTACAACAATTGGCCGAAACCGGAAGAAGTTTCGCCTGCCATTCAATTTGGCAACGTCACGCTCGACTTGGCGCGCGTGAAAAATGGTCTGCCTGGCGACGAACGTTTGCGCCCGGCGTCAACCCAACTGCAATTGCCGGCTTTGATGACGCTCGACGAGCACCCGGTGCTGCTCATCACGGCCGATGAGGCGGGGCGGAAACAGGCGGTCGAAGTATTGCAGCTTATGATGCTGCGGATGCTCACGGCCATGCCGCCGGGAAAAGTGCGGTTCACCATTTTCGACCCGGTCGGGTTGGGCGAGAATTTTGCTTCGTTCATGCACCTGGCGGATTTCGATGAACTGCTCATCGCCAGCCGCATTTGGACGGATGCCAGGCAAATCGATGAACAGTTGACGCGGCTCACCACGCACATGGAAACGGTGCTGCAGAAGTATCTGCGCAACGAGTTTGCCACGATCCACGAGTACAACGCGCAGGCGGGCGAGGTGGCCGAGCCGTTCCAAGTGCTCGTCGTGGCCAACTTCCCGACTAACTTCAGCGAGGCGGCGGCTCGAAAACTGGTGAGCATCGCCACCAGCGGCCCACGCTGTGGTGTGTACACGATGATCATGGTCGATCGCAAGCAAAAAATGCCGGCGAACTTCGACCTCAATGACTTAGCGGCCAATGCCGTGCATTTGGATTGGGTTACCCTGACCCAGGGGCGCGATGCGGCTTCGTCGACTTCGATCGAACCGCTCCATGAATTCGATGTTTTGCCCTCGGTTGTCGAAAATTTACAGTCGAATTCCACCTCCGGAGCAGGGCAGGGCCAGTTTCGCTGGCGTTATCCGGCGTTTGAGCATTTGCCGTTGTTGTTCGATCGGCCGCCATCGCCCGATCGTTTCAACGAAGTAATTCGCGCCGCGGGGCGTGCGGCCAAGGAGTCCATGCGCGTTGAGGTGCCCTTCGAGCAGGTCGCGCCGCCCGAGGCGGAATACTGGACGGGCGACTGTGGCCGCGAGTTTATTGTGCCAGTTGGCCGCGCCGGCGCGCGGCGATTGCAGCCTGTTCGGCTCGGCAGAGGCACCTCCCAACACGTACTCGTTTGCGGCAAAACGGGTTCCGGTAAATCCACGTTCTTGCATGCTCTCATCACGAATGCCGCGTTGATTTACGGTCCCGAGGAGGTCGAATTCTATCTCATCGATTTCAAGAAGGGCGTCGAGTTCAAAACCTACGCCACTCATCGGCTGCCGCATGCGCGGGTGATCGCAATTGAAAGCGAACGAGAATTTGGCCTGAGCGTGCTCGAACGGTTAGACGTGGAACTGCGACGCCGTGGCGATTTGTTCCGCGCCGCCGGCGTGCAGGACTTGCCCGATTTCCGCCGCGCCCGGCCGAACGAAATCATGCCGCGCGTGCTCCTCGTGGTCGACGAGTTCCAGGAGCTGTTTGTGGAAGACGACAAGCTAGCGCAAGAAGCCAACTTGCTGCTCGATCGCCTCGTGCGACAAGGACGTGCGTTCGGCATTCACATCATGCTTGGCTCGCAAACGCTCAGCGGCGCTTATTCGTTGGCTCGAAGCACGATGGGCCAAATGGCGGTGCGCGTCGCCCTGCAATGCAGCGAGGCAGACGCCAATCTCATTTTGAACGACGAACGCAACATGGCGGCTCGATTCCTCAGCCGACCGGGCGAGGCGATTTACAACGATCAGAACGGTTTGCTGGCCGGCAATCATCCGTTCCAAGTCGTATGGCTGCCCGAGTCGGAGCGGATCGGTTACCTGAAACGAATCGAGGCCAAGCAAAACCAAAACGCGGCTGTGCCGGCCGGCGATCCACGCCAACAAGCACAAGCGCTTGCCGCCAAACGAGAAACGATCGTTTTCGAGGGCGATCAACCGGCCGATCCGACAAACAATGCGCAGCTTCGCGAAGTGCTCGCCAAGGCCCGTGCGGGCGAATTCGGAGCCATCTCAACTCAAACGGCGTGGCTCGGTTCCGCGGTGGCAATCAAAGAGCCAACCTCGGCAACCTTCGCACGCCACGCCGGCAGCAATTTGCTGGTGGTGGGCTCTTGGGAAGAGGCGGCACTCGGTGTTTTGACGAACGCTGTGGTCGCGCTAGCGGCTCAAAATCGCCCCGTGTCGCTTTCAAGCGATGAATCCAAAGAACCTCAGAAGCCGAAGCTATTTTATGTTCTCGACGGCACGCGTCCCGAAGCGCCGGAAGCTGGCACGTGGCAACGTGTGGTCGATGCTCTGCCGCACGCGGCCGACGTGTCTGGGCCACGCGATACGGCGCGTGTCGTAGGCGAGATTGCCACGGAACTGGCCCGTCGCGAAGCGGCGGGGGAAGAAGACGCACCGCCGATTTATCTTGTAATCTTCAACGGCGGCCGATTCCGCGACTTGCGCCGCGGCGAGGATGACTTCAGCTTCTCGATGGATCGCGACAAAAAGCCGAGCCCCGACAAGCAATGGGGAGAAATTTTACGCAACGGCCCCGCTTGGGGAGTTCACACGCTGTTGTGGTGCGATACCTACAACAACGTAAGCCGGGTGCTCGACCGCATGGCAATGCGCGAGTTCGAGATGCGTGTGGCCTTCCAAATGAGCGCCGCCGATTCTTCGAGCTTGCTGGACAACCCGGCCGCCATGCGGCTTCGCCAGCACCGCGGGTTGTTCGCCAGCGAAGACCTGGGAACCCTCGAAAAATTCCGTCCCTACGGAGTACCACCAGACGCTTGGCTAGCCGAAGTAGCTACCGCGATCGGTCGGAGCTAATGATCTGTCAGTCTTGATTCGATGAGTGGCATGCCTTCGCCTCCCAGGCGTAGGCATGCTTACCCGCTATCGCGTGAAAGCATGCCACCCCTCAAATGACCATGGATAGACCTTCAAGGGGCTGGTCGACTCTCACTAATCGTGGCGATTTTCGGCAGAGAGGGCTGCGGAGGTCTCAATCATTTTTTCTTTCCGCTAAGTTTTTCGATGATGAACGCGGCCGGTGAGCCGTATTTTTCATCGGGCTTTTGCGGATAGGCCAGTACGCACTCGATGCCGATTTCGTCCAGCTTTTCGGCCAATTTCACACCATACATGGCGGAGTGAGTGGGGTCGGCCTCGGCTTGGCCCAGCTTGGGGGCGGTTTTCTGCTTGGGGTAGTCGAGGTAGATCGGCGGATCATCGGACGTTACCAGCTCGATCGGCGAGTATTCAAGAATCCAGTCCATGATTTCCTCACGATGCTCGAGCGCTTTGTCGAAGCCTCGCGTATTTTTTACGCCTTGCTTGTCGTCGTTCTGAAAGCCGAAGGCATGGCCGCCGTAGTGGGCGTTCGAAATCCATTCTTGTACTTGCTTGGGGTCGAGCGAAGTTTGCGCGCCGACCACGGCCGCACATTTGAGCCGTGTTGATTGCCGAGCGATGGGATCTTCGCTGCCGGGTTGAGCCAGATCATCGTGAAACGCGAGCCACAACGAGGTACACGCGCCGGCCGAGCCGCCGGTTGCCGCGATGCGTTGCGGATCGATGTTCCATTCCTTGGCTTTGGATCGAATGGTTTGCAGCGCGCGGGCCGCATCGTAAAGAGGTGCCTTCACGGGCGGCCTAATTTCAGAATCGGCATTCGGCGAAATCAGCCGATAGTTGATTGAAGCCACCGAAATGCCGGCATTCAAGTACTCTCGAACCGCGCTGATCATTTTACTTTTGTCGCCCCCTCTCCATCCACCGCCATGAATGAGCAGCACCAGTGGAGTTGGTTCGTCGGATTTGGCCTGCCAAAAATCCAAAACCTGCCGCGGCGATTCATCGTCGTAGGCGAAGTTCGAAACGGTCGGTTCTGGCGTTTTCCTCGTCTTTTGTTTTGGGGGATTAGCCGCAGTAGCGGGGGGGACGAGCGAAATAAGTAGCAGCATCACGAGAATGGGCCGAATCATGGTGCCTCCGCATGTTGAGTTGAGCGATTGCCGATCTGGCTATCGTCAACAACAAACAGGAGGACGTCAATC
>CAZTWS010000161.1:0-9349 GCA_964618225.1 uncultured Planctomycetaceae bacterium
GGTGCTTGAGGTTCTTGTCGACGTAGAGCGTGTTGAGGTACTTGCTGTCGAACCCCGTCAGCAGCATGTCGACGACGATGGTGATGTCGATCTTTTCGCGGCCCTTCTTCGGCAGATCGGCATTGGGGTACTGCTGATCCTTGATGCGCTTCTGCACGTCCTGGTAGTAGAGATCGAACTCGTAGATGGAGTGGTTCGTGCCGAAGCGGGCATTGTAGTCGGCGATGATTTGCGTGAGCGCCGTTTTCTTTTCCTCGGAGTCGACCTGGTTGTCCTGGGCTTCGGTGACGAGGTCTTCCTGAATCTGCTTGACGTCGGGGCTGACGTCGGCGGGTGGGGAGAAGACGGCTGCGATTTTGAGCGGGACGAAGTCCGGATCGGCCTTCTGCTTCTCGTCCTGAACTTCCTTAAATAGATCGTAATACGCGATGGCGTCGTTGATGGACGACGTAGCGAGGATGGCGTTGAACTTTCTATTCGCGGTGGCGGCGTCGTGCTTTTCGACAATCGCGTCGACGACCTTCTGTTTTGCGAGCGTTTCGCCCGGCTTGACGGGCGTGCCGTCCGGGAACTTGTAGTAATCGACGTTGAATCGCAGGACGTTGCCGTCGTCGATGGCGTGGGTGATGGTGTAGCAGTGAAGCCGTTCCTGAAACAGATCGGTGGTGGTGCGGAGGGTCTGCTCGTCGCCGGTGATGCGTTTTTGCTTGGAATTTTCCTCAAAGATCGGCGTGCCGGTGAAGCCGAACAGTTGCGCCTTGGGGAAGAACGCCTTGATGGCCTTGTGGTTCTCGCCGAACTGCGAGCGGTGGCATTCGTCGAAGATGAATACGATGCGCTTGTCGCTCAGCGGTTCGAGCATATCTTTGTAAGTTTCCTGCCCCTTCTTCGCGCGCTGTTTGTTGCGCTTGCTGTTTTCGTCCAACGCGAGGCCGAGCTTCTGGATGGTGCAGACGATAACCTTGTCGGCGTAATCGTCCGAGACCATTCTGCGGACGAGCGAGCCGGTGTTGGTGTTGCCTTCGACGCACCCCTCCTGAAAGCGGTTGAACTCTTCGCGGGTCTGGCGGTCGAGGTCTTTGCGGTCGACGACGAAGAGGCATTTTTCGATGTCGGGATTGTCTTTCAGCAGCGTGGAGGCTTTGAAGCTAGTGAGCGTTTTGCCGCTGCCGGTGGTGTGCCAGACGTAGCCGTTGCCGCTGTTCTGGTGGATCGTCTGTACGATGTTTTTGACGGCGTAGATCTGGTAGGGCCGCATCATCAGCAGCTTCTGCTCACTGGCAACCAGGACCATGTACCGGCTGATCATCTGGCCGAGCGTGCACTTGGCGAGGAACTTCTCCGCAAAATCGTCGAGGTGAACGATCTTCTTATTGTCCGGGTCGGCGTGCTGGTAGATGGGCAGAAAACGCTCGTCGGCGTTGAATGAGAAATGCCGGGCGTTGTTGTTGGCGAAGTAGTAGGTGTTGTCGCGGTTGGAAACGACGAAAAGCTGGACAAACGAGAGGAGCGTGCGTGCGTAGCCGTTGCCTGGGTCGTTTTTATAGTTGACGATCTGCTCCATCGCCTTGCGAGGATTGATGCCGAGCGTTTTGAGCTCAATCTGCACGACGGGGACGCCGTTGATCAGGAGCATCACATCGTAACGGTGGTTGGAATAGTCGGTGTTAATGCGGAGCTGATTGACGACCTCGAAGGTGTTTTTGCACCAATCCTTGATGTTGACGAGCGTGTAATTGAGCGGCGTGCCGTCGTCGCGGGTGAAGCTGTTGATCGTGCGGAGCGTGCGGCTGGCGGTGAAAACGTCGGGGGTGACGATCTCGTCGAGCAGGCGAGCGAATTCGGCGTCGGTGAGAGTAGCGCGGTTGAGGGCTTGAAAGTGCGTGCGAAAATTGGCTTCTAGGGCGGCACGGTCGCGGATGTCTGGGCGGTGATCGTACTTCAGGTCGACCAGCTTTGCGATGAGCTGTTCTTCGAGTTGGCGTTCGGCTGAATTCATTCCGGTAATTGGTTGGTAAGTAATTGCGGGGCAGGGCTGATCTGCCCGCGTTCCGCAACGTCAATCGAGATAAATCGCGAAAGCACGGCCATATAAACCAATGTCAAAGTGTCCGTGAGCGGTGCCGCCTGATTGCTTATCTGGTGTAAGAGAGAAGCACGCAGGGCGATTATGCCCGCTTAAGAGGCAAGGGGCAACACGACTTGTACGCGCGCTGGTGCAAGACTTGGTCCCCCTCAGGTTTTGAAAGCTGCGGTCGCCTCTTGTACCGCTTCCTCTTTCAGAAAACACGAGAACCGGCCAAGCTATTGCTGGTCGAGCCGGCCAATATAGCTTTGAAACAATTATCGAAACTGGCGCTAGAATGTTGGCAGAGAACAAGGTTCTTACACTGAACGCGAGCCCTGATGGGTGGCCGACTAAGGACGAGATAACCAAGAGTTTCTGCATTTCGGGCGGCAGAAAAGTTCGTCGACTAGCTAGGAAAAGAAACCCAATTTGGTACCTGCCATGTCCTGATATATCCTTCTGCACAATGGCGCGCTACTGCGGTAGCGCGCGCCGCTGTTAGCTAACCGAAAATCGCTATAATTTAAACCTTGCGGTATCTGATCATGCCAAATTGAGGCCATTTTTTCCGCCCTCGAATTTGAATTAAGTTGCCTTAAAGACATGATGCCCGGGCCAAATGCTTCTGCTGCACCTGATTTCTGAGTTGGTATTGTTCACGCCTCCCGTTCAAAACGTCGGAACCGATTTTTCCAGTATTGTACTTTTGCCGGTCCTAACAGCCGCGCACCTGCTCTAGCGTGCGTCCAATGTGAGTTTGCGGCCGGACTGAATATCAATAACATTCGCAGACTCGTAGTAGGTCAGTTTGAAGAAACCTTTTGTCTGAGGTCTTCGCAGGCTCCAAGTCCTGTACAACAATTGCGTGCCGAACTCACCACCCGCCAGATTCAAACTGGCCCAATATCAGATTGCACGAAGTCGAAGGACTGATCTACATATCATATCTACGCACAGGCATGCGTAAATCGTATAATCTGCCTCGCGGGTCGCTCCCGCATTAGACCAGTCTGCCGGCCGTGGTTCTCACCTACCTTTCCACGGCGGCCGGCTGGTCGGACTTGATGGAAGGTAGGTGTCTGATGGCGACTGGTCTGTCGCTACCGCGGCTCCGTGAATTACTTCAAAGCGTCGTCGAGACGTGCGAGCAGGCATTCCCATTAACGCTGGCGGTCGCAGAGTCTACCTCGACACGAGGTTGGATGGAGTTTGCTTCGGATGAAGTCGATACGCTTGCGAAGTCGTCGCTCGCGATCAAAGCGGTGGCATCGGATCTTAAAAATGCTGCAATACTCTGTGACGAGATTGGGTTGCCAGGCGACTCGGAGAAGCTGCGATCACTCGGTATCTATATGGAGCAGTTGCAAGAGAGTCTTATTGCGTTAAGTGATTACCAACTGAAGTTTCCTTCGGATAAAGAACTTCATAAGCAGCAATTGCTCCTGTGGTCGGGACTCATTGCCAGCATGGTGAATGCTTCGGTGGCTGCTAAGGAGTTACTTAATTCGCCGAGCGTACAGCCGATTTCGGTGGACAAGCCGCGTTGGGATCCGGAAACTGGGCAGCTTCAATACAGTGGAAATCTTGCACGCAAAGTTAAACGTCAGGCGAAAAACCTGCGCGCTGTACTTAACGCATTTGAGGAGTTGGGTTGGCCCTCACGTATGGACGATCCACTGGGGGGAGGCAAAAACCCAACGCGAGTCAACGACACAGTCAAAACTCTAAATACCGGTCTCTCGATGCTACGCTTCCGTGCTGACGGACGCGGTGAGGGCTATAGCTGGGAAATAATCGTCTAACCGGTTTGGCGATTTTCTAGAACTCCCATTGTGCTCCCGGTACGCACCCTTTGCAGCAGTCGGGCTTTTCAATCACGCTGCTAAGTACAGCAAGCCACTGCATTCTCTGGAGCCTAAACCATGCGAACGGCAACTGAACGCAAACTCGTAGCATCTTCTGTAACTTCCGCGCTGCTCACAATTAACGAGGCCGCGGATTTTTTACGCGTATCTACTCGAACCGTGTTTTCACTTACGCGTCCACGGGGCCCAATTCCTTGCGTAAGGTGCGGACCACGTGGTGTTCGGTACACGATGGCCGCGTTGCACCAGTTCATCGCCCAACAAGAAGGAGAGTGCAGCCCGGAAGACATTCCGTGATTAGCCGGCGGGCTCAATGAAGTCGCCAACGACCTTTTTCGACAGCATGATCCAAAGAGGCACGGGATGCCTACTCAAAATTCAAACACGAATGCATCAAGTCCGGCTGGTAATAAAGTGCCAGAAGCAGACAAGAATAAATCGCTGATTGACGCGACCGAAGTTTGCCGCGCGCTGAAACTGTTATTGGTTTCGGGACAAGTGACCGAGGTCCGAGCCCTGGAAGCCGTGACCGCCTCTGATCGTTGGTTGCACACGGTATTCGGGTATTTCAGCGGGTTAAGAGCGTTGGGACAGGCACTCCGGGGAATTAAGAGTGCCAAAGGGATTTATTTCATCCCCAATCCGGTCAATCCCGACCTGTTTGCCCGCGCGGCCAACCGTCTGCGTAAAGCCGCTAAGGGAGAATCGACTAGTGACAAGGATATCGTCGCGAGGCGCTGGCTCCTGATCGACTGCGATCCTCAACGACCATCAGGTGTGTCGGCCACCAACACCGAACATGAGGCCGCTCTCGAACGTGCCTCGCGGATTAGCGACACGCTACGGCAGAAATATGGCTGGCCCGAACCGGTCAGTGCCGACTCTGGGAACGGTGCCCATTTGTTGTATCGAGTCGATCTTCCCATCGATGACGCTGGGTTGTTGCAGCGCTGCTTGGCTGCGCTCGCATCAGAATTTGACGACGAAAAGGTGACGATCGACAAAACCGTGTTCAATCCGGCGAGAATCTGGAAGCTCTACGGCACGCGAGCTTGTAAAGGGGACAGCACCCATAGTCGTCCACACAGAATGAGTCGGGTTCTTTCCGCACCTGATGAACTCCTGGTTGTCGACACATCGCTGCTGGAAAAGCTCGCCGGCATTGCACCGGAGACACCACGCGGGCACCACACGACTAACGGCCGGATGGACGGAAGTCCGTTCGACATCGAATCATTTATCGCTCACAACTGCTTTGATATCGACGGGCCGGAGTCGTACCAAGGCGGTCGTCGATGGATCTTCCGCCAATCGCCAATGTGTGAGCACCACGGCGATGGTCCCTACCTTATCCAATTTGAAAGCGGAGCCCTTTGCGCTGGTTGTCACCACGATTCATGCAAAGAAAAGTGGGGCTGGAAAGAGTTGCGTGCGAAATACGATTTGCGACCCCGATCGAGTACGGCCAGGAATTCCGCAACACCGCCCGCCGATAATGGCCAGAGCAAGAAGCCTTCAATCGATTGCACAGTTAGGGAATTGGAGAGACTCAGCGAGAAAGCATGGGAGGCGATCGGACAATTGAACAATCCGCCCGTGCTTTTTAGGTATGGCGGTATGCCTTCGCGAATCGAAACAGGCGATCAAGGCGAGCTGATCGTTAAACCGTTAAATCGCGACATGGTACGCTACCATCTAGCCCGTGCCGCATCCTGGACAGAATGGAAGAAGCGAGGCGAGGACTTTGTTGAAGAAATAATATGGCCGCCAAAGGAGGTTGTGGCCGACGTACAGGCAACACCCCAACCGCCGCTGCCGATACTGACTCGACTCGTCGAAGCGCCCGTGTTCGCACCCGATGGCACGTTGCAGACGTCGCCTGGTTTTCATCCGGCAAGCCAAACGTATTTTTCGCCCGCCGTCGGGTTCACCGTGCGAGAAGTACCGGAACGGCCAGAAGGAATCGACCTTGAAACGGCGCGCATTCTGATCGTCGATGAATTGCTCGGAGACTTTCCATTTGTCAGCGACGCCGAAGTTGCGCACGCCGTGGCCATTATTCTGCTGCCATTCGTGCGCGACTTGATCGACGGCCCGACACCACTGCATTTAATCGAAAAGCCGTCGCCGGGCACTGGCGCGACGCTGCTAGTCGATATGCTGTCGGCGCCGTTCACTGGGCGGCCGATTCCGACAATGACCGAAGGGCGCGATGAGGACGAATGGCGGAAACGGATCACGGCGAAGTTGTCCGGGGGTTCGCCGTTTGTGCTGATTGACAACCTGCGACGGCGACTCGATAGCGCGGCTGTGTCGGCGGGCATTACAAGTACGACCTGGGAGGATCGAATCCTTGGCGTTTCCGTGATGGCCCGTTTGCCAGTTCGGTGTGTTTGGCTCGCTACCGGCAATAATCCGGCCCTTAGCACAGAGATTACCCGCCGCACGGTGCGCATTCGGATGGATGCGAAACTGGATCGGCCGTGGATGCGCAACGGATTCCGGCATAAGAACCTGCGGCAATGGGCGAACGAGCACCGCGACGAGCTGGTTTGGTCGGCGCTGACGATGATTCGGGCATGGATCGTTGCAGGGCGACCCACTGGAACCCCAGCGCTTGGCATGTTTGAGCGGTGGTCGGAAGTCATCGGCGGAATCCTGGACGTCGCGGGCGTGCCTGGATTCCTGAGTAACCTGGGCGAGTTCTACGAGGAATCCGACGCCGAAGGGGCGACTTGGCGGGCGTTCCTGGCCGCGTGGTGGGAGCGGTTCAGCGAGAACGAAACGACCGTCAAAGAACTGTGGCAGATTGCGTCCGACGATGCGTGCCTGGCCCTTGGTGACAAGGGCGAGCAAAGCCAGCGCATCATGCTGGGCAAGATGCTGGCGGATCGGCGGGACCGGGTTTTTGATTTGGAGATCACCGGAAAGCCGATTCGGCTGCTGCTGCTTCGCGGCGAACAACGCCAGCGGGCCTACCGATGGAGGCTACGAGCCATGCCGGATGTGTGAGTGTGGTGAGAGATGAGAGTGTTTTCCACACTTCGTACAAGCACCCCTGACCGCACACCCATACGCGCACGCACAAGCACAGTGGAAAATACTCACATACACTCATACACTCACACGGCGGCCAGCAGCGGCCACGATCGGCGCAATAGGAGCATACGTCAGCCGGTCTGGGACTTGCGTTTCCTGTGGCTTACTCGGGGAAACAATTTCAGAAGACCTGCCAATTTTTGGTACTTGCTTGTTGGCAAGCATCACGATAAGGTCGGGCAATGGCGACGAACGAACCTATCGCGGAGCAACTGAGGCGGGCCATCGAGCGATCCGGCAAGACGCGGTATCGAATAAGTCTTGAAAGCGGCGTTAGCCAGGCCGTGCTGAGCCGATTTGTGAACCGACAACGTGAATTGTCACTGGCAAATGTCGATGCCCTTTGCGAGGCATTGGGACTGAAAATCATTCTTATGCCTAAAGACCAAAGTGGAGCGAAGAAGTCGCAGAAAGGTAAGTGAAAAGTGGCAACACTGCTAAAGCGCAAAAGCAAGAAATCGGGTAAGACGTTGTGGACGGTTCAAGTCGCTTTGGATAAGCAAGGACGTCGACGGCCAACGATACCACTAGGCGGTCTCTCGAAAACCAATGCGACGACTGCAAAGAACTACATCCAGTCGCTCGCCACATCTAAGCGAGCTGGTCTTCCGATCGATGGCCCGGTTGCCGATTGGCTCGGCACCATTGGGGCTGACCTGTACGCTCGCTTGGTCGAGGTCGGTCTGTGTTCACCGAGGGAGCAAGCTGAACCTGAACAGCAGCCGAACAGGAAAGCGCTTGGCCAGCTAGTTGATGCTTATATTGCCGAACGGGACGACGTAAAGCAGGGTACGGCGTTAGTCTATCGCCACGTGCGGCGTAATTTGTTGGACTGGTTCGGCGCCGATAAGCTCTTACAGGAAATTACGGCTGGTGACGCGAAAGATTGGCGACGCTGGCTGACTCGGCCGAAAGACAAGGACAACCCAACCGCCGGCGGGCAGGGATTGAACGAGAATACAGCCCGCAAGCGGTGCGCGATCGCGAAGCAGATCTTTGCCGATGCCGTGGATCGTGAACTTATCGACCGCAATCCTTTTGCGAAGATGGAAGGATTGACCGTGGGAGCAAGCGAGGGCCGCGATTACTTTGTCAGTCGCGATGAGGCCCATGCCGTTCTCAATGCCTGCCCCGATTCTGAGTGGAAGCTGATCTTCGCATTGAGCCGTTACGGTGGGCTACGTTGTCCCTCGGAGCATCTTGCGCTGCGTTGGGGCGACATCGACATGGATCGCAAGAGAATCGTTGTGAGGAGTCCAAAGACTGAACGGCACGAGGGTAAAGGGGAGCGCGTCATGCCGCTGTTCGGTGAATTGCGCCCATTCCTTCAAGCCTCTTTGGATGAGTTGCTGGTCGACTTTGACCCAAAAGAGAAGCGACTGAGCGAGCAGTCGGTAATTCGGCGCTATCGCGACACCAATGCGAACCTGCGGACGCAATTGCTCCGAATCATCACCAAGGCCAAACTAACAGCGTGGCCCAAGCTCTTCCAAAATCTCCGTGCAAGTCGAGCGACTGAATTGGCTGCCGAGCATCCGGCCCATGTGGCAGCCGCGTGGATGGGCCACAGCACCAAGATCGCTGATAAGCACTACTGGCGAGTGACCGAAGCCGACTTCGATCGAGCACTTTGCGCTGCGAAAACGTTGCGGCATTCAATGGAAACGGGGAAAACGGACGGCAACGACCGGAAGCCCGGCTTTAAAAATCCCCATGACGTCGGAAATTCACGAGTAGTGAACAGTTGTACAATAGTCCGGGAGGGATTCGAACCCCCGACCAAGGGATTATGAGTCCCCTGCTCTAACCGCTGAGCTACCGGACCACGTAAGGACTTACGTCAACGACCGCGATGGGAAGTTCTGAAATTGTGCAGAGTTTCAACCGAAACAGCGTTTTCGCTATATTAGCTGTGATAGCTCTGAGAACTATTTCCATGCGTCAGCCAAAGCCATTCTACCGTAGGCAAACCCACTCTTTCTACGTCCAACTAGGCGATCGCCAGATAAACCTTTGGGCTGGATGAGGCCGAAGCGTATCGACGTTGGTACTTGCTCATGGCCGGTGCGGATGAATTCGTTATTGGGGCTATGAATCAGCCGACGCTCACACAGCCAGAGAAGCCGGAGCCGATAACGGTTCACAAACGCGTCAAGAGTTTCCTTGGCTGGATAGCCAGCGAAAAGAAATACGCCCTGGCTACTATTGAATCATGTATTGAGAATGAACGCGTCAGTTTGGCTGTCAGCTATCGGCAAGACCGATTGGCCGACAGCCGAGAGCTGATGGCCGACAGCCCGATGTCCCGCTCAGTTTC
>CAZTWS010000162.1:0-9303 GCA_964618225.1 uncultured Planctomycetaceae bacterium
CTTGGTACACATCCAGTGCTCGCTTATCGATCAACGGCCGCCACGACTCCCGGCCGCATTCCTCCTCACCGGCCGCAATCGGCACCGGCGAGCGATCACGCAGCCAGCGATAACCCTCCACATCTTCTGGCCGCAGCGGCTCCTCCAGCCATTCGATATGGAGCTGCTTGAACGCTTCAGCACGCCGCAGCGCCGTCCTCGCATCCCACACACACCCGGCATCGATCAGCAGGGTGCCGTCGCCGATGCCTTCGCGCGCTCCGCGCACCAGTTCGATATCCAATGCCTCGCTTTGTCCCATCGGTTCCCACCCGAACTTGATCGCCTTGTAACCAAACTCCCGCCAGCGTTCGGCAATCGCTTGAGTTTCTTTGCCGTCTCGCCCGAACAAAATCGACGCATAAGCCAGAATCTTATTGTGCTGCTTTCCGCCAATCAGCCGGTGAATCGGCTCGCCAAAATGTTTCCCTTTGAGATCCCACAGCGCCATGTCCACAGCCGCCATGGCCGTAATCGTTACCGAGGAGCGACCAAAATACATCGTCCGCCGATGCATCTTCTGCCAAAGCCGTTCCGTCTCCAGCGGATTCTCGCCCAGGAGCAGCTCGCGCAAACCGCAGGCGATGTTGTGGCTGAACGGCGCATCGATAATCGCTTTTACAACCTCCGGCTGCGAGTCGGCTTCGCCGATGCCTTCGAGTCCGTTATCCGTGCGAATCCTTACCAACACCGCATCCTGGCTGCTGGCTGTTTTCGCTTCGACGCTAGGGATTCGCAGTAACTGGCAAATGACTTCGGTAATTTTCATAACATCTCGTGTAATTTTTAAAACTCGCATCTCGTTGCGACTTGCGGTGTCATGAAAAACCGAGTCAAACTCGCATCCCTATCACGTCACTACAAGTGGCTCTAAACTTTCCGTTAGGTTATATTACTTACTTATCTGCGTAATGTCAGCGTTGCGCGTCTCCAGACGCGCCGTTCGATCACTCACAGGAGAGATAAGCATTGAAAGCGTGGCGAGCCGAGTTTGGGTTCTGCTTGTCGCTGCTTACCACAGCTTCGGTCCTCGCCCAGTCGTCGGCCGATCTCGAATTCTTTGAAAATAAAGTTCGCCCTTTGCTGGTTGCCTCGTGTAATGAGTGCCACGGCGACAAAGAACAGTGGAGCAGCCTGCGCCTCGATTCTCGCGACGCCATCCTCCAAGGGGGAGACCGTGGTCCCGCCGTCGTTGCCCACAAGCCCGCAGATAGTCTGCTGATCCAGGCAGTCCGCCGCACGGGCGAGTTGGAAATGCCTCCCGACGAGGAACTTTCCCAAGAACAAATCGCGGTTCTCGAGCATTGGGTCAAAATCGGCGCGCCATGGCCCGCCGGAGATTCCACGTCGACCGACCAACGCGCCGAAGCACAGCGAAAACACTGGGCATTCCAACCCGTTGCCGTGCCCGAATTACCTGAGGTTCGAAACTCGACGTGGGGCAAGAATCCGATCGACGCTTTCATCATGGCCCAGCTTGAATCGCAAGGCCTCCAGCCCTCACTTCCCGCCGATCGTCGTACGCTTATACGCCGCGTCACTTACGACCTTCTCGGACTGCCTCCCACCGCGGCCGAGGCCGAAGCTTTTGCCAACGATCCTGATCCGAATGCCTACGCAAAGTTGGTCGACCGACTACTTGCCTCGCCGCAATACGGCGAACAGTGGGCACGGCATTGGCTCGACATTGCCCGTTATTCCGACACCAAGGGCTACGTTTACGGCCGCGAGGAACGCTTCTTTGTCCATGCCCCTGTCTATCGCGATTGGGTTGTTCGCGCGCTGAACGATGATCTTCCATACGATCAGTTCTTGCTGCTGCAGCTCGCTGCCGATCAAGCCGCGCCAGACGACCCCTCCGCGCTGGCCGCGATGGGCTTTCTCACCCTCGGACGCCGCTTTCTCGGTGTATCACACGACATCGTCGACGACCGCATCGATGTCGTTGGCCGCGGCATGCTCGGCCTCACTATCGGTTGCGCACGTTGCCACGACCACAAATACGACCCCATCCCCGCAGCCGATTATTATTCATTCTACGGTGTATTTAAAAACGCCGCCGAACGATTAGTACGCGTCGGCGAGCCGGCCCAACGCGACGAGGCGTATGCCGCCTTCGAAGCCGAACTCCAAAAGCGGGAGCAAACGCTTGCCGCGGGCATGGCCGCCGCCCGCGAGGAGGCGGCCGCCATCGTGCGACGAAAAACACCCGACTACCTCGCCGCCCAATTGGAGTTGGAAAAATATCCCGATGAATCTTTCAGCCAGATCATCGGCAAGGAAGACATAAATTCCAACTACGTTCGCCGTTGGCAGTTGTACCTGCAGAGAATGGCCAAGGCGAACGATCCGATCTTTCTTCCTTGGCGCTTATTTGCCGCGCTCGGTAAAGATGATTTTTCTCAGCAGGCCAAGCAAGTCACGGATCAACTCGCCAATGCAGGCCCCGATGCGTTGAATCCGCTCGTGGCGAATCGATTCAAGGAATCTCCAGATTCCATGCGTAACGTGGCCCTCCGATACGGTCAGCTTTTCGAACAGATTGAAGCCGAATGGCAAGTGCACCTCGCTAAGGAGCCGACCGCGAAATCGTTGCCAGACCCTCACGCCGAGGCGCTGCGCCAGGTCCTCTATGGCCCGCATACCCCCTGTGCCGTCCCCAACGAGTCGATCGTCAACATCGAATGGTACGTCGACACGTCGACCGTAGTCAGTCTGTGGGGCTTGCAAAGCGAAGTCGACCGCTGGATCATCCAATCGCCGTTGGCACCCGCTTATGCCGTCGCGCTCTTCGATCGCACCGACATCGAAGAGCCGCGCATTTTTCGCCGTGGCAATCCGGCAGTCAAAGGTGACGAAGTTCCTCGCCAATTTCTAAAAGCCCTTTCACCGGCCGATCGTCAGCCTTTTCAACAGGGCAGCGGCCGGCTCGAACTGGCCCACGCCATCGCCTCGCCAGATAACCCGCTCACCGCGCGCGTCTGGGTCAACCGTCTTTGGATGCACCACTTCGGCGCTGGCCTTGTACGCACGCCAAGCGACTTCGGCCTTCGCTCCGAGCCTCCCTCCCATCCGCAACTCCTCGATTGGCTGGCGAACCAGTTGACATCCAACAACTGGAGCACCAAAACGATTCACCGCTTGATCCTGCTGTCTGCCGCCTACCAGCAGCAATCGACAGGCCCTGCCGATGCGGCCGAGCTTGCCCGCTCGATCAAGATCGATCCCGAGAACCGCTTGCTCTGGCGAATGAATGCCCGTCGCCTGTCGTTCGAAGAATGGCGCGATACGCTCCTTACCGTTTCCGGAGAACTCGACGACACGCTTGGTGGCCGCGCCGCCGAACTGTTCGCCGCCGGAGCCGACAACCGCCGACGCACTCTCTATGGTCTTGTCGACCGCCAGTTCCTGACGTCGGCCATGCGAACCTTCGATTTCGCCAACCCAGACCTGCACGCTCCGCAACGCAGCGAAACGATTGTCTCGCAACAAGCGCTCTTTGCTATGAATCACCCCTTCATGGCCAATCGCGCCCGCGGTTTCGCTGCTCGCTTGGGCGATGTTCCAGAAACCGACGTTATCGCCCGTATCCAGCAACTCTACAGAATCGCGTATCAACGCCAGCCGACCGAAACCCAACTGCACGCCGCGCTAGCCTTCTTGTCATCTCCGCCCGAGGAGGCCCCGGCAATGTCAGTTGAACCACTGGCTTGGCAATATGGGTACGGAAAATTGTTTGAAGCCGAAGGCCGAGTCGACTTCCACGCGCTGCCGCACTTCAACGGCAGTGCCTGGCAAGGTGGCCCGCTCTGGCCCGATGCGGCTCTCGGCTGGGTTCAGCTAACTGCCACCGGAGGCCACGCCGGAAACGATCTCGACCACGCTGCCATCCGTCGTTGGGCTGCGCCGCACGCCGGAACCATCAGCATCAAGTCCACCGCCGCGCATCAAGTCACGCCGGGTGACGGCGTCCGTTGCTGGATCGTATCCAATCGTCACGGTGTGCTCGCATCAACCACGCTTCATAATCGTCAGCAATCACTCGACGTCCCGAAGCTCCAGGTCGAAGCTGGCGACACGATTGACTTCGTCGTTGACTACAACGCCGATCTCAATAATGATCAGTACCTCTGGTCCGTTGAGATTCAAGAGGTCGTCTCGCCCGACAATACAACAAACTCCACAATGCCCGCCACGACTTGGTATTCCGAACGCGACTTCGGTGGTACCCCTCCCGACTTGCTCGACCGGTGGGAACAGTTCGCCCAAGTCCTGTTGCTCGCCAACGAACTAATGTTCGTCGACTGATATAACGCAATAGATCAAGAAAAGATCTTTTAACCACGAAGGCACCAAGACACGAAGTATTTAAGCAGCTTATACACCTTCGAGGTCGCATTTTCTGATTGCGGTATTAGGCCGTATGGGATTTTTAATCGACCTTTGTGTCTTCGTGGTTCAAAAATCTTTTCCGAATCTCGGTACCTCTGTGGTGAATTCCATCCGACGAAGTTTTTTTGAGTCAGCCTTTAGTTCCCCTCCCTAATAAAAAGAGGGTTCGACACATGACATTCCCTGGTCAAATTCATCCACTGTCCACCCGCCGCGAATTCTTGCAACGCTCCGGCATGGGGCTCGGCGCGCTCGGCCTCGCCAGCCTGCTCGGCGATTCGATCGCCGCCGGCGCAAATTCCTCCGGCTTGGCTAGCACGGCACCCACCGGACAGCTTCACTTCCCGGGGCGGGCAAAACGCGTCATCCATTTCTTCCTCAACGGCGGCCCTTCGCAAGTCGATACCTTCGATCCCAAACCAGCCTTGCAAAAGTATGCCGGTCAGCCGCTCCCGGAAACTCTCGCTACCGAACGCAAAACAGGATCCGCCTTTCCTTCGCCATTCAAGTTCAAAAAATACGGCCACAGCGGCATCGAAGTCAGCGAGCTTTTTGCCCGTACCGCCGAACACATCGACGATATCGCGGTTGTCCGCTCGATGTTCGCCCACCTCCCGAATCACGAGCCTTCGCTCATGCTCATGAACTGCGGCGATTCCGTGCTCCCGCGCCCCAGCGTCGGTGCGTGGGTTCTCTATGGCATGGGGACCGAAAATCAAAACCTACCGGGATTCATCGCCATGTGCCCTGGCGGTTATCCCGTCAAAGATGCCGAAAATTGGCAATCCGGTTTCCTGCCCGGCTCTTATCAGGGGACGTTCATCGATCCGCAATACGAGCAGGTCGAACGCCTGGTGGAAAACATTCGCAGCCCGCACGCCACATCGACCGCCCAGAGGCGACAACTCGACTTGCTGCAGGCGTTGAATGCCGAGCACAAGTCCGAGCGGCACGACGCCCGACTCGACGCCCGCATCCAATCGTTCGAACTGGCTTTCCGCATGCAGATCGAAGCGGCCGATGCATTCGACGTTACCCGCGAGCCGCAACATATCCGTCAAATGTACGGCGAAGGTGTTCATGCTCGCCAAACGCTTATCGCCCGCCGATTGTTGGAACGCGGAGTCCGCTACGTACAACTCTGGCACGGTGCCGGCCAACCTTGGGATAGTCATGCCCAAATCGAATCCGCTCATCGCAGCCTTGCTCAACAGATCGACCAGCCCATCTCAGCGTTGCTCACCGATCTCAAGCAACGCGGCATGCTCGATGACACACTCGTCGTTTGGGGCGGAGAGTTCGGCCGAACTCCTACAGTCGAGTTGGGAGGCGACGGCGCAGCTCAGGCTGGCCGCGACCATAACCCTTACGGCTTCACGGTCTGGATGGCTGGCGGAGGAATCCGCGGCGGCACCGTCTATGGCGCGACCGATGATTTCGGCTTCAAAGCCATTGATAAACCGGCCAGCGTTCACGACTTGCACGCCACGATCTTGCACTTGCTGGGCTTCGACCACGAACGCCTGACCTACCGTTACGCCGGCCGCGATTTCCGCCTCACCGACGTCCACGGAAAAGTCATCCGCGAGATCTTGGCCTAATCGCCCGCGGTTAGTGCGCTATTAAAGCTCGATTTTAGGAATGAGAGCGATTTTCACGTCAGTCTGGCAATCCAGGACGAAATCGAGTTCAAGCCACATTTAGACCATGCTTGGTACCCACGTTGTCTTGCCCGGTCACATAACAGTGGTCGGGCTCCAGATGTTGCCGCAGTACGTGCTTCTCGTCCGTCTTGCCGCTGTTGCGGCCGCCGTGACATTGATCCGCGTGGGAATGCTCGCAGGATGTCGAAATGCATGTGCAATCGCTAACCGCTCTTGCTGTGGCCATTGCGATTCTTCAAATAGGCGGCTAACGCTCAACGGACTGGGGCACTGTGGACGGCATGGCAGAGGCAATCCGCGCCGCCAATCGATTTAACAGCGTTTGCGCCGCGTTCGCATTGATAACCCGGGCATCGTAGTGGAGCGCCAAGTGCAATTGGTTGGCGTACGTCGCGACGCCGATTGCCACGGGCGTTGCGCGCCGTACTGGTGGCAGTAGTTCGAGTGACTCGATCGTCAGGTTGCCGGCGGTAAGCCGACCATCCACGCCTTCCAGGGGTGAACCAGACCAGACGCGGCCAAGGTTGCTCAATACGGCGGTCGCCGTGTAGCGACGGATCGCGGTCACACGTCGCAATTCACCGGGAATGCGCTGCAACCACCCGACAGCTCGCAGGAAGGCAAGCCCCATCCGATCTCGCTTCACCTGTCGCATTTCGTCGTGAATGCCGAGAAGCAGCGGCGTGGCGGATTCGGCACTGCCCGCCAATTTGGCATCAGCCATTTTCGCTTCGGCGGCGATAACCCGAAGACTGCGATCGAGAAACACCATACTGACGCAATTCTCGCCTCGCACGGCTAGCTCTCTCGGGTTGCGCAGATTGAGCGGAACGCAAATTCGCAGCACTCCTGCATTGCGTGCGTTGCGCGCCGGCAACATCCAATCGTGAAGCGTCACGTACAGGTCCCGCAGGAGCAGATCGTTGACAGTGCCGCCCATTTGTCGTGCCTGCTGCTGATAAGCACAACATGTCGTCGTGGCGATTGTCCGAGAACAAACTGCCGGATACGGCGCGGCGGCAGTGGCCGACGGCGTGGTCGATTGAATCTCCAACGGCTGATTGGCAAAGAATCGCCAGATGCGTAGAAAGTCGTGACGATTGCGTCCGAACGCGGCTCGCCAGCTCAATTCCAGTTCGCGCGAAGCGAGCGGCGGCAGGGGGGGCGGGCTTGATGGGTTACCGTGGAACAGCGCGTCGTACTTACCTAGCACGTCCTCAATAAATCCGGTCGCGCCAATCGCATCCGTCGCGGAGTGATGAAATTGCCACCGTATCCGTCGAACGCCGCTCGCTTCGTCAGTTCCTATGAGCACTCGCAAGCCAGGTGAAGCCGCGAGGTCGATGGCTGGCTCTCGCTGACTAATGTCGTCCACGACTGGGCGTGTGGAGATCGGCTGCCAATGCTGACGCCTGCCTTGCCTCGCGGCAACGCAGGATAGCAGCGGGTGTCGGGGCAGGGTTTGCTCGATCGCGCTGGTGAGCCTCGCGCGATCCAGAGGCCCGCGAACCACTGTGTCCACGAAGAAGCACATTGGATAATCGGCGTGATCGTCGGTTAGCATGTACGACTCGAACGCCGTGAAATTCTGCCAGGCTTCCATTACTCCCACTTGCGTCTCCGAGAAATTAATATAAACAACCGTACCTGTCCAAAAACAAGTGAAGAGAAATGGTCCTGCTATTTCTGTCGATCTTGCCTCCGGCTTTTGAATCTACCCCCGATTATCTCAGGTGAATCCAGGTTTGAAATAGACAGATTGAGGGCTGATGCTGTTTGAAAAATCGCTGGCTCGCGTCGAACGATCCTCAACGAACATCCTCAAAACGACTCGCATATCGAATTCCAGCAGCAATCCTTTTCAGGGGCTGTTGCGATTGAATCTCTTCACCCTCTTGAATTACTCCCAAGATTACTTACTATGGGGCTCGCTGCAAATCATACACTGTTCGCGTACTCTTTTTTACCGCCTTGATTGGAACCGTCCCCCATGCGTGATTACTTGCTTCTGACTGGTGCCACAGGCCTGATCGGCCGATATTTGATGCGGAATTTTCTCGCGGCAAGGGTCCCCTTGGCTGTCGTCGTACGACCGCAATCCCGTCAGACTGCCAGCGAACGCATCGAACGGATCGTCAGCGAGTTAGAAAAGGAAACCGGCAGCGTGCTACCGCGACCGGTTTGCCTCGAAGGCGACATCACAGCACGCAACCTGGCGCTCTCACCAGAAGCACGAAATTGGATCGCCCGTTATTGTGGCCGAGTCCTGCACAACGCGGCGAGTGTCTCCTTTCACGGTGTCGACCGCGGCAAGGAGCCGTGGCGCAGCAACCTCTTGGGAGCAGAGCGAGTGCTTGAGCTACTCCGCTACGCCCAGATCGACGAGGTGCATTGGGTCTCGACCGCCTACGTCTGTGGTATGACCAGCGAACCGTTCACTGAAGACCAGCTCGACCTCGGCCAGCTACATCGCAACGATTACGAGCGGAGCAAGTTTGCCGCCGAGGCATTGGTTCGCGCCGCAGGCATCGACTCGCTCACCGTCTATCGGCCGGCGATCGTTGTCGGCGATTCGCGATCTGGCTATACAAACAGCTACCATAACATCTACCTGTTCCTGCAATTTACATATCTGCTCTCGCAAGCGGCTGAGCGCCAGGCAGACGGGCGCTGGTACCATCCGGCCCGGATCGAAATCTCACCCGATGAACAACTAAACCTAGTGCCGGTTGATTGGGTGGCTGCGGCAATCATCCATTTGCTGAGCACGCCTGCGTGTCACGGCCGCACGTATCACCTAACACAGCCGCTGCCAACGACGTGCGGCGAAGTGTCGACCGCCATGGCCCGCTATTTTAACTACTACGGCGTCGAACTGGTTGGCCCATCGGGCATTGCTTCCGCCGGCTACAGTGATATCGAAGAACTGTTTCACGGCTCGATGGCCGCGCACGATTCATATTGGATCGATCATCCTCGCTTCGACCGCCGCAACGCCGCAGACGCACTAGCTCACTTGCCATGCCCTCGCGTCGGCGTTGCCAATCTGCTTCGGCTATTCGAATTCGCCGTTCGAAATCGCTTCGGCAAACGCGTTCGAGCCAGAGTGCGGGCATAGCAAAGCCCGGAAAGCCATCACAGCGGGCAAGAAAGGGTGACAGCTACGAATGGCACTGTTGGAATGTAAATCTTATCACGTGCAGTGTTT
>CAZTWS010000163.1:0-9256 GCA_964618225.1 uncultured Planctomycetaceae bacterium
CTCCCCGCATCCACCATCCTGAATCCTAAATTCAGTAATTCTTCTTCGTGCCTTTGTGTCTTGGTGGTTCAAATCTCCGCTTCTCGACGCGGGGCTTTTTGCACAAAGCCAGCTAGCAGGCTCGTCGGTCCTAAGCTGGCATCACTTGAAGGCAATTGGTTTAGATAAAGTCTGCCGGTCGTGACGGCCAATTACCTGCGACAGGTTGGGATGTGCCGGATGTACCGGCTAGTAGTGCGGCTCGGCGTTCGGTTGCCCGGGTTTTGCTGGTTGTGGGCCTTCGCAACGGTCGAATTCTGATTTTACGGATCGTTCGCGACGCGACGGTGATGACGATGCGCTTAGGCATCGACACGCCCCTTTAGCCAAATACCGAATTGATGAATCGCACTTGGAGTTCCATCACCGCACTTGTCGCGGCTGCCGCTGCGTCGTTTAGCTTGGCTGGCGAGTGGCCATTGCTGGGCAACGGCCCCGTGGCCGGCGATATGGTGGATGTGGAAGTTCCGGCGACCTATCGATTGCCTCCGACCGCGGCTGCACGTCAGGACGCTTCAAGTTACGACGGGGTTGCACCGGCCGCGAACGATCTAGCGCCGAGTGAGGTGCCAGGCATCACTCCAAGCGTCCTCATGGGAAGCAGCGATACCGAGGCTTTGGCGGTGTCGCCTGAAACGAATGCAATGTCTGAGCTCGCGCCGGTCGAACCTCCCCCGGAGGCCGGAGAGCTGAGCTTAGACCACGCTGCGGCGGGCGGCGTGTACACTGACACCGGCCCCGCCCAAGCGCCGGTGGACCTAGGGCTGATGGACTTCGCGCCGTTTGACGAGCTTCGTGAAACGCGGCCGACGGTAAAAGCGTTCGCAGGCCGTGATCGTGATACGGCAGGCAGGTCGGCGGGCATCGTGCCGATCGCCGCCTTTCCGCCGACGAATGCGAATTTGACGGAACAAATGTTGCCTGCGGTGCAACGTGGTTTTGCGATGGCTCGCCGCAAAGCGCTCTATGCCGCGAAGACCGAGTTTGTGCAGGTGCTGCGTCGCATTGCGCAGGCAAACGATGCAGCAACGAACTCGACCATGCATTCCGCGGCATTAGCCTCGGGACTTCGAACAATCGACGAGGCAGAAGACTTCATGCCGGGTGGTGTACAACTGGAAGGCGACATCGATGTGCGAATGATCGCGTCCACGCATCGGACCGATGTGTTGCCTGCGGGCACTCAGCCAATTTCTCCATACGAGGCGGTCGCGTTGTATCACGGTTATGCCCAGCAGCGGTTAGAAGAGGCGGTGGCGCATGAGCAGGCCGGGTCGATGGCGTTGCATGGTTTAGGGGTCGTGCATTCGCAGTTGGCCGATCGAGAAGACGGCGATGTGCGGCTTTCGCGTTATTCGATGACGATGTACTCGGCGGCGCTGGGAGTTTGCCCGAATAATCACCTGGCGGCCAACGAGCTTGGTGTAATCGTGTATCGGTCGGGCAGGCCGGCCGAGGCGGTGGGGTTGTTTCAGCAAGCGATTGATTTTGCCCCCAGTGCGATAGCCTATCACAACTTGGCAATGGCCCAGCAGCGGCTCGGCTTGGCAGGGCAGGCGGCGGCCAATGAAAGCGAATCGCAACGGTTAGCTGCCAAGGAACGAAGCCGAGGCGAGGTGTCGCAACGCACGGGGGTGCGTTGGGTAACGCCGGAAGAGCTGAAAAATACATCGCCCCCGATTGACCGCTCCGAATCCGTGGTCAGCGAACCTCAGCCGGTGAAACAGCCAGAGAGTAAATCGCGGTGGCAGCGTGTGGTGGATTCGACCAGGTCACTAGCACCGGGTGGAAAACCCAACCAACAACTTGGACCCATGCAACCCGTGCAAGCTGCAAGGCCGACGGGCGGTACGCAGGGTTCGTCCGCCCCACAATGGCGGTAAGAGGGGATTCGTCGAAATCGAAGTGAGTAAGTTTTTAATCGAGCGAATTCTGGAATCCAGGGTCGCTTGAAATAAGTTTTTGTGCAGATTCAACGCCTTATGCACCATTTTTTTCGCAAATTTGGCTGGGTGATTGCCGCGACGATCGTCATCGCGGCGGCCGTGGTGGCATGGGCGCAAGATGAGCCAGTAACTGTTGCGAAGGGGGAAAAAGACGTTGTCGCTAAACCGGCGAGCGGCGTTTCGGCACCGACGCCGGTGATGGACGGTGAAACATTGCCGACGATGAGTTCGCCGCGTTTGCCAATGCGTTTGTTGCCGCCGGGGATTCAATTGTGCCAGGCGTTGAGTCCCGCGGCACCGCACCCGATTTGGGGCGTCGATAGCGCGGCAGGCGGACCGTGTGCGGAAATAGGTTGGGATGCGCGCGGCATGATCCCTTGGCAGGAATTCGCTCAAGGCGAATACGTGGGCCATGCCAGAACGGCGCATGTGCCCGAGTATCGGTTGCGCGCCGACGACGTGGTGGCCGTGTATTATCGCCGAACGCGCGAAGAGATTTCGCGACCCTATCAATTCGAGGTTGGCGATCGAATTCGGGTGGAGTCGATGACGGCAGGCAACAACGCGGCGGGCGGCCCGACCGGCGGCGGCACGGTGACAGATGATATCAGCCGCGACTTGGTGATTCAGCCGGACGGCACGATTACGCTACCGCTGCTGGGTCAGGTGCGAGCGGCACGCCTGACGGTAACCGAGTTGCAACATGAACTCGAGGAAAGATACAAGAAATACTTCCGCGTGCCGTCGATCACCGTTACCCCGACTTCGGTGAATACGCGATTGGAAGACTTGTTGAACACGGTCGACAGCCGGTCGGGCATCGCGGGTGGTATTCATCTCGCAGTGCATGTGACACCCTCGGGAGAAATCCAACTGCCCGGTATTCGTAGCGTGTTTGTGCAAGGCCTGACGTTGGAAGAAGTCCGCCGTGAGGTCGATGCCCAGTACGATGCGACGATCCCCGGCGTTGCGGTCACTATGGTGCTCACCGAGCGCGCGCCGCGATTCTTCTATGTGCTTGGCGAAGTGGGCCAGGCGGGCCGGTTTGAAATGGTCGGCCCCACGACGGTGACCATGGCCATCAGCATGGCCGGTGGCTGGACAGCAGGCTCAAACTTGCGGCAAGTGGTCGTGTTCCGCCGGGGCGACGATTGGCGACTGATGGCGACGATGCTCGACGTGCGCGGTGCTCTTTATGGACGTCGCCCCGTGCCGGCAGATGAAATCTGGCTTAACGATTCCGACATCATCCTTGTGCCCAAGACACCCATCGAGCAAATCGATGAGTTCATCGAGCAGGTATTCGTGCGAGGGTTATACGGTTTAGTGCCTCGCGAAGTAATCTGGAATTTCAACACGGGCACTTCGCTCTAGCCGTTAGCATTAAACGGCCGCATGCGAGCTTCGGATTAACCACAGAGACACGGAGAACACAGAGGTTCAGAAAAAGAGTTTAAACCACGAAGACACAAAGGCACCAAGTTCAAATAAAAACCACACTCAAATCGCAACAAATTTTCCACTGCCACATCGTAAGTTCAACAGTAGATTCAGCACTTTGAGTCTTCGTGCCTTCGTGGTTAAAAAATACTCTTCCGAAATCTCCGTGCTCTCCGTGTCTCTGTGGTGAATCCCCTCCGACGAAGTTACTTTTGAATCATCCCTTAACGTCGTTGGTCGAGCACCGATTCGTAGAGCAACGCGAGTCGTTCGAGATAGGCTTGCCAGCCAAAGCGGTCAAGCGCTTGCTCGCGGCCACACTGGCCCATCGCGGCGGCTTGCTCACGATTGTCGAGCATCGTGAAAATGGCAGCGGCCAACGGAAAGATGTTGTTTTCTGACGGCGACGGAACAAGTAAGCCCGTTTCGCCGTGGGCGATGATTTCAGGAGCGCCGCCCGCGTTGCAAGCAATCACGGGCTTCCCGGCAAGCGCCGCTTCAATATAAACGAGCCCGAACGGTTCGCGATGCGACGGCAAGCACATCACGTCGATGGCTCGCATGAGGTTAGGCACGTCGCGGCGAAATCCCCACAAGCGAAAGCGGTCGGCAATTCCCAACTCACGGGCCGTTTGTTCGAGTTCGGCACGTAGCGGTCCTTCGCCGAAGCACCAGAACTGTGCCGTGGGGAGCGATTGCAGCACGAAGTGTGCTGCCCGGATCAGTTCGCGATAACCTTTTTTAACGGAGAGGTGAGCGAACGTGCCGACGATCGGCGTTTTTTCATCGACGCCGAATGCGGCACGCACCTCGGCTGCGGTTCGTGTCGGCCGCTGGTCACACGGGTCGACCGGGTAGTGCATCACGGTGACGCGATCGGCGGTGATGCCTTTTTGGATGAGGTCGTCCTTCACCGCGGCAGAGCAGGCGATGAGATGGCTTTGACGGCAATGCCATAGGGCGGAAGTGAAGCCGTGGACGTGCCCGATCGACGGCGTGCCGCCAACCTGTTCCAGCCAACCGCACCACCAGCTCGCGCTGGAGAGGTGCGAGTGGAGAATGTCGGCTTGAAACCGCCGGGCCGCCGCGCGCAATCGGGCAACAGCCAGCAAATTTCCTTTCCCGCCAATGCCCATGCGATCGAACGGCATATTGGCCGACAGCATTTCCGCGTTTGCTTTGCTTCTGCTGGAAACACAGTGGGTGACAACCTGGTCGGCTGCGGAGCGACGGAGCAATCGAGCGAGAAAGGTTTCTGCCCCGGCCATGCGCGACGGTGTGATGGCATGAAGAACACGCGGTGAGTACCGGCGTGTTGGGGCCGCCCGCCGCTGCATAGGTTGGGTATCAAGCAGCGATTGATCGATGTTAGCGTTCGATGCCGTCGTGGCTGGCATGGAGGTGGGGAGCATACACGCGCTCGGGGGTAAAGGACGCTTGGCCATTAGTGCTTTTTTAGAATTTGCGTTCCGAGGATGCTCGATGCCAAAACAAAATCTTTAGCGGCGGCGGCAACGCCGTCCAACCAGAACACGGCATAAACACAGAACGTAAACCTAAAAACACTTTAGCTGGCTAAGCGATGAGTACGGTACAGATAGGGGTTCAGCGTGGGGTCGTTGTACATTTTCATTTGCCGATACACTTTGATGAGCTTCCGGCCGCACCAAATGTCGTCGAGCAATTCGGTGAGCGCCTGAGCCAGGTCGGCGTATTGAAGCCGGCAGCGAGCGAGCCGTTCCTGCACTTTGTTGCAGTGGTCGGCCGAGGCGTCGTCGCGCTCGAGTTGTTCTACGAAATGGTAAATCCGCAGCGACATGATCGAGAGCCGATCGATCGTGCTGCCCGGGGTCTCCGTGTTCAGCTTGGCCGCTTCACGAGGGAAGATTCCTTCTCCGGAAAGGAGATCGATGATCGCTTCGTCGATCTTTTCGATCCAGTCGTTGCGCTGCTGGTTGTAGCGGTCGATGGCGCGTTTTACCGCGGCGATTTGTGCATCGGAAACATCGGGGCTACGGGCGATGTCTTCTTCGTGCCACAGCAGAAAATTGTATTGGTGTTGTTGGCAGATAATGCCGAGCAAACCGTCGTAACGGTTGTCTGGCGTTTCGACGTGCCAACGGGAAACCGTCTCGCCATGCAGGGCGGTGACGCGCTGAACGAGGTCTTGAGGTGCCGGTAACATTCGATGCAATCCGTGAACGGGGAAATTATTATTGAAGACCGCGCAGCGATTGGTCCTATGCTCCTTCTGGCCAATAGCTGACAGCTGATAGCCGACAGCTTTCATCGAGCTCAATAACCGCGCAGTTCTCAATAAGAGCGGCCGGATTCTAGGACTGACGGGCAAAGACAGCAAGATAGGCTGGGTAGTCAGAGGGGTAGGGCGACACAAAGATTTCTCGCTCGTCGAAAACGCAGCCACCCGGTTAGAATGGATGGATGAAAGCATTTCAAAAAAGCCGTTTGGATGCCTGGGCTCCCCTGTTTCTGGCGATGCTGGCCGCAGGGGCTGCATTTTCTGTCGCACGTGAAAGTGCTAGCAAAGAGCAGCAGCGCAACCCCATCGACGGGGCCCGTGCCTACAAGTATCTGCAGCAAATTTGCGACCTGGGACCGCGCATGAGCGGCTCTCCAGGCATGCAACAGCAGCAAAAGATGCTCCAAGAGCATTTCGAGAAGTTGGATGGCAAGGTAACCATGCAGCCGTTTCGGGCGCGGGATCCGCTCGGCGGTCCACCCGTGCAAATGGCCAACATGCTGGTCGAGTGGTTCCCCGACCGAAAAGAGCGGTTGTTATTGGTGGCGCACTACGACACGCGGCCGCTGCCCGATCGGGATCCCAACCCCGTATTGCGGCGAAACGGTGTGTTTATCGGAGCGAACGACGGCGGCAGTGGCACGGCACTGCTCATGGAACTCGCCCACCACATGAAAGATTTCCCAGGCGAGCTTGGCGTCGATTTCCTACTCGTCGATGGCGAAGAGCTGGTGTACGACGAAAATCGCGATCCCTATTTACTAGGAAGCACTTACTTCGCGAACCAGTACCGCAAGAATCCGCCCGATCATAAATATCGTTGGGGCGTGGTGCTAGACATGGTGGCCGACGAGAGCCTGCAACTCTACCAAGAACAAAACAGCGTATCGTGGCAAGACACGCGCCCCCTGGTGAAGGAGATTTGGAGCACAGCCCAGCGACTCGGCGTACAAGAATTCATTCCTCGCGCTAAGTACGCGGTTAAGGACGACCACCTACCGCTACGCAACACGGCCAAGATCCCCACCTGCGACATCATCGACTTCGACTACTCGGCATGGCACACCACAATGGACACCCCCCGCCGCTGCTCCGCGGCAAGCTTAGCCAAAGTCGGCTGGGTGGTTTACGTATGGGCCAAAGAACAGCCAGCCGCCAACGAAAAATAAAGCCACCCAACGCCCCCATTTAGCCGCCGGTCAACGAAGTGCTCCAGGGACTGCAACACCAGCTAACCAAACGGCCACGAAGTGGCCCAGGAATGTAGCGACGGGTGCAAACCCGTCGTCACCGATCCCCACCATCACCCCTAGCCGCGCAGCGGCGACGGAGGAACTCCCCTTCCACACCCACGCATCGTGGCTCCAACCCCATTTAGCCGCCGGTCATTGACCGGCGGAAACCTTTTAGTGTAGTCATCTCGCAGTGTAGTCATCTCGCTCCGCGAGATGAATCTCCGCTCGCGGAGCGAGCGGCCTACACTTTTTTGGCACAGTGCTCCACTACCTACCCCCGCCCCCCAGTCCCCAACTCCCAACCCCCGAAGTATAATCAAACGCTTGTGCTGGCAAGCACCCAAGCGACTAAAGAAACTCTTTCCCCCACAAGCGAGAACGCACTCGATGACGACCGGCCAGTTCCGCCATTCGTGGCTCGCACTGCTCCTGCTGGCGATGCTCTCTCACCAACTCCCCGCGGCCATCGTGCAGACTGGAAACGTCTCTCCCAACGTCAGCACCTGGACGAGCAGCACCGATGGATACATCGGCAACACAAGCGATGGCAGCGTGACGGTCAATGCGGGGAGCCTCCTTGCTTCAAAGTCTGGTGCTCTGGGCTATAATTCCGGCGCGACCGGCGCGGCCACGGTTACCGGCCTTGGTTCCAAATGGACCAATGATCCTTTTATCGGCGGTCTCATTGTCGGCGGCTTTGGCACTGGCACGCTTACCATCGCGGCGGGAGGGCAAGTCAGTAATTTCGCGGGCAACCTCGGCTTATACTCCGGCTCGATCGGCACAGTCACTGTCACCGGCTCTGGTTCCAAATGGACCAGTGGCGCCGTTCTCCGTGTCGGCAGCTTTGGCACTGGCACGCTTACCATCGCGGCGGGAGGGCAAGTCAGTAATTTCGTGGGCAGCCTCGGCGATAATTCCGGCGCGACGGGCACGGCCACGGTTACAGGCCCTGGTTCCAAGTGGACCAACAGCTACGATCTCACTGTCGGCCGCTTTGGCACCGGCACGCTTACCATCGAAGATGGCGGATTTGTCAGCGTCGGAAGAACGCTTTCGACGGTTGGCACCAGCTTCATCAACATGACCACGGGCGGCATGTTGGCGCTCTACGGCAATGCCGACGACTCGCTGGGGCAGTTCCTGGATTTGGTTCAGGGAACCGACGCGATCCGCTTCTGGAACAATTCCCTCTCCGCTTGGGCACCCCTCACAACGGCCACGCTCGGCGTGGACTACTCGTTACAGTATCTCACCTCGGGAGACTTAGCCGGCTACACGCTCTTGACCGTGGGAGAGGTGACCAGCCCCGGCCTGCCCGGCGATTTCAACACCGACGGAAAAGTCGATGCGGCCGACTACGTGTTGTGGCGCAAAAACCCAGGCAGCTTCGGCGGCCCAACTGGTTACAACACGTGGCGAGATAACTTCGGCACAACCGCCGGCAGCGGAGCCGGATCAGGCTTCGATCATCTCACCGCTGTCCCAGAACCAACGGCGCTGTTCCTCGCCATGGCCGCTTGCTTAAGCGGTTGCCTAACGCAAAATCGA
The DNA here is from genome assembly GCA_964618225.1 of uncultured Planctomycetaceae bacterium. Classification (GTDB taxonomy): domain Bacteria; phylum Planctomycetota; class Planctomycetia; order Pirellulales; family Lacipirellulaceae; genus JABDGM01. The sequence goes on from CAZTWS010000163.1 coordinate 8,472, forward strand.
CGATCGTAGATCGGGCAAGCGCTTTTGCATGGAACGTACCAAAGATGGCTCCACTATCACCTTTTTAGCGGCGGCGGCCACGCCGCTGCGACCAGTGTACGGCCTATCAGACCATCAACCTAAAAACGCCCGGGCAACGTTCGCACCGAAATCCCCGCGCGGTGCCACGGGGAGGAATTAACCACGGAGACACGGAGGGCACGGAGAAGGGAAAACTCGAGAACACTGATCTACGCTAATAATCACTAATCGATCGCGGCAACGTCCCAGATATAAATCTCTGAATTCCGATTGATATCAGCGATGATTAGCGTGGATCAGCGTTCCAGAAAAGAATTCTTTGTGTCTTCGTGCCTTCGTGGTTCATTCCTCCCCGTGCCACGCAACGCCGTAAACCCTTTTTTGACGAAGTAACCGCGGATGAACGCGGATAAACGCAGATTGTTTCCAATCGATGATGAATGCATGGTAGCCTTCATTCGCCCTCGATTTGCGTCCATTGGCGTTCATCCGCGGCTGCCCCCTATTGGTTGAAATAAGGTTAACGGCGTAGGGTGCCACGGGCTCTGCCCGTGTTTCTTCCTGCCGCCAGCTTGCAGTTGAAACCTGGAGATGATTTTTGGCCAAACAGCGCCCCGTCCACAAGCTGATTCACACGTTCCGTCGAAACGTATCGCTTGACGATATTCAGTAAATTCACGGGCAAACCCCGTGGCACCCAGCGGGTGCACCGACAATCGGCCGAAAATCGCTGCCACCCGGTGCCTTGCCTCCCCCTCTCCCCC
>CAZTWS010000164.1:0-9247 GCA_964618225.1 uncultured Planctomycetaceae bacterium
TGCTCGACTACAACTTCCCGTCGTTCTCGGTGGGCGAGGTTCGCCCGATTCGCGGGCCGGGACGTCGCGAAATTGGCCACGGCATGTTGGCCGAGCGGAGCGTGAATCCTGTTTTGCCCGATCACGACGAATTCCCTTACACGATCCGAGTGATTTCCGACATTCTGGAATCGAACGGCTCGAGCTCGATGGCGAGCGTGTGCGGAGCGACGCTGGGCCTGATGGCCGCGGGCGTGCCGATCACGAACCCGGTCGCCGGTATTTCGACCGGTTTGGTGAAAGAAGGCGATAGCTGGGTGCTACTCACCGACATCATTGGCGATGAGGATCACTACGGCGACATGGATTTCAAGATCGCCGGTACTCAGAACGGCATCACGGGTATTCAACTCGATCTGAAGATCGACGGTATCAGTGAAGAGATTGTGAAAGCCACGCTGGCGCAATCGCGCGAAGCTCGCATCGAGATTTTGCGTTCGATGCTCTCGGCGATTTCTCGTCCACGGCCGAATACGTCGCCGAGCGCGCCACGTTTGGCACGCACGAAGATCGATCCGGACAAGATCGGTCTACTGATCGGTCCTGGCGGCAAGAATATTCGCGCTATTCAGGAAGATAACAGCGTGACGATCGACGTGGACGAAGACGGCACGGTTACCATTGCCGGTGCCGACGAGCAGTCGGTCAATAAAGCTCTTGGGCGAGTCGAAGCGATGACTGCTTCGGTACAGGTTGGCCGTATTTACGAAGGTACCGTGACAAGCGTGAAAGACTTCGGCGCGTTTGTTGAGATTCTGCCCGGTAAGGATGGCCTGTGCCACATCAGCGAACTTTCGGAAGATTACGTTTCGAGTGTTGGCGAGGTATGCCGAGTAGGCGACATGATGATGGTAAAAGTCATTGCCGTCGACGAACAGGATCGCGTGAAGCTGAGTCGCAAGGTGGCGATGCGTGAGCTCGAGGGCGATGCTGAAACGAACGGTGAGGCGTAAGCTGATCTGTTTGCAGTGAATCGTCGCAAGAAATTTGTAGCCTCTGGCGGGAGCCAGAGGCTATTTCTTTTGGTTGAAGTGAATCATTTCTTGTAAATGTGACGCTGTTCGGGAGCACGAGGGGAACTTACCATAGGAAATTATGAGCGCATTTCCTGCTGCAAATGAGCCCGTTGATGACTCGGCCGCTGTGGTACAGCGGTTGATGGATCAATACACCGAGATCGCTCGGTTGGCGGGGGGGCTTGCGCACGAAATCAAGAACCCGCTTTCCACGATTCGGCTCAACATGGAGTTATTGGCCGAGGATTTAGAGGAAGTTGATTCGCCGGCAGGGAGACGGGCGCTGAAGCGAGTGGAAACGGTTCGGCGCGAATGCGGGCGGTTGCAATCGTTGCTCGATGATTTTCTGAGCTTTGCCAAGGCGCGCCGGATGCAACTAGAGCCGACGGATCTCAATCACCAGATTGAGGATGTGCTCGAGTTTTTCGCGCCTGAGGCCACTAATAGCGGGGTCGAGGTGGTTCGCTACCTCGATCCTGAACTGCCACGCGTGATGCTCGATCGCGAAGCGTTTCGGCAGGCACTGCTGAATTTGATTATCAACGCGAAGCAGGCCATGCCGGACGGCGGCCAACTCGTGGTTCGCACCGCGGCCCAGGGGGATAGCGTGGCGATCGATTTAATCGATACGGGCTGCGGCATGGATCAAGCGACGATGTCGCGCATGTTCGAGGCGTTCTTTTCGACCAAACCAAGTGGTTCTGGCCTGGGACTGCCCACGACGGAGAAAATCATCGGTGCCCATGGCGGGCAAATCACCGTGCAAAGTGAAGTGGGGCATGGCACGCAGTTTAAGATTGTGTTGCCGGTGCCGGCCCGGTTGTCGGGAGATTGATGGCGTCGGGCTGTTGGTGTGTCCCCTTTTCGCTTTTGGCGTAGGGGCGTATCATCGTTATTCATGCCGCCAAAACCTTCGACTGCTGCTAGTACCGGGCCGCCAATTCAAGTGTTGGTCGTGGATAACGACCGGGCGCATGCCGAGGCGATGGCCGACAGCTTGCATAGCGTGGGTTTTGCTTGCACGGTGGCGGGCGGGGGACGCGAGGCGACGTCGCTGCTTGAATCGAGCACGTTTGAAGTCGTGGTGACCGATTTGAAGATGCCGGACGGCGGCGGACTCGAGGTGCTGGCCAAAGCCAAAGAGCTGCAACCCGAGGCCGAGGTGATTCTCGTGACAGGGCACGGCACGATCGAATCGGCGGTCGAGGCCATGCAGCGTGGGGCGTTTAATTATTTGCTCAAGCCGCTCGATTTGAAGCAACTGCGGGCGGTGGTCGAGAATGCGTCGCGTAGCCAGTATTTGCGTCGGGCGAATGCCGAGTTGCACCGTCGGCTCGATGAGCGTTTCGGTTTCGAGGGAGTCATTGGTAATAGTCCGCAGATGCACGACGTGGTGATGCGGTTGCAGCGCATCGCGCCGACCGATGCCACGGTGCTGATCCAAGGCGAAACGGGCACCGGTAAGGAATTGGTGGCGAAGGCGATCCACCAGAACAGCCCGAGGAAGAAGCGGCCATTCGTGCCGCTGAATTGTGCCGCGCTCAGCGAGCACATTCTGGAAAGCGAATTGTTCGGGCATATTCGCGGCGCGTTCACCGATGCGTCGGCCGATCGCCAGGGCAAGTTCGAGTATGCGGATGGCGGCACGCTTTTCCTCGATGAAGTTGGCGATATGCCGATACCGACTCAAATCAAGCTGCTACGTGTGCTGGAAAGCGGCGAGATCACGCGCGTGGGGTCGAACGACCCGGTCAAAGTCAACGTGCGGATTCTTTCGGCCACGAATCGCGACTTGGAGAAGGCGATTGCGGACGGCAGCTTTAGGGAGGATCTTTATCACCGGCTCAAAGTGGTAACGATTCGCTTGCCGCGGCTGGTCGATCGGTGTGAAGACATTCCGCTGCTGATCGATTATTTCATCAAGGAACATAGCAAACGGCATCATAAAACGATTCGCGGGATTTCAATGCGAGCACGGCAATCGCTGTTGCGCTACGATTGGCCCGGCAATGTTCGGCAGTTGAGGAATGTGATCGAGAGCATGGTGGTTGTCGATTACGACGAAGTGCTCGATGTGGATGACTTGCCGACCGAAATTGCGCCTCAACTGGCCGACGTGGAAGTGGTCGTGGAGCGCGACGGCTTGGAGCAACTTGTGGGCAAGCCCTTGGAACAAATCGAAAAACTGTTTATTGGCGAAACGCTCAAGGCTACGGGGGGCAACCGCGAGGAAGCGGCCAAGATGCTTGGCATCGGTGAGCGCACGCTTTATCGGAAAATAAAAGAATACGAGCTTTCTTGATTGTTTTGGGTGTTGTGAGCAATTGAAAGAGGTTTTTTCTCGGAGGCAAGGATGCCTCGGCTCGCTTACTGGATGCCGCTGTTTTTAGAGGTTTGCTTCATATTTGAGTCAGGATTGATGGATCGATGCCCACTATTCGCCAGTTATCGCCGAGTGTTGTGAATAAGATTGCGGCGGGCGAAGTAATCGAGCGGCCGGCGAGTGTTGTTAAGGAGTTGCTCGAGAATTCGGTGGATGCCGGGGCAACGCGGATCGACCTGTCGCTGGAGAAAGGCGGCAGCGAGGTGATCCGCATCGCCGATAACGGCTGCGGCATTTCGGCCGAGCAGTTGCCGCTGGCGGTGGCCAGCCATGCGACGAGCAAGATCGAATCGGCGGACGATCTTTTCTCGGTGGGCACGCTTGGATTCCGTGGGGAAGCGTTGGCATCGATCGCCGAGGTCAGCCGGCTTGTGATTCGAAGCCGACCGCACGACACGGTGAGTGGCGCGGAATTGGAAGTCGTGGGTGGGGTGTCGCAGCCGATTCTTCCGGTCGGCTGCCCACCAGGAACGACCATCGAAGTGCGGAATTTGTTTTTCAATACGCCGGTGCGGCACAAGTTCTTGCGGTCTCCGCAGACCGAGATGGGGCATTCGATCGAGGCCATGACCCGGCTTGCGTTAGCGTATCCGGGGGTGCATTTTACGCTTACGCACAATGGCCGAGTGATGCATGATCTTCCGCCTGCCGAGGATACACGGGCGCGCATCGCGGCGTTCTTCGGCGAGGAGTTGGCCAACGATCTCATCGAGGTCGAGAGCGAGAATGACGGGATTTCACTAAGCGGGTTTGTGGCGAATCCCATGCATAGTCGCGCGACTACGCGTATGCAGTATCTTTTTCTGAACGGCCGGGCAATTCGGGATCGTGCTTTGCAACATGCGCTGGGCGAAGCATATCGGGGGCTGATGCTTACGGGACGACAGCCGATTTGCTTTTTACGGCTCGACATGCCGGCAGAACTTGTGGATGTGAACGTGCATCCCACGAAACAAGAGGTTCGATTTCAAGACTCGGGACGGCTCTATAGTTTGCTGCTCGGTACGTTGCGCACGAAGTTCCTTACGACCGATCTCACAGCACGCGGCAGCTCTTCGGATGGAGTGGTGCAGTCCGACCGTGAGGCCGACCGCGTGAACGCCGGGGCGAGTGAGCTCGTGCAGTGGGCCAAGCAGGAATTGGGCAAGCAAGTGGGGGCGTCGCAAGCTGCGGGGGATGTTTCAGGAATCGGCAGCGGGTATGGAAGTGAAACTATAGTGCCGCGATCTGCCCCAGTGCAGCGCGAGCACGATTGGCAATCGGAGCCGTTGCAGTTGCATCGAATCGATACTCCGCAGCCGCGGCGATTCGATATCGGCAGGCTGGAAGATGGAACGCTACCAGCGCCTGCCTGGACTCAAGGTGCGCGAAGTGCTCTCCAAGTCCATAATCGATATTTGGTCGTCGAGAATGAAGCGGGCATCGAGGTGATTGACCAGCATGCGCTGCACGAGCGAATTCTCTACGAGCAAATTCGCGAGAAGGTGCTTGCCGGTGCTTTGGAATCGCAGAAGTTGTTAGTGCCCGAGCCGGTGGATCTATCGGCTACGGAAGCGGCTGTGGTTCTCGAACATACCGAGTTGCTGGCTCAGCTAGGTGTCGATGTGCAACCGTTCGGCGGCGAGACGGTTTTAGTGTCGAGCTACCCGGCAATGCTGGCGAACCTGAGCCCCGCCGAAGTGCTCCATGAACTGGTGGAAAAGCTATTACCGGGCGGTCGGCCCGATGCACGCGACCTGCTGGATGAGTTGTTGCACATGATTGCGTGCAAGGCGGCGGTGAAATTTGGCGATCGGCTCACGGAGGAGGAGGTCGAGGCACTGCTGGCTCAACGGCATTTGGTGCAAGATCAGCATCATTGCCCGCATGGTCGGCCGACGGCCCTGGTGTTTACTCGCGAGGATTTAGACCGGCAATTTAAGCGGATTTAGCCCTGCACCTTGCCTTCCCCGCAGAATTCTGGCGATTTCCGATGCCAAATACGGATTTCAGTCCCCTGCCTAGGGATTAAACTGGATGGGAGCCTAGTGTTCTGTCAGTCTTGAATTGCTGGGTGGCATGCTTTCACGCGGTAGCGGGTAAGCATGCCTACGCCCAGAAGGCGAAGGCATGCCACCCATCAAATGACCATGGACAGAACACTAGTCATTCCTGGAAAAGTAAGGACTTGTGACTTACGACTTCCTACTTACGCCTTACGCCTACCTACGTGGAGTGGTGGGCTTTGCTGGGGTGTTGCCCCAGCCATCCAACCCGCTCCAGCTACTATATCGTTCACCTTATTGATTCAACACGTTTCTCCATGATTTGTGTAAGTATCGGTCGTAGTCGTCACAAGCATATGCTGGCCGAGTATGCGCACCTTGTTGAGCAGGGAGCGCAGCTTGTCGAGCTACGGCTCGATTACATCAATTCGCGAGTGAACATCCACCGGCTGCTTAAAGATCGCCCGTGTCCGGTGGTCATCACGGTGCGGCGCGAACAAGACGGCGGCAAGTACACGGGAGACGAAGAAGCGCGGCTCAAGCTGTTGCGCGAGGCGATTGTCAACGGTGTGGAGTACGTTGATCTTGAAGACGATGTGGCGGCAAAGATTCCGCGCTATGGCAAAACGAAGCGGATTGTCAGCCATCACAATTTCCGCAACACGCCCGATAATTTGCGCGATCTGCACTCGCACATGAAGTCGCTCGACGCGGATATCGTGAAGATTGCCACAATGGCCAACCAGCCGCACGATAATTTACGTGTGCTCGAAATGATGCAGGAGAGCGACGTGCCGACGATCGGCATGTGCATGGGCGATATTGGAACGCCGTCGCGAATTTTGGGGCCGAAGTTCGGCGCGCCGTTCACTTATGCTACTTTCCACCACGAGCGAGCGCTCGCGCCGGGGCAACTCAGTTATGAGCAAATGGTGACTATCTATAACCACAACAAAATCAATTCAGAAACGACCGTCTACGGCGTGGTTGCCGATCCGATAGGGCATAGTTTGAGTCCACAGATTCACAACGCGGCGTTCAATAACCAGGGGATCGACTCGGTGTACGTGCCGTTTCGCGTGCCATTCGACACGCTGGGCCAGTTCATGGAAGATGTACCTCGGCTTGGAGTTCGCGGGCTGAGCGTAACGATTCCGCACAAGGAAGCGATTGCCAAGTACCTTACGAAGGTCGATCCGGCGGTAAAGGGAATCGGGGCCGTTAATACGGTTCTCTTCAAGAACGGGGAAGTGCTGGGGTACAACACCGATTACAAGGCGGCCATGGATTGCCTTGAAAACGCGCTAGGCGGGGCGGTGGCACCTGGTACGCAGAGCCCGCTTACCAACAAGCGTGTGCTGGTGCTGGGGGCCGGCGGTGTGGCCCGGGCTGTTATGTATGGATTGCAGCGCCGTGGCGCTAAGGTGACGATCGCCAGCCGCACCAAAGCGCGAGCCCAATCGCTGGCCGATACGTTTGGTGCCCGTTGCGTGGATTGGCAGGCAAGGCATATCTCCGATACGGAAATCATCGTGAATTGCACACCGATCGGCATGCACCCGAACGTGGACGAGTCGCCTTTCAACAAGTCGGTGCTCAAGCCATCCATGATCGTGTTCGACACGGTTTACAATCCCGAGTCGACATTGCTTCTCAAAGAGGCAAAATTGCACGGATGCCGCACCGTGACGGGTGTCGAGATGTTTATCCGCCAGGCGGCTCTGCAGTATTATCTGTTCACCGGCAAGGAAGCTCCCGAGGGGCTGATGCGAGAAACGCTGAAGCGAGCCATTGGTGCGGTGAAGTATTCGTAAGCCACGCGTGAGTGTCCGGTGTCGCATCCAGTCGATCAATCCATCTATTTAATTGGTTATCGGGGCACGGGGAAAACCACCGTTGCGCGCGAGCTGGCCGGCAGGTTGCAGTTCGACTCGATCGACGCCGATGAAGAAATCGAGCGACGTACAGGCAAAATAATTGCCAAGATTTTTGCCACGCAAGGCGAACCGGTGTTTCGCGCGATCGAGGCCGACGTGGTGGCTGACCTGTGCCGATTACGTCGCACTGTGGTGTCGCTAGGTGGCGGGGCCGTCCTGAGCGAAGCGAATCGCACGGAGCTGCGACTGGCTGGAACCGTGATTTGGCTTACAGCAAGCGTGGAGACGCTCGCCCAACGCATTGCCGCCGATGCTTCGACGGAAAGCCGACGGCCTAACCTCACGGCGAGCGGCGGCTTGAACGAAATTGAAATCGTGCTGGCTACGCGGGAGCCGATTTACCGGGCTTGTGCCGCGTTCGAGGTGGATACGGAGGGAAAGACTCCGGCTGGCATTGCCGAGGAGATTCTGCGGCTGCTGGGTGCCGGGTAGCGACTTTCGCATTCCATTGGCAGGCTGAAAAGCATAATCTACTGCCGATGATTCCACTCGTGCTGCAACTGTTGATTGTGTTTCTGGTCGGGGCGACTCTCGGCGCGCTCATCAATTGGGCCGTGTACACCTTCGCCTGGAATCCACGGCCTATTTCGCCTTGGTCTTCGGTACCCGACGGAGTGGGGCCGCGAACAAAGGCCGATCGGTTGCCTATCCTCGGTTGGTTAGGGCTGCGACGCGAAGCCGCGATCCACGGGGCCGGGCACTGGATTCGACCCTTGATGCTTGAAATCGGCAGCGGTGTGGCGCTCGCGGCACTGTACTGGTGGGACGTGATTCACGTGGGATCGATGGCTGCCCAGGCCGGGCTGCCGGTCGTGGTGCCCACGACGGTGCTGCTCTCACAGTTTGTCGGCCATGCGGTGTTGTTCGTGTTGATGATGGCGGCCTCGTTCATCGATATCGATGAGAAAATCATTCCGGATGAAATCACGGTACCCGGCACGTTGATAGGATTGGTGCTTGCCACGTTGTTGCCGATGTCGCTATTGCCGCATGTGGCGGAACGCGCGGCACCGACGGCGATCAGTCAACCATTGGCCGGGATCAATGTGCCGCAAGTGGTTGGAGAATTTGGCGAGTTGTTGTGGTTGGAACCGGTGACTCCGATTTCTCCACGAGCATGGGAGATTGGGAACACGTTCCTTACTGGCTTGCCAGCGCTAGCGATCGGCATTGGCTGTTATTGGTTGTGGTGTTTTGCGCTCGCGCCTCGGATATGGCGTGGACGTCGTGGTGCGGTGTTTGCGTTGAAGCTCATCGCGGCGCGGGTGATCCGCTCATTTTTGCAACCACCACTGTTTGCGATTTTCCTGCTTGGCACCTTGGCTGTATCACTGGTGTGGTTATGGGGAGGGGCCGCGTGGGCCGGTTTATTCACGGCCTTGGTAGGACTTGTGGGCAGCGGTGGCATCGTGTGGGCGGTGCGTTTGATCGGAACAACCGCTCTGCGGCGAGAGGCGATGGGTTTCGGCGATGTGACGTTGATGATGATGGTCGGCACGTTCATCGGTTGGCAGGCCGGGCTGATCGCCTTTTTCCTTTCGCCGCCAGCGGGCATTTTGATCGGCATCTCGCAATTTGTTTTGCGCCGCGATGATGAGATACCGTATGGGCCGTTTCTGTGCCTCGCTTCTGCGGCGGTGGTTGTGTGGTGGTCGCCTATATGGCTTTGGGCACAGCCGATGTTTGCCATGGGGGGGCTTGTCCTGGCGGTGCTGTTTGTTTGCCTCGCTCTATTGGGTGTGATGCTGGCAATTTGGCGGGGCATCAAGCTGATGATTTTTGGCGGGGGAGTGGAGTGAGGGCTAGTGCATTTTTAGAATTTGCGTTCCGATGACGATCGATGCCAAAACAAAATCTTTAGCGGCGGCGGCAACGCCGTCCAACCAG
>CAZTWS010000165.1:0-8878 GCA_964618225.1 uncultured Planctomycetaceae bacterium
CTCGATCTAACGGGCTGATCTCGATACAATTCATAGCTTCTTGGTTTGTTTTTAGTTTCCGCAAAATGGTCATCGAGTTTACAGAGAGCTAACACCGCAGATGCGTTTCACGAAGATGCACGGGGCTGGCAACGACTATATCTATGTCGATTGCTTTGCGGAGGCCGTGCCCGCAGATATTCCTGAGCTTGCACGTCGTATGTCCGACCGGCGCTTTGGCGTGGGGGGAGACGGCCTGATTTTGATCTGCCCGTCGGACCGAGCGGATGCCGAAATGCGCATGTTCAATGCCGATGGTTCTGCGTCGGAAATGTGTGGCAATGGTATCCGGTGTGTGGCGAAGTACGTTTACGACCACGGAATTCGCCGTAATAAGGCGTTGCAAATCGAGTCGGGGGGCCGTGTGCGAACGTTGGAACTCACTACAGAGCACGGTGAAGTTTCTCTGGTGCGTGTCGATATGGGCGAGCCGATCTTGATTCCCGGCCAGATTCCAACGACACTCCGTTCGCCTCAAGGAGACGAGCAGCCCCTCATTGACCTGCCCTTAGTTGTGGCTGGGTGTGAGGTTCGCGTTACCACCGTTTCCATGGGCAATCCACACTGTGTGGTTTTTGTCGATGAGCCAACGGATGATTGGGTTCTTGGCGTGGGCCCAGAACTCGAAAATGATCCACATTTTCCGAAACGGGTGAATGTCGAGTTTGTGAAGGCTTTGAACAGTCGCGAGCTTGAACAGCGCACCTGGGAACGTGGTTCCGGGGAGACGTTGGCCTGTGGAACAGGAGCATGTGCGGTATGTGTTGCCGGTGTGCTTACCGGTAGAACGGGCCGCGATGTCACCATTCACTTACGAGGTGGTGATCTGTCGATCCTCTGGGATGAAACGGATAACCACGTGTATATGACAGGACCGGCCGTTGAGGTTTTTAGCGGCGAGTGGCGAAGTTAATCGGGCATATTGCCCCCCAACACTGCATGGAAGCAGACCATGGGACGCAAGAAAAAGAAGTTCAAACTCAAAATGCCGAAGTTCTTAATGGACTTCGGCGGCGAACTCGCTACCATCGGGCTTCGCGGCTGGATGAAAACGCTCGATTATCGGGCCGTGTTTTATGATCGTTCGATCGATCCTGCATTGGGATTCGACCGTTCGCGTATCTATGTGTTCTGGCACGAAAACATCCTGCTGCCCCTCTATGTTCGCGGTAATTGCAACCTCGCCATGTTGCTCAGCCAGCATGGCGATGCGGATATTCTGGCCCGCGTAGCTAAAAACTTCGGTTTCGATTGCGTTCGAGGATCCACTTACAAAGGGGCGGCCCGTGCGATCTTGGAACTAAAAGAACGAAGCGCCAGCCAGCATTTGACGATCACTCCCGATGGGCCACGCGGTCCACGCCGGAAAATGGCCCAAGGGCCAATCTACTTGGCATCGCGTCTGCAGTTGCCACTTGTAGTGATGGGGTTTGGTTACGATCGGCCATGGCGTGCCAACAGTTGGGACCGTTTTGCCGTACCACGTCCCTTTTCGCGAGCCCGAGCCATTGTAGGGCCGCCGATGATGTTGCCGGCAGGCTTGGACCGGGAGGGAATCGAGAATTGCCGTCAACGTGCGGAACGCTTGTTGAATTGTCTTACGGCCGAGGCTGAAGCATGGGCGACTTCGGGAACATCCAAGGTCGGCGAGATGCCTATCAAACCTAATCGTGGCAGCTTGCCTAGGCGCGCTGGGATCGAACCAATCATTCACCAGGTTGGTGAGCCTGTTTCGCGAGCCGCATAGCTTAGATGCGGAACGGCAACTTAGGAGCCCGGGAGAAATAACTTCGGCGGTTGGAAGGGTAAACTATTCGCGCTCCCTCTTTTGCTTCACCGGCGATAGCGAGAATCGACGTAGTTGGAGGAAACTGGTATCTTAACGCCTCGTTGAGAATCCTTTGACTTCCATTGGAAGTGTCGCACGAATCGTGGTTAAAACCTCCGCACCGACCGAACAGCAAGCGATTTCTGTCGCCCAGCTTACCGCTCAGATCAAAAACTCGCTCGAGGGCGAATTTCCAAGCGTGTGGGTCACCGGCGAGATTTCCAATTACTCTCGTCCGCAGTCCGGGCATTCTTATTTCACGCTCAAGGATGACCAGGCACAGATACGTGCCGTCATGTGGCGATCAACAGCCTCGCGATTGAAGTTTGACATCGCCGATGGCTTGGACGTTGTTTGCCACGGGCACCTGGATGTGTACGCACCGCGTGGCAGTTACCAACTTGTCATCGACCAGCTTCAACCTCGCGGGGTTGGTGCTTTGGAACTCGCTCTACGGAAGCTACGCGAAAAGCTGGCAGCGGAGGGGCTTTTTGATCCTGCCAAGAAGCGACGTTTGCCGCCGTTTCCCAAACGCCTTGCGTTCGTGACCAGCCCGACTGGTGCCGCTATTCGCGATTTCCTGGAAGTGTTGCGGCGTCGTTGGCGAGGCGTGGATGTATTAGTCATTCCTGTACGCGTCCAAGGAGACGGTGCGGCACAGGAAATTGCCGCGGGGATCAAGCTGGCGAATCGAATTACGCCGCGGCCCGATGTGCTTGTTGTTGGACGCGGTGGCGGAAGCCTCGAAGATCTTTGGGCATTTAATGAAGAGCCTGTGGTAAGAGCCATCGCCGCGTCAAAAATTCCCACGGTCTCTGCAGTGGGGCACGAAATTGACGTCACCTTATCGGATCTTGCGGCGGATGTGCGAGCGCTGACGCCGAGCGAAGCGGCTGAACGAGTCGTTCCGGCAGCCGAGGAAATCATGGGACGCATCCGGTCGTATCAGCAACGGCTGCGTCATGCCACGCAACGCCGCGTGGCGCTGCTGCGTGCGAGATTCGATTCGCTCGTGGGGCAACGCCCGTTTCGTCGCCCGTTTGAAACGATTCAAGACCGAAGCCGCTTGCTTGATGAGTTGTCAATCCACGCGAACGCATCAATGCGACGCCGCTTGCGTGAATACGGTAGCGAACTAGCCACAATGGCGGGGAAGATCGAGTCGCTCAGCCCGTTGGCAGTTCTTTCGCGTGGATATACGATTACCCAAGATCAGAAAAGTCTCAAAGTCGTTCGATTGGCACGCGAAGTACGGGTTGGTCAAACATTGGTGACACGATTCGCCAAAGGCGAAGTAACAAGCCGTGTAGAAGCGGTCGACGAATAGTGAATCGGACAATTCTTTCCGGTGTTAGGAGGTGGCGAATTTCATGGCAAAGAAAAAAAACGTAGCTCGCGAAGAGTGTGCGACAATCTTTGAGGAATCGCTCCAAGAATTGGAGAAAATCGTTGCGGAACTCGAGGGCGGTAAGCTGGGACTTTCCGAAGCCCTGGAACGCTACGAGAGTGGGGTCAAGCATCTCAAAAGTTGCCAACAACTGCTCGAGCGTGCCGAAAGGAAAATCGAGTTACTCAGTGGTGTGGATGCCGACGGCAACCCGATTACTCAGCCCTTCGACGAGGGGGCGGACGACTCGTTGGAAGCCAAGGCGGCGGCCCGGGGTCAACGCCGTACAACAGTTACCAAGGCCACGGCGGTTCGCCTTACGATGGAAGACGACGACATAGACGATCCGAACCGGCTGTTTTAGAATGATGGCACAGCGGCGAATGGATTTCGTGATGCCGCCCTGCCCTTTCCTGCCCTTCACTATTACGCCGGTGACTATTTCCACTGCCGATCAACCGCCTGCCGTGGACTTCGACCGATTTCGGCCCCGAATCGACGACGCTCTCGTTCGCTACTCCCAGTTTGGCGACGACTGCCCGGCTCACCTTGGCGAGGCAATTCGTTACTCGCTGTTGGCTCCTGGAAAGCGACTGCGGCCACAACTCGTACTCATGGCTTGCGAGGCATGCGGAGGCCCTGTCGATGCGGCGTTGCCCGCAGCCTGTGCCGTCGAGATGATTCATGCTTACTCGCTCGTGCATGATGACTTGCCTGCCATGGATGACGACGATTTGCGGCGTGGGCGGCCAACCTGTCATAAAAAATTCGGCGAGGCGGTGGCCATTCTTGTCGGGGATGCGCTTCAAGCCCGTGCTTTCGAAGTATTAGCCACGGAACTCGAACCCGCTGCCGTGGCTGCTCGATGTTGCTCGGTGCTTGGCCGTGCCGCAGGAGTAGGTGCCTTGGTTGGCGGTCAGGCTGCCGATTTGCAGTATGCCAAGCGAGCAACTGTTGAACCAGGAACACTGGAAGAGCTTCAGGCCATCCACAAGCGGAAAACGGGAGCACTGATTACTGCGTCATTAGAGCTTGGCGGAATCGTGGCAGGGGCCACTTCCTATCAATTGGCAGCGCTCACGGGTTACGGCCAGCGTGTCGGGTTGGCCTTCCAAATTACCGATGACTTGCTGGATGTCGATGGCGACGCGACGGCAGTCGGTAAGCGAGTGTCGAAAGATATTGAAAACGGCAAGCTGACATTTCCCGGCGTTTTAGGCATCGAGGAAAGCCGGCGACAGTCGGTCGAGCTAGTCAACGAGGCATGCGATATAATTAAAATGCTTGGTCCCACGGCTGATCCCCTGGTCGCCTTAGCTCGGTTTGTTTGTGCCCGGCGTAGCTAAGCCATCGCGAAGCAAATCTGTAATCTCCATGAGCAAACCTCCCATTCTGCCGTCAATTCAATCGCCGCAAGATTTGCGTGATTTAACGTTGCCGCAACTTGAGCGGCTTGCGGACGAAATGCGCGAGGTGCTATGCAACCTTGTGAGTTGCCGGAGCGCTCATTTTGCTTCCAATCTCGGGGTAGTCGAGCTTTGTTTGGCACTCCACCAAACATTCGATTTTCGGCACGATCGACTGATTTGGGATACAGGTCACCAGATCTACCCTCACAAGCTGATTACGGGTCGATACTCCCAGTTCGATACGATTCGTACCAAGGGTGGCCTGATGGGATACCCCAATCCAGAGGAAAGTGAATATGACTTGTTCATGACAGGTCATGCCGGCTCGAGCGTTTCCACAGCGCTTGGGTTATCTTCTGGCGACGAGCTAATACGGCCCGAGGAAAATCGCTGGGTGGTGGCCGTGATTGGTGATGGCGCGTTTCCTTCCGGCATCGTATTCGAAGCGCTCAACAATGTGGGCCGCGGCAGTCGACGGCTATTGGTGATTCTCAACGACAATAAAATGTCGATCTGCCCTCGGGTCGGCGGCATGGCCGATTATCTTGATCGCTTGCGGATGAACCGCATGTACTCGGGATTCAAAGAAGAAGTCATCAGGGTCTTGGGTAAAGTGCCGCTGCTGGGCGATCCGGCCGAGCGATTTTTGGCCCAACTGAAAGAAGCTGCCAAGGCGGGCCTCCATGGGGGCATGCTTTTTGAAGACTTAGGCATGCGCTACTTCGGGCCCATTGATGGACACAATATTGGTTTGATGCGCAAGTACATGCGCATGATACGAAACACGGATGGTCCCATTCTGTTGCATGTGGTGACCGAGAAAGGCCATGGTTTTCAACCCGCCGCCGCCGATCCGGTGCTTTTCCACGCGCCTCCGCAATTCGAGCGATGTGCCGACGAAGTGGTGCAAATGAAAAAGAGCACGGCCCGCGCTTTCACCAACGCGGCTTCCGGGGCCATCTATCAGCAAATGGCAGATAACCCGAACGTAACGGTGATCACGGCTGCCATGTGCCAGGGGAATAATCTTGAGCGTGTACGAGAAACGTTTCCCGAACGATTTTTCGACGTTGGCATCTGTGAGAGCCATGCCGTCGCGCTCGCGGCTGGGCAGGCTAAGGTCGGCCTCCGGCCAATCGTGGATATCTACAGCACGTTCTTGCAACGATCTTACGATCAGATTTTTCAAGAAGTCGCGTTACAGAATCTGCCTGTTACCTTCATGCTGGACCGTGCCGGCCTGGCAGGGCCTGATGGGCCAACCCATCATGGTGCGTTCGATTTGGGTTATCTGCGTGTTTTTCCGAACATGGCGGTCATGGCCCCGGCCGACCAGAGCGATTTGGAGCAGATGTTACATCTGGCACTCAAGCACGAGGGGCCGTGTGCAATCCGCTATCCGAAAGCCTCATTGCCTACGATCACCGCAACGCGAACACCTGTTGAATTTGCCAAGAGCGAAGTTCTTTCGTGGGGCCACGACGGAGTTATTCTGAGCATCGGCGGAATGTTGCCTGCTTGCCTCGAAGCAGCACGCCAGTTGCAAGAGGAAGGCCTCTCGGTGGGCGTGGTGAATATGCGATTCATCAAACCGCTGGATACAGACGTCGTGTATCGGGCTTTTCGAGAAGGTGGCTTTGTGCTGACGGTGGAGGAAGGGGCCTTGATGGCCGGTTTTGGCTCCGCCGTGCTCGAGGCCGCGTCGGATGCGGGGCTGGATACGAGCCGTGTGCGTCGGCTTGGTATTCCCGATCGGTTTATTGAGCATGCCGAGCGTGCCGAACTATTGGCCGACCTGGGACTCGATGCGCTGGGGATCGCGGCCGCATGCCGTACTTTGGCTGAGCGTATGCACAGCAGAGGCCAGCACCAAGCATCATCAAATCACGTGGCTGGTTTTGGCAACTGAACTCAGAGGCTACCAGTATGCGGCCCGACCCAATTCCGCGCGTGATGATTCTGGCCGATGGCAGCCGTGCCGAGCTTCGCAGTGCGGTCGATCGTTTGCGGCCTGCTATCGAACGTCACCTGCAAGTTATTGGTGTTTCGCTCGATTTCAATGAACCGTTGGCTTGTGACGATGCTGACCTCATGA
Source organism: uncultured Planctomycetaceae bacterium (assembly GCA_964618225.1). Lineage (GTDB taxonomy): Bacteria > Planctomycetota > Planctomycetia > Pirellulales > Lacipirellulaceae > JABDGM01. Next base: position 6,759 of record CAZTWS010000165.1, read on the forward strand.
TTGTTCTCGGGGGCGATGGCTCCATCCTGCGGGCGGCCCACCAGATGGGATTCCATCAGCGCCCAGTATTAGGGGTTAATTTGGGCAGGCTCGGATTTTTGGCGGCTTTGCAGCCTGAGCAGCTCGATGAGGCATTGCCAGAGATTGCCGCCGGTCGGCATCAGGTCGTTGAACACTTAATGATCGAGAGTGAAGCCGTTCGCGACGGACATCGCCTTTACCATTCTCTAGCTCTTAATGAATCGACGGTGCTAGCAGGTCCGCCATTCAAGATGGTCGATATCGAGCTTTACGTTGACGGAGAGTTGGTCACTACCTATAGTTGCGACGGTTTGATCGTCAGCACCCCGGCTGGCTCGACGGCTCATAGCCTTTCGGCCGGCGGTCCCATCCTGCGAAACGATATGCAGGCGATGATTATTCTGCCGATCAGCCCGCACACCATGACTCACCGCCCCGTGGTCGAGTCGGCCGATCGCACGATTGAGCTTGCGGTGCCGCAGCCGCACGAGGGCACGTCGCTCGTGGTTGATGGCCGCGTACTTGGCACTTTAAAATCGGGCGACCGGGTGCGAATCGTACGATCCAAAGCACGTTTTCAAATGGTAGTGGTCCGCGGCCAGAGCTATTATCGACGTCTATGCGAAAAGCTTGGCTGGGGCGGTCAACTCAGAATCAATAACTAAAAGTAAAACGGGCCTCTCCGAGGCTTGGAGCTTATTTGCAAGGATGCAAATTATGACCCATTACGCATTCATCGCGCGATCATTTGGGGCCGTTGTCGCTTGCACGGCGACACTTTTTTTGGTCCACCCTACGCTGGCGGAAGATCAAGGCAAATCGGCGGAAGCTTCTGCATCTTCCAAGTCGTTGGGTAAGAAGTACGATCTCAAGTATAAACTGCGACGTGGAGAGGTATTGCGTTACGATGTTTCGCACCGTGCATCGATTCGCAGCACGATCGAGCAGCAAACTCAAGCCGCCCAGTCTCGTACCGATTCCGTCAAGGCATGGAAAGTGACCGACGTTCTCAAGAATGGTGAAATCGAGTTTCAGAACGTGGTTGAAAAAGTTCGCATGGTGAACCAGTTGCCGGACAAAGATCCGGTGGAGTACGATAGCGAACGCGACAAAACCCCGCCGCCAGGGTTTGAGGATGCTGCCCGTGCTGTGGGAGTGCCGATTAGCTCGGTTCGTGTTTCGCCTCGCGGAAAAATCATTCGTCGCGATGTTAAGATAAAAGGCGCGAGCACCGAAGAGGATGTCCCAGTCGCCCTTCGGCTTCCAGAAAAACCAGTCGCTGTTGGCGAAACGTGGGATGACCCGTTCGACATCGTGGTGAGCACCGAAGGCGGCGGTACAAAATCGATTCAAACGCGACGTCATCACGAGCTCACCGATGTATCGAATGGCATCGCTACCGTGAAAGTTACGTATCAAGTTCTGACGCCGATCGACGCTTCGATCGAGTGCCAACTCGTGCAGCGGTTGATGGAAGGCGAAGTGAAATTCGACATCGCGGCTGGCCGCATCGTGGGGCAGCAAATGGATATCGATAAACGCATCCTGGGGTTTGCCGGGCCGACTAGCAGCATGCAGTACATCATGAAGATGGAAGAAAAGCTGATGCCGAGCGGTGCTAAGGCCACCACCAATAGCCCTCGAAAAACGAACCAGCAATCCGCTACGCGGCCGGCAGTCGGGAAAGCTAAAGCTCGTTGATACGAATGGCACTTGAAATTGGTAACTCAGTAGTTCCAAGTTGTCAGTTTGAAATGCAAGCGATGTCGGAGGTCGCGTTTTTTCTTGGTTTTGCATGACCTGACTGAAAACTGATGACTGAGAACTTGGAGCTACTGTCACTATCTAGGTTGTGTTTCGCTGTATTTGTTTTCTTGCTCTTGATTAACGTCTCCCTTGGATGGTGATAAGCGGATAAAAAAGAATGATGCGCGCGCACTGAGCCAACGACTTCGCATCGGCGCTCCCTGGTGTGCAGCACCGTCACGACGACGCGAAGTTCGCGACTCATTCGTCCGAGGAGTAAATGCGGCATAATGCACCGCGCGGCATTGCCCGGATCGCACGATTCCATGAGGGACGGCGCTAACCGTGTACGA
>CAZTWS010000166.1:0-8838 GCA_964618225.1 uncultured Planctomycetaceae bacterium
TACCGTGAAACTATTTAAAAAACTTCGTGCCTTCGTGCCTTCGTGGTTTAATTGAACTCTTTGACATCTCCGTACCCTTGGTATCTCTGTGGTTATTCTGAAAATGGGGTAGTTATTATTGAGGCGTTCCTTCGCGACCAAATCCCCCCTTCACCGACGAATTCAAAAACTGCTTATCGACTAAATCGTCGAGCGCTTTCTTCGAATCGAACTGCCCTTCCTCGACGGTAACACGAGCCGTTCTGCCCTCGAAATCGACCACTACCTCTTTCACACCCGGCTGCTTCGCAAGAATCCCCTTCACCGTCTCTCCACACCCCTCGGCACACATCATATCGGGAACGCTGAATTCGACAACTGGGTCGCAGCCACTGAAGAGTACCAGTACGCTTAGCATCAGTAGACCGCCAATAGTCTTAAAAATCGCATCAGTTGTTTTCATAAGTTTCTGGAAACTCACTCAGACAGTTTACAAGTTCGCGAGAAATACCCAATCGCGTGGCCCACTCTTTCATATAGTCTACATCTAGTCGATGCTGCATAAAAAGAACATCGTAAACATCACTTAAGTCGCGAGGCCTACCAGCCACCAGCTTTAGCAAAACCAAGTCTTCAGGACTTACTAACCATACCGTTTTGTCTTCCACGAGCGACGCGACACGTCGATCCATGATTCGCTTTTGAAAAGGCGTTTCGGCTAGGAATAGATCGATATCGATGCTGTGTTCGCCAAGATATCGCTTTAGCTTCACCAGCTTTAGTCCTCTTATCTCATCGACCCACCCCAGCTCATATGGCTCTGGTACCTGGTAACCGCTTGTTTTAAGTTCATTGAACAGCGTCGCTAGCCGATCTCGTTCGAGTGCAATGGTGAGATCAATGTCGAAGGTAGGTCGCGGCACTCCATACGCACGAACAGCCAGACCTCCCATCACAGCGTACGGAATACCTAGCGATGCAAAGATGTCAATCAATTCCTTCAGCGTTGGCGAAAGAAATCTCATATCTACGGTGAGACTGTTCTCGCGATGGCCGCGAGCATGCGCACATTTCGTTCGTCGTTTTGTTGTCTTATCAGTTCGAATTTTCGACGAACTTGCTCTGGCGTCCCAACAAAGAGCCATGGCTCTGATTCGTCAGCTAACTGAAATGTTAACTCCAGTCTCTGGCCGGGAGTCATCCGACGATAGGACTCTAAAGTTTCTGGACTTAACATCGGTCACTCTGGAATCAAGAACGCGTACAGTGTCGCGCAAGATTTACATTTTCTCGCACACAAGTATATCTTACTTTCCCACGCTCAGTTCGCTGCCACGATGGGTAGCGGTTTGCCGCTCTCCCCCGCCATCGCCCGAATTTCCTCAGTAATCTTCATCGAGCAATACTTCGGTCCGCACATGCTGCAAAAATGAGCGCTCTTGAAGGTATCCTGCGGCAAGGTTTGGTCGTGATAAGCTCGGGCCGTTTCCGGGTCGAGCGCCAGCCGAAATTGCTCGTTCCAATCGAACGCAAAGCGAGCACGCGATAACGCATCATCGCGATCTTGCGCCCCGGGTCGTTTGCGGGCAATGTCGGCCGCATGGGCAGCGATTTTGTAAGCAATCATGCCCTGCTTCACATCCTCGCGCTCGGGCAAGCCGAGGTGTTCTTTGGGCGTTACATAACACAGCATGGCCGCGCCATGCCAACCGGCCATCGCCGCACCAATGCAACTGGTGATGTGATCGTAGCCGGGAGCAAAATCTGTTACGAGCGGGCCAAGCACATAGAACGGGGCACCGTTGCAAAGCTCGATTTGCCGTTCCACGTTCATTTGAATTTCGTGCATCGGAATGTGGCCGGGGCCTTCGACCATTACCTGGGTGCCGCGTTCCTGGCCGCGCCGAGTCAGCTCACCCAGTACATCGAGTTCAGCAAACTGCGCCTTATCGCTGGCATCGGCAATCGACCCCGGACGCAAGCCGTCGCCCAAGCTCCACGTCACATCGTACTGGCGCATGATGTCGCACAAATCGTCGAAGTGAGTGTAAAGCGGGTTCTGCTGACGATGGGCCATCATCCACTTGGCAATGAGTGAACCGCCGCGACTCACGATGCCCGTAACCCGGTTCATCGTAAGATGCAAATGCTCGAGCATCACGCCGCAATGCACCGTCATGTAATCGACGCCTTGCTTTGCTTGGTGTTCGACCATGTCGAGGAAGTGCTGCGGCCGCATGTCTTCGATCTCGCCGCCGAGCTCTTCGAGCATTTGGTAGATCGGCACCGTGCCGATTGGCACCGGAGACGCGGCGATAATCGCTTCGCGAATCGCATCGATGTTGCGTCCGGTAGATAGGTCCATCACGGTATCCGCGCCGTAATGAACCGCGTAATGAAGCTTGTCGAGTTCTTCATCGAGCCCGCTCGATACAGCCGAGTTACCAATGTTGGCATTCACTTTGCACTTGGCAGCGATGCCGATCGCCATCGGCTCGAGCCGACCCGCAAGATGCACCGTGTTGGCCGGAATCACCATGCGACCCGCGGCTACTTCCGAACGGATCAACTCCGGTTCAAGCTGCTCGCGCTCGGCAACATAGGCCATTTCGGGCGTCACTGTTCCGGCACGTGCATGTTCGAGTTGGGTAATCGGCTGTGACATATCGGGCATCCTCCGAAGTCGCGGCGGGCAATGCGCCGGCGAAAATTCCATGTTTAAAGCTCCTTAATCGTATCTGGTTCGGTTCGGCGGTGTCAACGAATACCCTACGCGCCATTGCGGATGATGCCCGCTACGACGACAATTCAGCCCGTTCGACAACAACGTAGGTCCCACCGAGTTCCACATCTCCATGAGCTCAGAATCACCCGGGCGAGTGATTGCCATTGGCGACGTCCATGGATGCTCCGCGGCATTGCGAACCTTACTCGACGTCATCGAGCCTCAATCGAACGACACGATCATTATGCTCGGCGATTGCGTTGACCGAGGGCCCGATAGCGCCGGTGTCATCGATAGGTTGCTGAATCTGCGTGATCAGTGCCAGCTTGTCCCGCTTCTGGGCAATCACGAGGAGTTAATGCTCAACTTTTTCGATGGCATCCCCCAACCAGACGATTGGCTGCAGGTTGGCGGGGCCGAAACCATGGCTTCGTACAAGACAGGCGAAACCCAGCATTCTTTCCCCCGAGAGCATGAAGAATTCATCCGCACGTGGGGCGATTGCTACGAAACAGATACTCATTTCTTCGTGCATGGCTGTTACGAACCCGATCGGCCGTTGGCCAAACAGCATTGGCAAACGATGCGGTGGCAATCGCTGAAGCACGGAATCCCAGAACCACACCAATCGGGAAAAATAGCCATTGTTGGCCATTCATCGCAGAAAAAGGGGGAAATCCTGAATGTGGGCCATCTGCTCTGCATCGATACTTTTTGTTTTGGCGGCGGCTGGCTGACGGCTATGGATGCCAACACAGGCAAAGTCTGGCAAGCTGACCGTGAGGGCCGATTGAGACGACGGTAACGGTCGCGCCGGTAGAACCTCGACTTGAAGCTGTCGGCCGCCAAGCGCCCCAGCCCGGTGGGTACCGGTGGGTAGTATGTTGGTACTGTCAATCGTGCCTTTTTTAGCCGAAATTAGCATCCTAAAGTCCTCCCTCTACCGCCCGTTTCATTGTCGTTTATTAATCTCGTGGGTACGATAAATGGTACCGGAGCAGCCTAAAGCACATCGCGTCTGGCCTTGCCAAACGGCGGAATCGTGATGTAGCCATCGAAGCAGGTAAATCGTGAAGTTGTTTATTCCAGCAGTTTTTGGTCTGTGTGCGGTATTTGCTACCGTGCATTCGGCAACTGCTGATATCTATGCGCAACTTTTTCCGCTGACCGGAGAAGTGCGACTCCTTAACAAAACCAACACGCCAATCGACTTCACTTACTACTCGATCACCTCGCCGTCCGGCGCTCTATCGCCGCTGTTGGCCAACTGGAAATCAATCACCAACAATTACGACCGTCCAGGTGGAGCGACTCCAGGTAACGGCTTGATCGACCCGACCGGCGACTGGGTAAAGCTAGCGGGCACTTCGGTTGAACTCACCGAAGGCGCGCTCGGCATTCCCGGTGGCGCACTTCCTGCCTATCGGGCAGTCAGCCTTGGCACGATTTGGAACTCGCAGTTAGCACCCTACCCCGATCTGATTTTTGACTTTCAGACCGATACGAGCACGATCCCGGTAACAGTCGAGTTTGCACTCGATGGCGATTACTCTGGCGATCATGTTGTTGACGCAGCCGATTATATAATTTGGCGGAAGTATTCCGGCTCGACCACAGCCTACTTTGCCGACGGCAATTTGAACGGCGTGGTTGATGACAATGACAAGTTGATTTGGCAACAGAACTTCGGCCAAACCCTGTCGCTGCCACTATTCGGAGGCGGTAGTGACAGCGGGCAATTGGCTGCTGCCGGTGGGGTTCCCGAACCAAGTTCCGCGGTGGCCGCTTTCCTGCTCGCCAGTATGTTTGGCATCTTCTTGCGACCTCGCCGCAAATAAAATCGCCAAGCACGATTTCTAGCGCACACGAGCTATTATCTCCCGCTGGAATGTCCGAATCGTATCGTCGGTTGGTTCCCCCGTTACGGCCAAATGGCCGAATGGCATGACAACGGTGTCGCTTACACCGGCAAGCCTACCACGTTTGACAGCCACGATCCCGTCACCCTTGCCTTGGACAAGTTCATCAAGGTCGGCCAGGATTCTGTCGAGGCGTTCCGCCTGCCCCTCGGCACCGGGCAACTTGGCTAAGTTTTCGCACAGGGATTCGCGTATCCACAACAGTTGAGCGTCGTTCACGCAGCCGGCGGTGCCCAGGAACAATGAGTAACGCACCCGCGGATTGCGAGGCCGGCGGTTGAGATCGGCCAGGAACTCGGAGTCGGGGCATAGATCGTAGGCTGCTTCGCCGAGGCCGTCGGCAATCGAGTCGCGGATGCGTCGCCAAGGGCCGCCGCTGCTGCGAGCGATCCAGTGCTCGTAGAGATCGGAGCCGATGGCAAAGTGCGCGACCAGCGTTCCATGAGTTGGCGGGGCGATCATGATAAGCCGTTCTACATTGCCCGGATCAAGTTCTGGGTTTTCGAGGCAAGCCCGGGCGACCATGCCGCCCATGGAATGGCATACGAGCACGATGCGTCGTTCGGGGTAACGAGTTGCAAAGTCTTTCAATTGTTCCGACATGAGCCGCGCGGAAGCGGTAATCGTGTGGTCGTTGGGGTACACGAACGCACCACAGGCGAAATGCTGGTCGTGGATCGGCTTCATGAGCGGGGCATTCTGTTCGGGCCCCGAGTTGAAGCCATGCACGAGGACGACGACCAACCGATGGACGGGCGATTGCTGCCAATCGTCGTCGAGTCGCAGGCCATATTTTTCGAGATCGCAGTCGCGTAGCAGCTTTTGGCGAAGCCAACTGCGAGTGCGGTATTTCTCGCAGGGGTCGGCAGTAATCGCCGCTTGGAGTGCCAGGGATTCGCTCTCGGATAGCCGCACGTCGATTGGTATCGGAGTAGCACCGAATGAGTTGACTTGCGAACCGAGTTCAAGAAGTATCGCCAAGCCGCTGACTACGGCGAGTTGCCAAGTTGTTGCCACGTGCTAAGTCTCGCGTGGTGAATTTTCTGAGAGGTGTTCCCCTTTCGTTTGATTTTAAGGGCGCGGGCCGGTGGTTGGCTATGATTTGGCGGTGAGAGGTGGGGGTAGAGGTCAGATGTCAGTTAGAGGGGATTAATTTGGAGAGGATGAGAAGGAGGCGCTAAGCCGCAAGCGGTGGGGGGGTGCGGCTTAGCGCGGAAAAGCGGCGTGATAGCTTGCTATTCTTCGGTGGTGGAATCGGGGTCGTCGGAGGGCTTGGAGAAAGTGCCGTGGCCACCGGCGGCCAGGACTTTTTCTTTGATTTCTTCCGCGATCTTGGGATTCTCTTTGAGGAATTGGCGGGCTTTTTCCTTGCCTTGGCCAAGTTGCATGTCGCCGTAGCGGAACCAAGCACCGGTGCGACTGACAATTTTTTGTTCCATGCCCAGGTCGAGGATATCGCCCTCGTAGCTGATGCCATCGGTGTGGAGCATATCGAACTCGGCGATACGGAACGGCGGAGCCACTTTGTTCTTGACGACTTTGGCGCGTACGCGTTGGCCGACGATGTCTTCGCCTTCCTTCAACTGGCCGATGCGACGAACGTCGATGCGGCAAGAGGAGTAAAACTTGAGAGCGCGACCGCCGGGAGTGGTTTCGGGGCTACCGAACATCACGCCGATTTTCTCGCGAATCTGGTTGATGAATACCACGACCGTGTTGCTCTTGGAAATGATGGAGGTGAGCTTACGCAGTGCCTGGCTCATGAGTCGGGCTTGGAGACCGACGTGTGAATCGCCGATTTCGCCGTCGAGTTCTTTCTTAGGCACGAGCGCGGCGACCGAGTCGATGACGATCACGTCGACGGCGTTGGACTTCACGAGCATTTCGCAGATTTGCATGGCTTCTTCGCCATGGCTTGGTTGGCTAACGAGAAGCATTTCGAGATTGACGCCGAGTTTTTTGCCCCAGCTAGGATCGAAGGCGTGTTCGGCGTCGATGAAAGCAGCGATGCCGCCGGCCTTTTGGGCTTCGGCCGCGACGTGGAGGGCGAGCGTTGTTTTGCCGCTCGATTCGGGGCCGAAGACTTCGATGATGCGGCCGCGTGGCAAGCCCTTGCCGCCGAGGGCGATGTCGAGCGACAGGCTGCCCGTGGAGATGCCTTGAATGGGGGCAAGATGATCGCCACCGAGGGCCATAATCGAGCCTTCGCCGAATTGCTTTTCGATGGCGGCGAGTGTGTTGCGCAGCTCAACGCTGTTTTCGAACACGCTGGTCGGCTTCGTGGCGGAAGACTTGGCGGATTTCTTGGACGATTTCTCTTTGTCTTTTTCTTTGTCGGACTTGGCCATGCGAGTGTTGGTAGCGTTGGAGGCACGATGATTGGTGGCGACAGCGGTAGCGACCATGAATGGACTCCCTTTATCTAGCGAAATGGACGGTGCGGCAAGTAGGCGAAGGTTTGACGATTACGAGTTTGATTTCCGGGCAAGACGCGGGCAGGTTGCCGGGGCTATGTGGATCTCGGCTCCCCGTGGAAGGGCCGGGCGAGTGCTGGCGGCCGAAGTGACGGCGGCTGACAGCGACCGCACGGGCCCTTTCCACGAGGGAGGAGAGTGCAATTCGATGTACGTTCGTTAACTGTATCGGTGTCCACATGAGATGGGAAGAGGAGTTTTAGCACCTATTGATAATTTGTGGGTGGCGGAGGGGCAAATCACTAGGGATTGTGGTTGTCGGGGGCTGGGGGCTGGGGGCTGGGGAGTTTGCGATGGGGGCGTAGGTGCGCACAACACTGCTTCCCTGGGATTGTGGGAAAACCTCGGGATTTTTTACGTAGGTACGCACAATTCGAGGGGGATTTTGCGCATCTACGGGAAAACCCGAGGGTTTTGTATGGGGATGAAGGTTTGGGGGCATGGGAATGGGGCAGATTGAGGATGGTGCGAGGAAGAACTTCTTGAGGGCTGGTGGATACGGGAGCAGCTTAACATAGTGTACGCATGAATACAATATGGAATTTTCGGCCAGGGGGTGCGTCAGGCGGGGTGCGTCAGGCGGGGTGCGTCAGGCGGGGAGCGGCGTAGAAGAGGGACGGCGCGACCGCCGCTAAGCCGCAAGCGGGGGGGATGGGAAGGACGTTGAAGGGATTTTAGGCGAGGGGGGCGTGGGCGAGGACGTCGTAGGTGGAGCCGTCGCGGCTGAGACGGCTTTCGTAGATGGTGACCTCGTCGACGAGCATGGTGCCGGCGTCGAAGTCGGTTAGTGCGCCAAGTTCCCTTGTGAGTGAATGAGGAGGCGATTTGCCGCTGGTACGGCCGATGGTGAGATGAGGCACATAGCGTCGCTGTTCGCTGCGGAAGCCTCGCCGGTCGAGTTGCTTTTGAATGGTGGAGTGAAGGGCTTCCATTTGCTGGGTGCCGCGACCGGTGCCGATCCAGAGCGTGCGGGGACGATCGGGAGCGGGAAAGGCCCCTGCTCCGCGGCATTCTAGGTGGAATGCTTCGACCTCGGCCACGGCCATGGCGACGGCGGCACATAGCGACGGCGTTTCGAGCGTTTCGACTTCGCCGAGGAACTGGAGAGTCCAGTGGAGGTTTTCGGGGGGAACCCAACGCACGTCGCCGGCGACAGGGGCGAGTTTGGCCATGAGCTTTTGGGCGGCAGCTTTTAGCTCGGGGGAAGCACTAACAGCGATAAAAGTTCTAGGCATGGGGAGAAGCTAGGAGCGGGGAGCTAGGAGTCGGAAGTAGGGGAGTTTCGAGTAAGGAGTGGGGAGTGGGAGGTTAGCTTAGTGAGCGTGAGAGGCCTGTAATCATGCGGCAGATTTCGTGTAGTTCTCTGAGCAACATTGCTGCGTTCTCAGGCGAAACGAAGCCTTGTCTTCGAAACATCAACAGCATGCTTGCGCATTCGAATGCTGAGCGACGGGCTATGTTGAGGAAATGACGGAATTCATTGCTTGAAGTACTCCCCGAGCCCTCTGCGATGTTGTTAGAAATTGATAGAGCAGCCGATCGAAGTTGCTCAGCAAATCGGTAGTGGTGGACCTGTTGGAGTTTGTCTGCAATCGTTGCGATTTTGAAACCGAGATCGGCAGATCGCTGCCAAATTTCAAGTTTTTCGAATCGAAATAATTGTTCGCTATTCTCCAACTGAATCCTCCCCGCTCCTAGTGTTCTGTCCATGGTCATTTGATGGGTGGCATGCCTTCGCCTT
>CAZTWS010000167.1:0-8652 GCA_964618225.1 uncultured Planctomycetaceae bacterium
GCGAAGACTCCGCAAAATCGGGACAGTCCCCGCCGGTTTTGTTAGAGTTCCTAAGTCGTATTTAGTTAGCTTGTAACGCCTTCGGCTTTCATTCGTTCTAGCCAGGGATCGAGGTCTTTGAACATGTCGCCGGCTTCGGGGTGGAAGATTCGGCCGATGAGGATGTCGGTCATGGGGCCGACGTGGTGTGGGTACTCGCGGATGAATTTGCCGACGCGGAACTGGCCGCAGTACCAGGCTTCGGCCAGTTTGCGGACCCAGGCGGTGCCGCGAGCGAAGTCGGGAACCCATTTGCCGAGTTGTTCGCCGGAAGTGTCGCCTTTTTGCAAGCCTTCGACGATGGTGTCGGCCGCGAGTTGGCCGCTCTTGAGAGCGAACCACACGCCGGACGAGTAGATGGGGTCGATGAACCCCCAGGAATCGCCGACGAGTACCCAACCGTCGCCGGAGGATTTACCAGTGGTGTAGGAGTATTCTTTGACGACATCGAGCCCGGCCACTTTTTCGGTGCCTTCGAGGCGCTTGACCATGGCAGGGCAATCGGCCACCTCGGCGGCGAAAATTTCCTCGGGCGTACCGGCACCAGGGCGGAAGAAGTAGTCGGCGTCACTCACGCAGCCAATGCTGACGATATCGTTCGAGAGTGGGATATGCCAGAACCACGAGCGATTCGAGAGCGTTCGCAAACATACGGTCATCACGCCATTGTCGATGACATCGCGGCGCGAACCACGGAAGTGTCCCCAGATGGCGGCCTTGCGGAATTTCGGGTTGGGCTGACGCAACTTGAAGCGAGCGCCGACCAAGCCGGTTTGGCCGGTGGCATCGACGATGACTTTAGCACGAATGAAATTATCTTTATTGCCATCGGAGCCGTTTGATGAATCTCTGCCATCGTTAGCGAGCTTGACGCCCACGGCGCGGTCGCCTTCGTGTACGACTTCGAGGACGCGGACACCGCGACGTACTTCAACGCCTTTTTGAGCTGCGTTATCGAGCAGGAACTGATCGAACTTTGCGCGCTCGACGTGCCAGGTGCGGCCACATTCGCGCGGGTCGTGTTGTGTGAAAAGGAACGGCGACGATTCTTTGCCGCTGCTGCTGACGAATTGCACGCCTACTTTTTCCACGAAGGGGCCTTTTTTGAGGCCATCGAGAACGCCCAAACGCTCGAACACCCAGTAGCTTTCGGGCATGAGCGATTCGCCCACTTTGCGGCGAGGCTCGGCATCGCGTTCGAGCAGCAAAGTGCGATAACCGGCTTCAGCAACGAGGGCGGCCGTGGTGGAGCCGCTGGGGCCGCCACCAACCACGATGACATCGTATTCGTTGAAGTTCGTTTTCATGATCAACAATCAACAGGGGAGACAGGGGATTTCCAGAAGTTGTACCGTGGGGCGTTCCTCGACCAGAATTTGAGCGGAACGGCCGTAAAGACGGACATCGCTCCGCAGCCCTAGATTTTTTTTGAGCACCGTGTTGGGAGCAATTTCCCAGAGGCAAATAGGCTCCACTTCGCGGAGCAAATTATGCTCGATGAGCACACGGCCCAGGGGCGTTTGGCGGCTCGTGATCTGATCGCGAGCCGAATCGGGCAAGTCGTTCAGCCAGATTCGCATGATTCCGAATTGTACGGGGACGCCATCAGATTGGCGACTTAGGACGCTGGTGCGGGCATAGCTCGCGTCGTCGCGCCATTCGTCGAGCACTTTTACCGAAACGAGCGACTTGTGGAACATTTCCAAGGAAACGGTCATGTGCTCGGGGTGGGCTAGGAGCGTACGGTAATCGGCTGGCATGTTGCCGACGCTAATGGGCTCGAACTGGCCGATTTCAGCGAGGTCGGTATAGAACAGGGTCGCCAGTCGCGAAGCACTGGGAGTGAACAGGTCGGCGTCGGCTGAGGGCTTGGCGGGGATCACCGGGTAGGGGCGGCCAAAGGGCGGCGAGCGGTTTGCCCGACGTCGCGGGTCCGCAATTCTGACGGTGGCTCAAGCACCGTCTCGATCATGTGGCAGGCTAAGCGCCGAAGCGCGGGCGGGTTGAGCTCGTCGGCCACTCGTTGAGCCGCGGCACGGTGCTCGTCGATTAATTGGAGTGCTTTGTCGAATGAACCGGCCTGTTGGAATAAACGCCGGATTACGGCAAAAGTTTCGGGCGTGGCATCGCCTTCGGCCACGAGTTGTTCGAGTTCGCGACGATCGGCCGCATCGAGACCTTCGAGCGCGAGTGCCCACAATACGGTGGGGCGGCCACCGAGGACATCGCCGCCGAGCGTGAGCTTGTTGAAGTCGTCGCCATTCCAATCTTGCAAGTCGTTAAGAATTTGGAATGCAATGCCGAGATGGCGGGCCAATCGTTCAGCGGGAACCGCGTAATGTTCCGCCGAACCGGCCAAACGCAGGCCGCAGTAGAAAGCGGCTTCGAACGCGGGAGCCGTTTTCAAGGCGTAGATTTGAAGCGCGTCGTTCGGCGAGAGGCGCTTGTCGCGGCTATCACGCCACACGAGCTCGGCACCTTGGCCTTCGCTCAGGCGTGTGTGGGCTTCGGCTAGTTTGTTGAGGATATCGGCCGCGGTATCGGCACCTAGTTGGTGGATGTTCTGGCTGACGAGCCGGTAACCGAGCCCGATGAGGAAGTCGCCCACGTTGATCGCGGTGGGCACGCCATGTTCGAGATGCAGCGTTGGCCGACCGTAGCGGTATTCGTCGCCGTCTTGGATGTCGTCGTGAACGAGCGATGCTTTGTGGAACGATTCAATCGAAAGTGCCGTGTGGAACACGGAATCGCTCAGTCGCCTTGTGGCTTGGGACGGATTGTCGGACTCGGTGCAATGGCCGCCGGTGACGGCGTCGTAGGCGGCCAGCGTAATGAAAGGGCGGGAGTATTTTCCGCCCTTGGCTAAAAAGTCGTAGGCGATGGCTTCCGTGGCCGCGATGGGGTCGAGGCCCGCAGCGCCTTTGCCGTTCAATTCGGCGAGCCGTGGGCCGCCGCGAGTACGGGGGGCCAAGCGTTCGAGCTCATCCGGCTCGAACATTCGTTGCGAGGCACGGAACAGATGCTCGTAGGTGACAAACAGCGGCGCATCCTGTCGCACGGCAGTCATGTTTTCCTCTTCACGGCCTGGATCCATAGTCGCCACTGTTACTCTGTCCGCCCGCCACTGAATGAACCGCACCGAAGCGAAAATTTTAACCGAATTAGCCGACGGTGGCCGGTGTCGGCCGTTTGAGCGACAACCGATGAGCCGCTCGGGAGAACACGCCGGCAATAAAGGCCAGCGGGTACAGACGCTCATGATACCATATTCGGGACGGTAAGAAACCGATGGCGGCTGGGCCGCGATGGAGATCTTGTTCGGTGGCATTGACTAGCCAATTGAGGCCCGCGGAGGCAGCTTTGGCGATCGACTCGCTGGAATCCGCAAGCGGCAATAAAGCTCGAACAGCCAGGGCCGTTTCTTCGATACTGCAGTATTTGGCCATGGCGTCGTTGGCTCGCCAGGCACGGAAACTGTCTTTATCCGTACCCGAATAGCCGACCGGAGCGCGAGGGGGGCCCCAACCGCCGCCCGTGTGTTGGGCGGCCAAGAGCCAACAAGCGGCACGTCGGGCTAGCTCGCTCGAGAGCTCATTGAGTTCCGCACAGCATTCCAGTACCCAAGCGGTGCCAACAACGGGGTTCGCGCCCTCGGGGTGGTATTCGTTTCCAAACCACAGAGCCAAGTAATTGCCATCGCTCTGTTGTTGAAACTCGAGATACTGCCAGCCTCGTTCGATGGCGTCGTCGATGCGTTGCATCAATTCGGGAGGCGATTGGACGGATACAAGGCGGCTCGAAGATCGCCATAAACGGCGCCATGCCGAAAGGGCACACAATGCGCGGGCCGTGGTGACGGGACCGGGACTATCGGGTTGAAAGCCGCGCGATTGGGCGTCGTAATTCGACCAGCCGCCATCGCTTTGTTGAAGGTCGAGCAGCCAGGTAGCACCTAAGCGGGCTGCGTGGTCGACTCGTTCGCGGTGGGGATAATCGGTAAAGTTTGGCCAACTTGCCAGTGCCAGGAGTGTGGAGGCTGTGTCCAACGTGTTAGGCAACGCGCCGCGTGCATCGTTGCATGCCCAGCCGCCTGGAGCGGCCTCGGTGGCTGCGTGCCGATCGGTATGTTGGCATGCGAGCAACCAATCGAGAACTTGTTCGCTGTGCCAGAGATCGGATGATTGGCTACCGTAGGATTCAATCGTCGCATGCGCTTCAGCCGTGGAATCGCCGTCGATAGTCGCGGTATCGGCGTGATTGGCGGGTGTGTGCGGCGTAACGCGCGCCGCGTTTTCGTCTGCAATGTTCGATAGGGTGAGAGATGTAACGCGTGTCGCCAAGTTGGCGACGACCGGCCAACTGGCATCGCCCCGAACCGAGGCAAGCAGAAACTCGACGCCGCGATCGACAATGGCTCGATTGCGACAACCGGAGGCCGAGAGGCCAATCACGACGAATGCCGTGTCGACGATTGAGGAGAGGAAGCTGTCGTCGGCCGATTGAAGCTGCTCGAGCAATTGCAAGCTTTTGTTGAGCATGCCGCGTCGCAGCAACCGAGTAATGGGGTTGCGTGGCCGATCGTGCAGGAACTTGGCGCGGCCGATCGCGATCATGACCGGCAGGGCAGGGCGTCTTACCGACAGTGGAATATGCTGTTGAACCTGTTTGGGTAAACAGACGTGCTCGAACGCCAGCGTAGGAACGCGGCTCCATGGTTGGGTACCGGCAATAGCGCAGGTGGCAAGCACGGCCGCGCAAAATGCGCGGTCCTCTCGATATTCGCTTCGTAACGCACTAGCGCCACCTACGGTATCGATAAATTGGTCGGAGCGGAGGATTAGGTCGTTGTATTTCGCGGGGACGCCCGTGAGGCGGAACGCCGCTTGAACGAGCATCGTAGCGGCAAGGGTGGATTTGCCACCGATGCAGTCGCCCCAGCCGCCGTCGGGGTTTTGATTTTCGGCAAGCCAGTTCACGCTCTGTACGAGGAACTCGCAGAGATCGCTTTGGACCACCTGTTCTGCGACATGCGAAGCGGATGCGTCGTCTCGCAGCAGAAGGTTTAAATCGGCATTGTGTGCAACGACGAGTGCGCTGACGGCCGCGGCAGTTGCCAGGGGAGAACTGGCAATGTGGCCCGTCCAATGCCCCGTGGCAGTGCGTTCCGCCAAAAGTTCGGCGCGTATGGCTTTTTGCGCTAACAGCAAGCGCTCGACATCAACCTGTAGGTTCATGAATGGGTCGCAACCGGGGTCGCGTGGGAGGCCGGTGGTAGAGATCGAATTGGTTTACCGGCCAGCCGCCAGAGACGTGGCGGCCTATTCGAATCGATTCCAAGGCTGACGGCATTTTGAGCCGCAGCCGCATGGCGGCTCCGAGCCACACATGCATACTGGGTATCGCTGTCAGAATTTACCAACGTGGGATACATCGTAGGACCGATTTAATTGCACCTCCCATTCTATACGGGGTAAAGTTCGATTGTCGACGGGCTGCTAAAGTTACCGCTCTCTCCGCTGCTTAAGCGTTGTGCGGTAAGCACTTAGGCGCTGTGCGGCAAGATGTCTGAGAAGCAGGCAACCCGTTGTAGGCTGAGGCCAAAGCCTGCCCCACTGTTACAGCTTTTTAAACTGAGCCCGGTAGATGGGAAGCTGGTTGAGGCGCATGCGCCGTTCGAAGTGCGTGCGGTAATCGAGGTCGTGCTCGGCTGCACGCTCGGACACCTCAATGGGCCCTTGTAACTGCGTATGTTCGTTCAATAGTTGCAGCGTTTCGTGAAATCGTTCTTCGACATCGGTCCAATAGTGCAGCAGCTTGCCTGGGCGTAGCTTGCGTTGCACGTTTTGGACGAACGTTTCATTTAACACACGGCGTTTGTGGTGCCGTTTCTTCCACCACGGATCGGGAAAGTAAACATGCACCGCTTCCAGCGAGTCATCGGGCAAAAGTTCGGCAAACAATCGCTGGCCGTCGCCGTGCAGCATGACGGCATTCGGAAGTCCATGGCGGGCTAGCCGAGCGGCTGCAAAGCGAGCGTACTTAGTAGCGATTTCGACCCCGAAGAAATTATGGGCTGGATTCGCACATGCGGCAGACTCCATGAAGAGCCCTTTGCCGCTGCCCACTTCGATTTCGAGTGGCAATTCGCGCTCGAACAATTGCGACGCGTCCCACGGTTGCGGCAGGTCGTCCCACGCCTTGAGATGTCGCGAGAGATCCAGTTCCGGATCAATTTTTCGCAACGCGCGGCGAGGCATGGTGAAGACCTGAAGCAGTGAGGACGCTGAGACGATGGCAGGCTGCATCAACCCGTCAGTGAAAGATCACGATTTACCGGTGAGCGCATCGACAGGGATGGGGATGCCGCGAATTTGTCCTTCGCAGACGGTTTGCTCGTTTACGAAGCATTGGAACCGGCAGCGGATCATGGCCCCGACGCGTAACTGCAGCTTTTGAGCGACAATAACCAGCCGATCACCGGGTACGACCGTTCCGCGAAAGCGGACGCTATCCATGCCGCCGAAACCAATCATTTCTGCCTTTAACAGATTATGTCGCTGGGCGTGGTAGCTGCAGAGTTGCGCCGCCGCTTCGCACATCACCACGCCAGGCATGAGGGGCATGTCGGGCATGTGGCCGCGGACCCAAAAGTCGTCGTGCGACGCATCTTTGTAGCCTACGCAGATGCCGCGCTCGACGTCATCGAAAACGATGGCCGTTAGCTGCTCCATTTCGTGGCGTTGAGGATTCACGCGACGAATCTGCTCGATATCGGCCACGACATGGTCGAGGTCGAACTCCGAGAAGTCGATAATCAAGTCTTTTGAGGGCATAGCGATGTGCTAGGTCTTTACTTGATGGCGTTTGTTCTTACGTGGCCGGCTACATGCGGGCCGGCGGCCGTGATTGGCTTTCTTAACTTTGCGACCTGGTTTGGCCATGATTGCTCCTTAAACAGTATTGAAACAAGTGTTGCAGTGCGGTGCGAATAAGACCAGACACTGCGGGAGTTGGAACGATTCAGCGGAATCCGCTTGGCAAACTCCACCGAACAAGTTTATCAGGCCTGGGTGCCAGTCGGAAGCGGGATTGCGGCTGAAGAATTGCGCCTTGTCAGGGCTTTTCGCGTAAATCCCAAGCTGTGAGCCATGTTATTGAGGCGGGCTCGAGGTCAAAGTCCTGGCGAAGTCGCTCGTCCATATCATTCAAATGGCCTGCCCCGTAGAAAACACCGACTTGCGATTTTCCCTGGTCGAGTTGCTTGCGTAGCACGCTTAGCGCTTTTTTGTTTCTCTCGGAGATGATCGTCGAACCTTGGTCTCCGCCGAAGCTGACCATCAGGCCTTCCATTTCGGCAAGCTGCTTGGCGAGCACGGTTTTCAGCCGTCGCGGACGATCGTTTGCGAACAGGGCCGCAAGCAGATCGAAGTCGCTTGCCCCGTTTTCCGCGAGTTGATTTTGCTGGGCCATCGCTTGGCCCATCAGGCGGAAATACATTTGCAGGAAGCTTTCGTTGCGGTCCTTCATCGACTTGGCGAATTCGTCGGGCGACATATCGGCATGCACGAAATTCGGCCGCGTGTAATCGACATACTCGAGCTGATGGTCGAGTTCGAGCACGCCTTTCACCGCGTTCTGCATCGCGCCCACGGGGTGCGCGTTCGAGGTGCCGCGGCCCGGTTTTACGACAGTACCTTCCGGAGCCACTAATTCGTAAAGCAGTGCATCGTACTGCTTGAAATAGTCGTTGAGCTTGCGGTAGTAGGCGATGTCGCCAATATGAACGGCACCAATGAGGTCGACTGTAACAGGCTTCTGTTTGCCGCCCGGCTTGGCGTTGCTGGCCGCTTTTTTGTTCGCGTAACGCACGATAGCGGTTTGCATTCCGGCCGGATTGCCCGCTTTGTCGTATTCGACTCGGACCCAATCGCTGCCCAGTTTTGAGGGGTCGATTTTGGCATCTGCCTCGGCGGGGGCTTTGGCGGTTTTGCCGCGAGTGGTGGTCGCGCTCTGAGCGTAAATCCACGCGGGGATTAACTGCATGGCAAGGAGTGCCAACGGCACGAAACCGCACCAGCAGCGACGGGGAAAGCCAAGACGAAATCGAAGTTTCATGGAAAAATTCCAGGCTGGTAGTGCGGGAAAGGGGAGCCGATTGCAACTCGCTTGTGGAAAGTATACCCCCGGCGCATTTGGCAGACAAAGCATCGCAAACGCGCAGAGCAAAATTCGTCACCCCGCTAGCCTTAAGTGAAAAGGCAGCGGGAACTTGACTATTCGCGGGGTGGCCTCACAAATTGCCCTAATTCCGCAGACTTTTGGCGGTGCCCAAAGGCACCTGCTGCCAGGGGGCTATTTGGCAGAATTGTGCGATTTTTTGGCGGAATCTCTTTGCGTTCCGTGGCACCCCCCGCTACTATAGAGTGCATCGGGGTAAATACGCCTCGACTCCACGGCTTCCACAGGCTCCTGCCCCGCCTGTGGGAGCTTTTTTTGTGCGCCGCCTTCAACTTGGCCATGCTTTTATTGCTGTTAGGGGCATTCTTTGATGGCACCCTGCTAGTGTTCTGTCAGTCTTGAATTGATGGGTGGCATGCTTTCACGCGGTAGCGG
>CAZTWS010000168.1:0-8624 GCA_964618225.1 uncultured Planctomycetaceae bacterium
GAAGAAAATGCCGCGAGCTCGTCCCAGAGTCGAAAAACTCGCTCGCAGTCGTCGCGGTTCATGCCTGGTCCTCGAATTCCAATACCAAACAACTCAGCGTCGCCGACCGCGGCAACCACTGCCGGGCCAAACCTACCCTAAATAGGCGATAGAGTCATCCCGCTGACCGGGCTAGGCTAGAAGTTCGGTGTTTATCGCCGAATTTTCTAACGCCGGTCCCCAGTCCCCACCTCCGTGGGAATTTAGTCTCCTCAAAAGCACAACTCGGCGAAATGGGAAACCGTCTAATAATCGGTATCGTTGTCCACCGACGCTAGCAAGTCTTGACTCGACCAACCAACGAGAAACGCGAGAAGGGAATGCATCAGTGAATCGTCGCACACGCAGCCAGTGGTTTTCGGCAATTTCTTCGCGGGGGCGGCAACGTAGCAAGCGAAACCTTTCGACGCGGCCCGGCGTGCGCCGCCTGTATGTCGAGCCGCTGGAAGACCGGCGAATGCTGGCCAGCGTTGTGGTGGACACCGCCATCGACGTGGCGAACGGCAACACGTCGTCGATCGCCGCGCTCATTGCTAACCCCGGTCCCGACGGCGTCATCTCGCTCCGCGAAGCGATCCTGGCGGCGAACAATACCCTGGGCCTCGACGAGATCACGTTCGCTCCGGCACTTGTGGGTCAAACGATCACGCTCGGCGGGATTGCCCTGCCGACGCTGACCGACCATCTGAACATTCATGGCGGGAGCGGCGTCACGATCTCTGGCGCGGGCGCAAGCCATATCGTGGACGTGGCCTCCTCCACGGTCGTCCGCTTGACCAACCTGACCCTTGCCAACGGCAATCGCTTCGGCGCCGGCGGGGCCATCACCAACCAGGGCTTCCTCACGCTCACTTCGGTCGACATCCAGAACAACGCCGCTATGGGCGGCGGCGGTGGTATTTTCAATAGAGCCGGCGGTTATCTCTTACTCGAGCAGGTTGACATCAGCAATAATACCGTCTTTGGCAACGGCGGCGGCATCTACAACGAAGCTGATGCAGAGATCTTTCTTCAATCGACCAGCATCGATGGCAATACGGCCACGCTTTTCGGCGGGGGGCTCTCGAACGACGGTATTCTGACGGTCACCGCTGGCTCGAACATTTCGGGCAATGTCGCCTTGGGTGGCGCAGGTGGAGGGATCTTCAACAATCATCGGTTATCGGTCTTCGATTCGACGATTGCCGACAACGAGGCCATCGGTTCGACCGCAGCCGGGGTAGGCGGCGGCATCGCAAATTATTCGTTCACGGGGGACGTCACGCTTGATGGGGTGACGCTACGAGGGAATAGAGCAGTCGGCGCCAATGGTGCCGACGGGTCCAATGGTAGTAACGGCTCGGCGGGATATCGCAATTGGCTCGGCTCGATTATCGCGCCTGGCGTCGGCGGCCCTGGTACTCCTGGCGGAGATGGCTACGGGGCGTTAGGCGGCGGTCTCTTTTCGCTCACCGGTAATGTGTACCTCTACGATTCCGTGTTCGACTCGAACATCGCGCAGGGCGGCAACGGCGGCAAGGGGGGCGCGGGTGGTAGAGGCGGCAACGGCGCGCCGGGAGACTTTTACAACAACCAAAACCAATGGGGTGGTCTCGCGGCCCAAGGTGGCGTCGGTGCCCCCGGCGGAGCCGGAGCCAACGCGGCTGGCGGCGGGTTATACATCCATAATCTTTACGATCGGACAATCCAGTGGGCTGGCCTGATGCTCGTCAACAACGAAGCCCTCGGCGGCACTGGCGGCACGGGCGGCGCAGGCGGCGCGGGCGGTACTGGCGGCACGGGCGCACATGCATTTGTAGGTTTTTCCGGCGAACTCCATAACTCCACCTCCGGCGGTGGAGGCTGGAGTGGCGGCGAGGGAGGCTCTGGCGGCACCCCCGGCGCGGCGCAGGGCGGCGGCCTGTTCTATATCACGACATCGTCTGGGACGCTGAACTTGTACGACTCCGCCATCACCGGCAATCGGGCCGTCGGTGCTGCCGGTGGTGCCGGCGGTAACGGCGGCGGCTCCGGAAGCGGGGGCGCAGGGGGCAACGGTGCCCCAGGTCACAGTTCAATTCTCAACGGTGATGTCGGGGGCTCCGCAAGCGGTTTTGCGCGTCGTGGAGGGGAAGGCATCACAGGTGGGATCGCGGAAGGCGGGGGCATCCGACATGCCGGTGGCACATTGAACCTCTTCAATACCACGATGGCCTCGAACGAGGCCATCGGCGGCACGGGCGGCCCCAAAGGGGAAAACGGACCGTACGGTCAAGGAGGTCTGGGCGGCATCGCCGCTCCGGGAGGCACCAACGGTCCCCAAGGCAACGCTTTCCACCACGGCATCGAGCCACCAGATCTCGGGAACGGAGGTCGCGGTACGGGCGGCGGCATCCATCTCAGCAACGCGGCAGCGTCGCTATCGAACACCACCTTCGCGTTGAATCTCGCTGCCGGAGGCGAAACAGCCCCGGGGACCGGGCAGTCTTTAGTCCAGTACCGAGGCGGCGATGGCCTGGGGGGAGGCCTGTACGTTACCCAAACGGCGGTGACGTCCAATCATGCGACCTTGTCGGGCAATCAGGTCCGCCCTGGGGCCGGAGACGGGACCGTTCACAACAAGCATCCGGGAAGCATTGCCGGCGGCGGCATCTGGACCGACGACACGGCCGGCACTTCCATCACGTTGAATCACACGATCGTCGCCGGCAATCTCGCCCTATTCGCTAATGGAACGATCGGACCGAGCAACCTGTTCGGCAAGCCTGTAGAGGCCGGCAGCGCGTATAACCTCGTTGGCACTGGCGGCGACGGTGGACTGACCAACGGCGTCAACAGCAACCTGGTCGGTATTGCCGATCCGCTGCTCGGCCCGCTGGCCGACAACGGCGGACCGACCCAAACCATGCTGCCGCTTGTGGGCAGCCCGGCCATCGATGCCGGTGACCCGTTCTTCAACCCTGCCACGTTCGACCAGCGCGGCCTGCCACGCGTCGTCAAAGGCGGCCCGCAGACCGAAACGAACGGTGTGGTCGGCCTAGCCGAGATCAAGTTCGGCACGACCGGCGGACAGGTCGTCACGCCGGTCGACGTGTTTGCCAGTTCGTACTGGGGCCCGTCGCAGACGCCGGCGAACCTGATCAACGGTGCGGGATTGGACACCAGTTCCGGCAATGTGATGATGTATACCCATGCACCGCATGGCAGCGCGCACGGCATGTGGGCGACCGGCAATGGCCAGGGAGTTGGCGGGGCCGATCCGATCGTCGCAGGCCAGTACGTCGTGCTCGACTTGGGTGCCAACTACGACCTGTCGCAGGCTTACCTGTGGCAAATGGTGCAGACGAACTTATTGGGCCGGGGCATCAAGGAATTTCGCCTCTACGGCTCGCCCGATGCCCCGAGCGCCGCCGATAAGGCCAATCCTCCCGCCGAATACGATCTCACCGGCTACAGCCTGCTCGTCGACACGACGCTCGGTCCGCCTCCGTCATCGGGGCCGTCGATCACGCAGGCGATTGCTCTCTCTGGCGCGACGAACGTGCGGACGATTTACCTCGAAGTCCAGAGCAACTACAACACATCGACTCTACGGACCGACATCGGTGCCGTCGAAGCGCCCCTTTGGTTCGTCGCCACCGACGGAGAATTCTTTGTCGATGGGTCGCAACCAAAGCTCCGCATTACGTTCAACGGCGTGGTCGACGGCACCAGTGTTGCGCCGTCAGACGTCCTGATCGAGCGGGTCAATCCTTTCTCCATTCCTCCTTTCTTCGTCGCCGCCACTGGCGTCAGCGCTGATGGGGCCACGATTACCTTCGACCTGCCGACCGATATGATGGTCGGTGCCACCTTCCGCGCCACGTTGCCGACGGGCAGCGTCGTTGACGCCGCGGGCAATTCGCTCCTGACGGATCTGTCGTTCAACTTCATTCATACCCCATACCTCCCCGGCGATTATAACCACAATGGCGCGGTCGACGCGGCCGACTATGTCTTATGGCGCAAGTCGCAAGGGGCCCTTGTGTTTTTTCCGTATACAGGTGCCGATGGCAGTGGCAACGGCCAGGTTGGGCCGGAGGATCACGGCGTGTGGGCGGCCAACTTCGGCAGCACATCGGCGTCAGGAGTGGGTGCCGCGGCCGAGCAATCGGTGACGTCGTTAGTGTCGGCGGCCACGCCGAATACCGTCTTCCAAACCACCGCGATGCCCAATCCAACGCCGTCCACCCCGCTCGCGGTCGAAAGCCGCGACGAGGCTCTGCACGAGCGCGTCTGGTCGGGAATCGCACTTACGACGTCTTCTTTGAGAACGATCGCCAGCAATCCCGCGGTCGCACTAAGCCAACTAACGTACGCGACGCTGTCTGACCATCACGACGGCGCGCTGCTCGCCTGGCTCACGGCATGGGATGGCCCATCTCGAACTAGCAGTTCACCGACAACGACGGATGCTTGGCAAGATGAGGAACTCGCTGAAACGCCTGCCGTCGAGAGCGATGCCTTGGACTTATGGGACGAATCAGTGCTGCCCGCTAATAAATTCGACTTTGCTTACTAGCCCGGAACCCCAACGATAAAAAGTTCAATTGGCGTCTTGTCACTCCGTCCGCACGGGAATGACGGCAGGGTGCATTGAACGCGCTGAGATCGAGAGGCTCGCTACGATAACCGTTTGAGCTTCGATACGCGGCCCGTGGCAACCCATTCGGCGACGAAGATGTTGCCGTCGGCGTCGAAGCAGGCATCGTGCGGATGCACGAACTTGCCGTCTTGCCATTGGCTGGCATCGGCACGCACTTGGCGCTTGCCCACTTCGTCGCGCCATGCCTCGTCGTCGCTAAGCCGTGCCACGATATTGTTCTTGGCATCGAGCAGCGTAATGCGCGCGGCCAACTCAGGAACCAACATGAGTCCTTCGTAAGTATCAAGGTTCGCCGGCAGAATCATTCCGTCAACCGTTTCCAAATGGTTGCCATCGAAAGTAAACCACTGCAGACGATTGTTGGCTCGGTCGGCCACGGCGATCGACGGCTCGCGGCCCTTGCGGCGATCGACCCAAATGCCGTGGGGCGTGTTGAACTGGCCGGGCTCCGTGCCGGGGCCTTGTTGGCCAAATGTGGACTTATAGTTCGCGTCTTTATCGTAGGTATGCACGACCCACGCGCCGTAGCCATCGGCCACATAAAAATCGCCGTTCGACGGGTGGAACGCGATGTTCGTGGGCATGAACCGGTCGCGTCCCCAGGTGAGTTCCGGCTTGGTGTCTTCGCCAACGGCGTATTTGCCGCTGTCCATCGGCGCAAAGCGTTCCCAAATTTTCTCGCCGTCGAGGGCAAGCTTGGCGAACTTCTTTACTTGCTGATAGCCCGTGACGTACAAGAATTCTTCGCCATTCTCTTCGTGAACCTCGATGCCATGGCCGCCGCCCTGGAATTCTTTTCCGAACGAGCGGATGTACTTGCCTTCCGGGTCAAAAACAAAAATCGACGGATGGTCGGGCAACTCGCGCTTGCCTTCGTGGATTACGTACAAGTTGCCGGCTTTGTCGAACGCCACGTTGTGCGTCGTTTGCCAGGTGAACTTATCGGGCAGTTTCGGCCAGTTGTGTTGAACTTCGAATTTGTAATCGCCCGAGCCGATGATCAGCGGCGAGTCGGTTTTCTTGGCAGTGATTACCGTGGGGGCGGCAACGACCGCCGCGGCCCCTGCCGCCATCTGTAAAAACTCCCGCCTGCGAATGATAGACATCGTCGCAATCCTCGACTGATCGTGATGAAACAAAACCGGCTGATAACGGAACAACCGAAGTTCAGCTTACTTTGTTTCTGCATCTTTCGCCTGCTCGGCGACTTTGGCTTCTTCCGCCGCCGCTTTGTCGGCGGCAGCTTTCTCAGCCGCGGCCTTTTCTTCAGCGGCCTTGGCTTCGGCAGCTGCTTTCTCGGCTGCTGCTTTCTCGGCTGCTGCTTTCTCGGCTGCTGCTTTTTCCGCGGCGGCCTTCTCTTCTGCAGCCTTGGCGTCGGCCGCAGCCTTTTCGGCTGCCGCCCTCTCTTCGGTCGCTTTGGCTTCCGCAGCTGCCTTATCCGCAGCGGCTTTTTCAGCCACCGCCTTCTCAGCCGCCGCTTTTTCCTCAGCGGCTTTCGCATCGGCCGCCGCTTGGTTGGGGTCGGCAGCCGGGACAGCGGCTTCCGCAGGCGCTTCGAGTTCCTTTAATTGCTTCTCAATTTCAGCCAACCGGGCGTTTACGGTTTCCGCATTCTTCTTGGCCGCGTCCAAAACTTGCTGGGCTTTTGCTTCCTCGGCCTTGGCCTCTTCGGATTGCTTTGTGATCGTTTCCAACTCCTTGGTGAGCCGCATCTTCACCACCATCGGATGGTTATAGCCAAGATTCACCAACAAGCCCGGAGTCGTTTTCTCCAAGTTCATCGCCGTGTCGTACGACACCTTAGTTTCCCACAAATAAAGTCGTTGCAGATGCTTGAGATTGGCCAAGTGCTTCAGACCTTCGTCGGTAATATCCGTTCCGAACAGGTTCAGGTACTGCAAATTCCCGAGCCCCGTGAGATGCGCCAACCCGGCGTCGGTGACGGTCGATTTTTCGAGATGCAACACCGAAAGGTTCTTCAGCCCCGCCAGTGGCACCAACCCGGCGTCGGTCGGTTTCGCGCCTGCCAAGTTCAATGCGTACACTTGCTCCGCGACGCCAGCGAGTAGTGCGACTTGCGCATCGCCAGCCGGTTCCACACCGTGTGCGAACGAAACTTGAAGCAGCGGGCTATCGGCAAACAACGGCATCACTTGCGCGCCCGCACCCGTGAGCGCATCGATTGCCTCCTTGGGGGCCGGCGATACTTGCGGCAACGGCAACTCGGCCGGCTTCTCGGCAGCCGGGGCCGCTTCCGCGGCCACAGGCGAGGGCTCTGGTTTGGGAGCATCACCCGGCAACACGGCCCCCTCTTTGATCCAACGCGCGATGAGGTCGATCGTTTCCTTCGGCAACGGATCGGCGTTCTTGGGCATCCGCTTTGAACTGTCGGCCGGCAGCACCAGCCGTTCGTAGAGTTCGCTCTTCTCCGGGTCACCGACAACGATTAGGTGCGCGTCGGCCTTCCATTTTTCTTGCAAGCTGGCCACATCGTGCAGCCGCAACTTGCCGGCCGCCTTCTCGGCCCCATGGCAGCCCGCACAATGCTGCATGAAGATTGGCTGAATCTGTTTCTCGTAATCGACCTTGTCCTCAGCCCAACCGGCAACAGGTACGATGGCGGCAATCGCCGTCAGCAAAAGTCGAAAGGAAATTCGCATCGAAATGCCTCAAACCAGGATGATCGTCGAAAGGTGAAATGGCGGGCCGACGGAGCAAAACCGACCAACGAGCGGCCGCCTGTGCCCCCTATTGTAATTCATGAGCTGGTCGGATTGCAGCGGGCAACTGTGCAGTAAAACCCCGCGTGAATTCATCAATCCATCGACCTGAGCCACAGGGAACCGAACTCGAATCGTCATTTTTGGGCCGTTTCGCTATATTCAACGCCGCCCCCCCATAAAGCGAGCCGGGCCGTCCCCGCCCCCGAGTGAAAGTTTGACTATCACACGACGGCAAGACGCCCCCAATCCACTCAAAATTCGAGTTCACCAACCACGCAAGAATCCCAATCTACAGCGGTCGAGCCGCACCAAGCCACCGTCTCCTCGTCCTCAACCCACGATCCATTTTTATGCAATTATTCAAATACTTATTGCGAATTTTCTTAGTCGGCGTCGTGGCCATCCTGCCGCTCGTCATCACAATGCTCGTCGTTGCCTGGGTATCGAGCTATCTGACGAACCTGCTCGGCCCTAATGCGTTTCTTGGCCAATTGCTGCGGCGAATGGGATGGGTCATCTTAAGAAACCAGGACAGCGATTTGCTGGCCGACGTAGTAGGCTGGCTGATCGTAATCGGCGGGATTTTCGGCCTGGGCGTCTTGGTGGAACTCGGTGCACGCCGGCTAGTCTACGACCGCTTCGACGGCTTTGCAGAAAAAATACCGATCCTGGGCGGTATCTACGGCACGGCACGCCAACTCGTCGGCATGATCGACGCCAAAGGAAACCCCGACTTCAAAACGATGCAGGTCGTGTTCTGCAACTTCGGCGGCGACAGCGGAGCCGCGTTCCTCGCTCTGCTGCCCACGCCCGAGCGCTTCCGAATTGGCGATACCGACTACAACGCTGTGCTGATCCCCTCCGCCCCCGTCCCTGTCGGCGGCAGCTTGCTGTTCGTGCCGACAAGCTCCATCACCCCCGCCAATGTGTCGGTCGACGCGTTCATGAGCATCTATGTTTCGATGGGCGTCACCGGCCCACAGTTCTTGCAATCCCTAGACGACGGCAAAGTGGTCGCCGTAAAAAAAGCGTGAGTCTTTGCTATCCTTGAATTAGGATGGCCACGAAAAGACACAAGAATTAGCGTCGATAGCCTCGTGGATCAGCGAGCCGGGGCGTCCTCGCCCCCGACGGTGCGAAAGATCGCCCACCTCGCTCAATCCATCCCCCCACACCAACTTCAATTAAGGAACTCTAACAAAACCGGCGGGGACTGTCCCAATTTTGCGGAGTCTTCG
>CAZTWS010000169.1:0-8330 GCA_964618225.1 uncultured Planctomycetaceae bacterium
CTTTACCCAAACCCTACTCTCATAACCACTGGTACTGAATTTGGGGGCAGGTCAACCGGGCTGCGGGCCTGAGCCAAAATCAATCGTGAGGTCTTGTGCGCCAGTGGGAATTTGCGGCACGATCAGAGAGGTTAGCGGTAGATTCTCGCTCGTAATATCAAAACCGGTTATTAACGCTCCGTCTGACTGGCCGCCGATGACGGTGGTTGGCAGGCCGACGTACGCATGGTTGTTAACCCCGATGTCTTCTTGAGCAGGAAAAGTAAGATTCGCGCCGTTTGTGTGCTCAGATGGAATAACCTTTTCATGAAACTCATACGCATCGATCTTAATCGGGTTTTGTGGCGTTTCTCCAGGGAATGGATTGCCTCCTAGCTGCCAGGAAACGGCATACCCACCATTCGCGGAAAGCCGACGGACTGTTGTCGAGTCTGGGTAAGCGGAAGCGTAGGTCGTAGGGATGCGAATCTCCAGCACATAGTCTTCGCCTGGGGCTAATGGAATGCCCTCGGGGGTTTCATAAACAGGGTAGCCGGTTGATGCGTGGAACACATACACAGTGGCCTGGGGTGGGTGGTTCTCAAATGGAAAGTAGCCGTAGCTATCCACCGTACCAGCGACATTCCAGTTACTTCCGACTTGAAGCGGTGGCTCATCATAACCTATGTAACTTACCGGGCTTGCAGAGCCGTTGGTCTGGTAGTTGAGGAACGTAGGCTCGGCCACATCGAAGAGGATCGATAGTTGGGCTCCATAATAAGGGTTAAACGTGGAAATAGCTCTTGCTGCGACAACGCCATTTGGATAGTTCTCTGTCGGCGAGGGTATTTGCTGTGCCTGAACGCTTGAAGTTGTCGCGAGCAAAGCCAATCCACTTCCCTGTTCAAGCCGGTAGCTCACAAATGCAGTGGTGTAGGCTTCGGCTCCCCAGGCGGAGAGTCTGTTGATCGGGAGGAAGTAGTCTGCCGGCTTGGCATTGGAGGAGTACGCGTGTGTCTGATCGTGGCTGCGGCCTCCCGAGTCGCCCTCTGACAGTGGTAAGGTACCCCAATATTGAATAACTTGGTGAAAGTGCGAAGATGCCGAAGCCGTTTTCCACTCGGCTACAGATACGCGAGTGGCGACGAGCAAAATCGCCAGGCAAAGCCACGTTCGAGTAGTGGCGAAGATAGTTCTGCGATCAGGGAGCCGCTGCTCGGCGACTTTCTGCTTGAAAATCATAGGCCTTTGTATGTCCTTATGTTGCGACATTGCCGTTCCCCTTGCCATTCGTTGTATGCGGTCGGCTTTGCTTCCCTTAATTAGTTCGATAGATAAAAGCAGAGCTAGAGACGACGCGCGACAGTAGAGTGAGGTATTTTAATACCCCCCTTAGTTCGAGTTTTGCATTTTTGGGGTTTAAAAACTGCCGTACCGAAATAGGGTGAGCCTCCGTCAAGATGTTTGGGTTCTGACATCCAGACATCTCGAGCAAGGAGGCTCACAGTGGAACTTGTACCCGGATTCATGGCGCTTGTGCAAGGACTCTCGGCGACGATGACGGCTCCGACTTCGCTAGCTTCCAAACGGTGCTCGCCGGCTGGGTGTTCGCCGGCCGGCGGACGGTGACGCGGATGATCCTGGCGGCGGGGTCGGCGGCCGACAAGCACTATTCGTCGTACCACCGGCTGTTCAGCGCAGCGTGCTGGTCGCTCGACGCGGTCGGGCTGGCTGTGTTCGCGCTGGTCGAGCCGTTTCTGGGCGAGGTCGTGATGCTGGGAATCGACGACACCCTCTGCCGCAAGCGCGGGCTGAAGATGTTCGGCACGGCGATGCACCATGATCCTATTCTCTCCAGCCGCAAGAAGGCGATCATGAATTGGGGCCATAGTTGGGTCGTGCTGGGAGTCATCGTCGAGTTGCCGTTTCGCCAGGGACACTACTTTTTCCTGCCGATTCTGTTTCGTTTGTATCTGACCGAAGCCAAGGCGGCACGGCACCGCCGCGTGTACCGCACCAGGCCGGAGTTGGCCCGGGCGATGCTCCATGTCTTGTGCAGCCACCAAAAAAACAGGCGTTTTCACGTCGTGGCCGACAGCACGTACGGCGGCCAGAGCGTCCTGGGCCACTTGCCGGCCAACTGCGACCTCACCAGCCGCCTCGTGAAAGACGCGCGGTTGTACGACGGGCCGCCCCAACGCAAGCCGGGAACGAACGGTCGACCACGCAAGCGAGGCCAACGACTTCCCACCCCCGAAGCCATGCTCTCGGAACGTTGTCGTCGCATCACGTGGAGCATCTACGGCCGCAACGAACACGCCCGAGTGGCCGACGCTTGCGCGCGAGTGCATGCCACGCCCCAACGCCCCTTGCGGGTGGTAGCCGTCGAAGCAATTTCCGGGGGCCGTGGACAGCAAGCGTTCTACTCGACTTGCCAGGATGCGTCCGCCGAACAAGTGATCGCTTGGTACGCCATGCGATGGAGCGTGGAAGTCACCTTCCATGACAGCAAGCAATACTTGGGATTCGAGGAGCCTCAAGGGTGGAGCCGCCTGGCGGCCGAGCGAACCGCGCCGATCGCCATGCTGCTGTACTCGCTCGTCGTGTTGTGGTTCGCTCGTGAAGGCCATCGCAATTGGCAACCGCTCGATTGCCCTTGGCATACGTCTAAAGTAGAGCCCTCCTTCGCCGACATGCTCATGACACTTCGGAGGCTCTGCGTACAACAACAAGTTTTATCACTGGCCCTGCGCGGGCCAGGCTCACGAAAAATCCAAAAACTATTGCAAAACGCGGTCGCCATGGCCGTCTAAAATGCAAAAGTCGAACTAAGCATCCCCAATAAAGCCTTCACACCCCGACTCCCGACCTACCACAAACGCCATTCGCCTTGCGTCACCACATAGATGCCGAGCATCAGGTTCGTGATTGCATGCGCGGTAATACAGTCCCAAATATTTCGAGTGCGAACCATGAGCCAAGTCACCATGCTGAACCAAACCAGCGCAGCCAGTTTTTCAGGATGATAAAGCACCGGGAACAATGTGCCGACGAGAATTGCCGCGCGATTCACTTGGCCAAACGGAATGTTCCACCATTCGGGCCCCATCACATACCGCATGAGAAACCCACGCAGAAAGAATTCCTCGATAACCGGCACCACGAGAACCAACCCAACGAATCGAATCGTGAGAAAGAGGTATGCCCACGTCGGCACGGCTGCCAACTGCTCAAGCGGGTTGTAGGCGGCGCGTTCTCCAAGCCCCAGAAGGCCGATGAGTGCATTGTCGGTCCCCAGCCATTCAACCAAGTAGCTTTCGAGGTTCAGCTTGCAGATCACCAACCACAGCACGCCACCAACCACGCCAATATCGACGGCTAGCATGGAAATGCGAAACGGAAACCGGCGATAACCGGGCAACACGACCACCATCGCGGCAATCGTCAGCACGATTTTGGCCGTGTAGACGATCGGGTAATGGGCATAGCGAATGCCGAGAGCGTTGGGGGCGTCGACTGGTGCCACTCCTTCGCGGCCACGCGGAGCGGAGGGCTCAAGCATGCTCACCGCCATGTAGACGATGAACGGCAACAAAAACGGCAGCCAGGGGTAGCGGGCGGCTAACCCGAGGTTGCCGGGCCGGGGTTTGTGGTCGATCTCCACGGGCAGAATATCCTGTTCGAGAGGGGAGTGTCCGAGGTCGGAAGCGGTCACGGGCATTCACGACCCGTTGGAGAACGTGGGCCCGAGGCCGAATTTTTGCCGATTTTCGAGAGAATTCATCGAAACTTCGGCATAATTTAGCCCAAATGCTCTGGTCTAAACGGGGGAATCTATTACTATACATAGTTCTCCCACCGTTATCAGGACCGCTTTGGTTCTAGACGGCACGGCAATCGGCCGGGCGGTTTGGAATTCCTGGCGGGCTTGTTCTGGCCAATTCGGGCGGCCTTTAGTTTGGAGATCCATCCCATGGATAGCGTGCTTTAATCAGGCGAGCCGGCCTGTCGATACGACCGCGCCAAGCGGTCTGTCGGCGCGTAGCATGTGATGGTATTTTCCGCCCGGCATCGCAAGTTTCGCTCAGCGGGAGCGAACGCGAACCCCAAGTTAATTCGGTCGAGCACTTCGTAGGCAAAGATAATCGAGCCATGGACCTCAAAAAACTTCGTAACATAGGCATCTCGGCCCACATCGACTCGGGCAAGACCACGCTCAGCGAGCGCATCCTGTTTTACTCTGGCCGCATCCATAAAATCGAGGATGTCCGCGGCGGCGGCGACGGTGCCACGATGGATTTCATGGAACTCGAAAAGGAGCGCGGCATCACGATCACCAGCGCCGCGACCAGCCTTAAGTGGGAAGGTCATGCGATCAACCTGATCGATACGCCGGGCCACGTGGACTTCACCGTCGAAGTGGAGCGCAGTTTGCGCGTGCTCGATGGGGCCATTCTCGTGCTCTGTTCCGTGGGTGGCGTTCAGTCGCAGTCGATGACGGTCGACCGCCAAATGAAGCGGTACAACATTCCGCGCCTCGCGTTCATCAACAAGATGGATCGCACGGGCTCGAACCCAGAGAAGGTAACGCAACAGGTCCGTGAGAAGCTCGGTGCCGACGCCGTGATGATGCAGATTCCGATCGGCCGCGAGGAACACTTTGCCGGCGTGGTGGACTTGATCACCATGAAGGCTTGGCACTTCGATGGTTCGAATGGCGAGAAGGTCCGCATTGAAGAAATTCCAGCCGACCTCAAGGAAGAGGCCGCAGAGGCCCGTCATCACATGCTCGAATCGCTCTCGATGTACAGCGATGAGCTGATGGAGAAGTTGCTCGGCGAAGAAGAGGTCCCTGAAAACCTGATCCACAAGATCGTGCGCGATGCGGTCATCGGTCAGGGTTTTACGCCGGTTTTCTTAGGTTCGGCCTACAAGAACAAGGGCGTTCAGCCGTTGATGGACGCGGTGACTCGCTACCTGCCCTCGCCGCTGGATCGCGCCTACACGGCTCTCGATCCCAAGAACCCTGAAGAGAAGGTGGCACTCGATAGCGACACCAGCAAACCGTTCGTCGGCATGGCCTTCAAAATTATGGACGATGAATTCGGCCAGCTTACCTTCACCCGTGTTTACCAAGGCACGGCCAAGAAGGGTGAGATGTACTTTAACCAGCGTACCGGCAAGAAGGACCGCTTCAGCCGTATCGTGAAGATGCACGCCGATCGTCGCGAGGATGTCGAGCTGGCCGAGGCCGGCGATATCGTGGCGATCATGGGTCTCGATTGTGCTTCCGGCGATACCTACGCCGCCGAGCCGAACTACGGTACGCTCGAAAGCATGTTCGTCGCCGAGCCGGTCATCAAGATGTCGATCAACCCGGTCAGCCGCGACGGTATGGATCGACTCGCGAAGGCTCTGCAACGCTTCCGTAAGGAAGATCCAACGTTCAACGTTTACACCGACGAAGAGACGAGTGAAACCGTCATCGCCGGTATGGGCGAGTTGCATCTTGAGATCTACGTCGAACGTATTCGCCGCGAGTATCGAGTCGAGGTTGAAGTGGGGGCTCCGAAGGTGAGTTACCGCGAAGCCCCGACCGTTGCCTATGCGTTCGATCATAAGCGTAAGAAGCAAACCGGCGGTTCAGGTCAGTACGGTCATATCAAGGGCGTGATGGGCCCGATGACCGATGAAGAGCGAGCCGAAACACAGGGCGAGTTGCTGTTTATCGACAAGGTGGTTCAGGGGCGCATTCCGAAGAACTACATTCCCGCGGTTGAAAAGGGCGTAAGACACATGATGACCAAGGGGCCTCTTGCTGGCTTCCCTGTTGTCAATTTCAAGTTCGAGTTGCAGGACGGTTCGTATCACGATGTCGACAGTTCGGACATGGCGTTCCAGCTCACGGCACAGGAACTGATGCGGGAAGAGTTCGGCCGCATGAAGCCTGCCCTGCTCGAGCCAATCATGCTCGTGGAAATCGAATGCCCCGAGGCCTTCCAAGGTTCCGTTGTCGGTAATATTTCCTCCCGCCGTGGTGTCATGACCAGCGCTGAAACCGTTGGCAAAACGACGAAGATCATCGCTGAAGTTCCGCTATCGGAGACGTTCGGCTACTCGACGGACCTTCGCTCGATGACCCAGGGGCAAGGCACGTTCACGATGGAGTTCAGCAAGTACCGCCCGGTGCCGATGAGCATCCAAACTGAAATCATCGCCGAGCGCAAAGCCGAGTTGCAGCCAGCGTAGTTGGGTGGCTATCGGCTAACTGCTGTCAGCTATCGGCCAGAAGTAAACCATTTAGCCCCGGGCGACTCGCCCGGGGTTCTTTTTTGCGCGATGGCATTGGCAGCAAAACCGAGGTGGTGAATTGTCGCTCTAGCCGGGAGCGGCGAATTTCCGTATACGAGCCAGTCCGCCGATGGATCGGCGACACTTTTCAACCCTTACGGAGATCGGGCGATGTCGAAGGCTTTCATCATGGCCGTTGTTGCTGCGTTGCTGGTTGTGCCCACCAGCGCGGCAGTCACTCGTGCGGAAGAGTCAAAACCAGAATCTAAACAAACAGCCTGCGAGCAAGGCAAGGATTGCCCGAGCAAAAAATGCTGCAAAGACGGTAAGTGCGATCTCTCGAAGTGCGAGCAAGGCAAATGTGCCGACGGAGAATGCACTAAATCAGCGTGCTCCGAAAACAAATGCAAACAGGCCAGTTGTAAAAAAGGCGAATGCACCGCCTGCAAATGCGATAACTGCGAGAACGCATCTTGCGATAAGTCGAATTGCGCCTGCGAACAATCGACCACAGGCGTCACCGCGGTCGTCTATACAGGCTGTGCGAAAGGCGACTGCGCCACATCGAGCGATTGCAAAAGCAAAGGTTGTTGCAAAGACGGTAAGTGCGATAAGACGGCATGTGCCGAAACTTCATGCCAGCAACAGCTTTGCTATGCAGAGGGCAATTGCGCCAGCGATTGCGGTGTGGTTTATCAAGAAAGCTCGGCCTTCCGTTTCGCAGGCCACTCGCTATTAGACGGCTCCGTGCCTTCCTCCCTGAATTTCGACGTAGTCGGTGTCTTTGGATTTGCCGACGAGTACCAACTCATTTCGCGCAATTGCGATGAAGATTGTTGCAATAAAAAACAACTTCAAGTAGCGTTTGCCGCAGCATCAGAAGACAATTCGAAGGCCATGGTAACGGCCTACACAGAACCTGAGTGCAAGGCATGCACCAAGCTAGATTCCGCGGCAAAGATCATGTACAGCGTTCGCGTGATTGAAGACCGCGAAGGCTGCCTGCGCGAGTTCGAAGCTGTTCGCGATGGCAAGCCGATCATGGCTGCCGAGAGCAAGACTTTGCTGCCCGCGATGCGTGTGCTTGAAAAGAATGATCTGATTCGACAGATCTCCAGCCCCAAAGTGGTCTGCGAGCTTGGCCAGCCAGCGCAGATGGTAGCTTGGGAAACAAGCGAAGGCGAGCTTTGGCTCAAACTGACTTCGCACTGCGTTGAGGATGGACTGGTAGTCGATATGGGGCTTGGCGGCCGAGAATCGTTAAGCCATGTGGATGTGAAGGTTGCTTCCGGGCAATCCTATGTGGTG
The DNA here is from genome assembly GCA_964618225.1 of uncultured Planctomycetaceae bacterium. Classification (GTDB taxonomy): domain Bacteria; phylum Planctomycetota; class Planctomycetia; order Pirellulales; family Lacipirellulaceae; genus JABDGM01. The sequence goes on from CAZTWS010000169.1 coordinate 7,579, forward strand.
AACCTGAACTGCAACCCCGCCGAAGAAGGTCACGAGGCTATTAGCCCGGCGGTCTACATCGTCGTCACGCCAGAGGTGATTGAGTAACCATCGCACGCAACATAGCGATGAGCGTGTAAACCCATTTAGCCCCGGGCGAGTCGCCCGGGGCTAAATTATGCGCGGTGGCCATACTACGTGGGTGCAAAAAACACTCATGCTATGTACTCTCCACTGCTTGTTAGGCGGTTGCTCCACCAAGGTATTTTCCAGATAGAGACCAACCAATCGTGCCATCCGGTCGCTCGTACACTTGGACATTGGCAACATCGGAGAGCGATTTATACGTGAGCATGCGGTAGGGAACAACTCTTGACGGACGATCCTTCAACTCCTCGAACCGCTCCCACATGCCTGCCGGATCATCTTCGTCCGGTTCACCTAGAGTCTCGACAAGTTCTCGTATCGAACGTATCGGTACGAGCAGGTCGGCGAGCCGGCGCTTCTCTTCGGAAGAGACAACGTGAAAAAGCAAAGGTCTTTTCGACGTGGGTGCGGCCCCGCCGCAGAACGGACAGTGATAGATATTCAGATTCGCCGGCACGCCCGATCCGGACTCTTGATAAGTATAATGGTATTCTTTGGTACGCTCGTCAAAGACGATGGGCACATCGGGATCGTCGGCCGCGCGCTGCAGATATTTGCAGTCGCAGATTGCATCAGTGACAGACGCACTCGTCGGCCGACTGCTCATTTGAACTGCCTAACAAAAG
>CAZTWS010000170.1:0-8254 GCA_964618225.1 uncultured Planctomycetaceae bacterium
AGTGGGTTCGGTCCTCCACGCAGTATAACCCGCGCTTCAACCTGCTCATGGGTAGATCACGTGGTTTCGCGTCTACCGCCAACGACCATAAATCGCCCTATTCAGACTCGGTTTCCCTAAGGCTTCGGTCCGGAGGACCTTAACCGAGCCGCAGACGGTAACTCGCCGGATCATTATGCAAAAGGCACGCCGTCACACGTTGCTCCGAAGAGCCATAGTGCTCCGACCGCTTGTAAGCGTATGGTTTCAGGTTCAATATCCTCCCCTAACAGGGGTTCTTTCCATCTTTCAATCGCCATACTAGGTTCGCTATCGGTCATCAGGGAGTATTTAGCCTTGCGGGATGGTCCCCGCAGATTCAATCGGGATTCCACGTGGCCCGATTTACTCAGGTACCCCTCGAGAGACTGCTGATTGTCGCATACGGGACTGTCACCCTCTGTGGTGCAACTTTCCAAAAGCTTCTGCTAATCAACAGTTTTGTAACTCTCATGTGAGAGGCCCTTCAACCCCGCAGAGGAAACCTCCGCGGTTTGGGCTATTTCGCTTTCGCTCGCCACTACTTACGAAATCGATTTTTCTTTCTTTTCCACCAGGTACTTAGATGTTTCAGTTCCCTGGGTTGGCCACGCATAGCTATGTATTCACTATGCGCTAATTCGGGAATCTCGGGATCATCACTTATTTGCCAACTCCCCCGAGCTTTTCGCAGACTGTCGCGCCCTTCATCGCCTCCTGATGCCAAGACATCCCCCATACGCCCTTAGTAGCTTGGCCACATTTATCGAACGCTCTTGTAATAAAGCTGTCAGCTATTAGCTTTCAGCCATCAGCCAGAGATCCGATAAATGATTAGTGAGACACTTGCATATACCTGCCTCACGCTACGTTGTTTGTCCAAGTGCCGGCGAAGGCGACTTGGACGAGTAACGCTCGAACTAACTAATCTAAGAACAAAAAAGAGTCTTGGCTAAGCATGCTTTTCGCCGCCCCGGGGAGGGACGACAGCAAAACATACTTAGCAAGATGCCACTCTTGCTTTAACTTCAAAAACCAAATTGTCAAAGATCACTAGCCGCCGAGGCGGCTTACCCGGGCACATTCTCCCGAGCCCTATACCATAGCAGCGATTGCTCGCTTTGCCAATGGACAGAGGCTGAAAAGGCAGATGGAATCCATCCTGGATTTCAGAGCCTTCACAGCCTCTGACCACTCGCGGTGGTGCTTCCGCCGATGAGTTCCTTACCAGAACTCCTTCGGAGGAATCGCAGAATATAACGGCATTGTTTAGCCGTGTCAATCAGCGTGTGAGAGTGATTCTACGGTTATCGGCCTCGCGGACAAGGGGGCAACTAAATATTTTTTCACAAACATTTAATCCGGATCACATGAGAAAATAGGTAAGACTATTGACAGCGCCCCGCCTGCCGAATTCTGCCGTCAATTAGGCCGAAATGACTTCAGTTGCGGAGGTTGGCCAGAATCCACCGTCGGGTGACCCCGGCCACAAAACCGCAAACAAGGCTCATCACGACAAGCCAAACGGAAGCGGCCAGAAACGACAAGGCTGTCGGTACACGAAAAATAATCAGGGGGACCCAGGGAACCAGCGCCCCGATCGCTGCCGCCTGAACGTCGCCGCGAGCGTAAATAGCGAACATCAAAAGCGGCGTCGGAAGCACACACCAGAGAAAGCTGGCCATTACGATTTCGAGTATGCCGCTGGCGTAATACAATAAATACAGTGCGATACACGCCACACTTACGGCGAGCATCAACCACCACAAACTTAAGCGGAATCTCGGCATAAAGGCGTTGGGTAGGGCGAACTATTAAAAACTGCGCCGTTCATGTTAATAAGCCCCCCCCAGGCGGGACTGCGTGCTATCGGCTGGCTGCTGCTTACCAGAAGAACCGGGGCTTATTTGACTGCGCAATGACGCAGTGATCAAGAAAACCAGGGCGGCACTTGGCCGTACTAAAAGACCTTGTAACGCAAAGCCTGTGTTAAGTCAGCCCTAGACGACCTTCCAGGCCCTCGGTTTCCAGCTCCCTATGCTTCGATCGAATATCGTGCTTGAGTTGCCTGCCGCGCCCGGGCAACCAATTCAGGGGCAAGCTCCTTGCCGTGCAATTCCGCAACTCCTTCGAGCAAGGTCAGATGGAGTTCACGATCAACGAAGGGCATGACACAATTGGCCGCGGCGGCCTGCATTTTTTTGGCCATGGCCTGCGACTCGCCCTTGGTTCTGCCAGGCAGCATAACCAGGAATTCGCCCACATCGATTTTGGCCAATACATTGGCCTCGCCGAGAACTTTATGGAGTACCGGTTCGGCGATATCCGACATTTGGCGGGCAACACCTATCCCGTATTTCTGCGTAACGATATCAAGTTCATCGATCTTCAAGTGCATTACGCACAGCGGTATGCCGAAGCGATGGCTGTCAGCAACCGTTCGCTTAAGCATTTGGACAAACGCTCCGATCGAAGTTGCCGTGTCGTCGCTCCCCTGTGAGGACGAAGCGGCGGCGTTTGCAGACACCCCGGCGTCCACATTGAGCGGAAGACAATTGTCTTGATTCTTCCAATGACCGCAATTACGGCCGGCTTCTTTCGAAGCATAAAGCGCGTCGTCTGCCCGGCGGATAACACTAGAAACTTGATCACTGACTTCGAACTGCGAAATACCGATGCTGCACGTGACCTTGAGCATTTGGGGTCCGTGCCTTGTAACAGATTCTTCGATCGCGGCACGAATGCGCTCGGCAACGGCGCGTGCGCTTTTGGCATCGGTTGCAGCTAAGATCACGCCGAATTCTTCGCCACCGTAGCGACACGGTAAGTCGGAGTCGCGGGATTGGGCCTTAAGCACTTTGGCGACTTGTTTGAGCACCTCGTCGCCGGCCTGATGGCCGTGGGTATCGTTAAACTTTTTGAAGTGGTCGATATCGAGCAACGCCAAAGTGCATGGAATACGCTTGCGTTCCCATTCACTAAGACGGCGTTTGAGCTCGTCGTCGAACGCGCGGCGGTTGGCGAGCGTTGTTAACGAATCGGTTCGCGCTTCGGATTCATGGGCTTTAATTTCGACGGCCTGAGCGGCTAACCGTTTTTCAGCCTGAACTAAACGTTCCTGTAACTGACTGTTGGCAAACAGCATTTGATCGAGAGCAGTAAAGACCGCGCTGTTTACATCGTTAGAAGCGCGATCGACACTAGCCAGTTCGGCAGAAATAGCTTGAATTTTGGCTGCGTGATCATGGACGTCGAACGACACGTTGCTTGCCAAGTCGGCAACCCGGCTTGCGGCCATCACGGCGCGATCTACCGCACGCTTCGCCTCTTCGTTTTGGTTTGGCTTGTCAACAGGAATTTTTGGCAGCGAGCCCAGTTCCTGCTTCATCACTTTGGCCCCGTAAAACCAAACACCGGCAGAAAAACCGACCGCGAGTGCGACGCACGCGCAGAGCAGGTTCAAGAGTAAGAACGGGCCGATGGCGGCGAGAAAAAACATCGATGGGCTTTCAACGTGGAAGCTGACCCTTGCGCTAAGCATTCTTGCTTTACGATGCGTTGCAATCTGTCGCTTGGCTTACGCGCAATCTGTATCACGAAAACCTAGATTTTCATGTACGAATGTCAATAATCGGCATGATTACCCCACAAATTAAGGGGTTTTTATTTACGCGAGCCATCCTGTCGCACCGAGAAAAATGAATGTGCAACGAATGCCGGCAAGGACCGTTAGGACGACGTGGAGAAGGTTTGCCGGGGCGGATAAACAGATTGCGAAAGCTATTCCGCTAACGTGCGGCCTGTTGCGGGATTTTATGCAAGGATATCCCGAATCACGTGCCCGTGATCCACTTCGAGCCGTTTGCGGCCAGGAATTTCGAGCCGGCGAGAATCGAGGCCAAGTTGGTGGAGCACGGTGGCGTGTACGTCGGTCACGTAGTGACGGTTTTCGACGGCCTGGAAGCCTAATTCGTCCGTCGCCCCGTGGACGACGCCGCCTTTGATTCCGCCGCCGGCCATCCAAACGGAAAAGCCAAAGGGGTGATGATCGCGCCCATCGACACCTTCGGTGCCGGGGGAGCGGCCGAATTCGGTTGCCCACACGACCAATGTTTCGTCGAGCATACCCCGTTGCTTGAGGTCGTTGATGAGTGCGGCGATCGGTTTATCGACTTCAGCACTATTCGCGGCGTGGTTGGCCTTTAGATTGCCATGAGCATCCCAACCTCCCGCGCCACCATTGCCGCCGTGGTATATCTGCACGAAACGTACGCCGCGTTCCACCAGTCGGCGAGCGGCAAGGCAATGCTTGGCGAACACTGGCGCACTATCGTTATCAAGTCCGTAGAGCTTTTGCGTGTCGGCTGTTTCTTGTTGAAACTCGAAGACTTCGGGAATAGCTCGTTGCATACGGAATGCAAGTTCGTACGACTTGATTCGCGCGAGGGCCTTAGGGTCTTCAGGGTATTCCGCGAGCGAGAGACGGTTAAGTCTTTCGAGCAGTTCGAACTCGGCGCGTTGTTCCTCTTGGTAAACGCCTTGTGGAGGGCGGCCGTAGGCAAGGGGGTTTGCTGGGTCGGCAACGAGCGGCACGCCGTCGTGCTCGGGGCCTAGATAATTCGCACGGTGTGTTTCCATGCCACCGCAGCAGTCGGCAACCGGGTTGCCCATGACGACGAATTGCGGCAGGTTTTCGTTCAGCGAACCGAGACCATAGTGGACCCAGGAGCCGATGGTAGGAAACAGGCCATCGAGCCGGTTGCGGCCGGAATGGAATTGGAACTGGGCACCGTGATCGATGTCGTTCGTCCACATCGAGCGGATGACGGCAATGTCGTCGATGCAACCGCCGACGTGCGGCCACCAATCGCTTACCTCAATGCCGCTTTGCCCACGTTTTGAGAAGCCAACCTGCAGTGGATAGACCTGTGACAGAATTTTTCGCAGGTCGGGAGCAAACGTGCGGACATTTTCCTCGAGATATTTCTTGTCGAGGACGTCTTTGTACGGGGTTTCGGCGATCGATTTGCCGGCGTACTTGGTGAGCATCGGCTTGGGGTCGAAACTCTCCATGTGGCTCACGCCGCCGATCATGAACAGCCAGATCACGCTCTTGGCTTTGGGGGCGAAGTGAGGCTTGCCAGTTGGGGGCGACCATTCCAATTCATTCGCGATGCCATCGCGATGCAACATCGCTCCCAGGGCGAGGCCGGTGAAACCCATGCCGAGGTCGGCAAGAAAGGAGCGGCGTGGAATTCGACCACAAGCATTGGATTGGATTCGATACGTTTGCATGGTTAAACGGCCAGAGGTCTTAGCGAATCGTAACGAAATCGTTGTGGTTAAACAGCACCAGGGTGAGGTTTTCGCGGGCGCGTTGAGCGGAGTCGGTCGAAGCCTCGACGGTTACTTTCGCGCCCCCTTCGCCGGTAAACGGCGACATCGAACTAACGTTTTTCAGGCTGTCGGTTTGGGCCAGTAGAAAAGCGCGGCATTCTCCCACTTCGGCTGGCGAGGGTTTTCGGCCGAGGATTTTTGTGAACGCCAGTTCGACGAACGCCTGATCGGGCTCTGGGTTGGCGGCAGCCAGTTCGCTCAATTTGCTCGCGACGAGTCGGGCCTGTACACGGGCAATGTCGCTGTTAGCGAGGGCTAGGGCTTGTTGCGGAACGACGCTTTCGCCGCGACGATAACATTCGTTGACACTTGCTCCGTCGAACAATTCAAGGAACTTTGCCTGCTTTTCGTTGGCGTGTGTGAAATAGATGCTGCGGCGCGGCACGGTAGAGGCCTGGTCGCAGGCCAAGTCGGCCCCGCCACGTGTGAGATCAAGCGTGCCGGAGATATAGAGAAGCGAGTCGCGGACCGCCTCGGCCTCCATGCGGCGGGAATTCATACGCCACAGGTAGCGGTTGTCGCGATCGACTTGGGCGTTTGCGGTGGGGGCACCGACCATTGAGGACCGCATGCGGTAGGCGTTCGAAGTCACGATCAGGCGGTGGATACGCTTCATTTGCCAGCCGTGGTCCATGAGTTCGAGCGCCAGCCAATCGAGTACTTTTTGATTGCGTGAGTCTGGACTGCGAAGACCGAAATCGAATGTGTTATCCACGAGCGGCGAGCCGAAATGGCGAAGCCAAATGTGATTGACAGCCACGCGAGCCACGAGCGGGTTGCCGCGGTCGGTCATCCAACGGGCCAAAGCCAAGCGACGACCGGTGCTGGTGCGGGGCAGCTCTTCGCCAAGCGGCGTGTAATCGGCAGTATCGCTCGATAAGGCCGCATGGGCGGCGGCGAGTGCTGTGGCGGCATCGGAGACTTTTTTCTGAGCGGCGGTGAACGCGTCGCGCGTTGCGGCGTCTTCCGGCTTGAGCGCGGCGGTGGCGCGGTCGACTTCTTGTTGTGCAACGAGCTTTGCTTCTTGCGCCTGCAAGAGGGCGAGCTGGCGCTGTGCGCGACTGGCCTCGAGAGAGAGTTTCTGAACGTCGGCCCCGAGCGAAAGGCCAAACTTCGCTTTGTCGGCGGCGATGCGAGCTTGGAGCGACGTCTCCGCTCCTCGTGCTGTGGCCAGTTGGTAAGTGGCCAATTCGGCAGAGGCTACTGCCGCCGCCAACGCTTGTTCCGCCTCAGTTTTCTGCTGTGCTTGCTTAGCAGCGTCATCGCCTTGGGCTTCTGACGGAGCGGCGGCGAATTCTGCGAGCTTCTTTTGGGCTGCCGCGACGTTTGCTTGTGCTGTGATGAGCGCGGTTTCTGCCGTGGCGATCTGCTGCGTGGCTCTCGCTAAATCTTCTTGCAGGGCAAATTCGCGAAGTGCCGGATAATAAGTCGTGACGGGCAGATCGACGGGAGCGGCCGTAAACTCGCCGCCGCCCAACGCTTTGGGAACGCCGGGAGGCAAGGCCTCGCTCTTATCGGGGTGAAGTTCGTTGCCCCGTTCGAATAAATAGGTTGGCGCGGTGGTTTGAACGTCGCATGCGCGGGGAATTCCGCCGGCCGCGATGTCGGCGATGCCGGGCACGCGATCGGTGTGGACCTCGTGCGGTTCGAAGATCGCACGGAACTCGAAATATTCGCGATGGCTAATCGGATCGAACTTGTGGTCGTGGCATCGACAACAGTTCATCGTAACACCGAGAAATGCTTTGGCCGTGTGCTCGATCGTGGCTTCGAGCCAACTGTTACGGTTGAATTTGTTCCAGTTGCGCACGAGGAAGCCCGTGGCGCGCGAGGTATTCGGATCGCCTGGCGCAAGTTCGTCGCCGGCGAGCATTTCCTGCACCATGCGGTCGTAGCCTTTGTCGGTGTTGAGCGATTCCACGATCCAATCGCGCCAATGCCAAATATGGCGGGCGCTGTCGCGAATTTCCTGACCGTAGCCAGACCAATCGCTGTAGCGCCACACGTCCATCCAGTGGCGTCCCCAGCGTTCGCCATATTGCGGACTGGCGAGGAGACGATCGACCACTTTTTCGTAGGCATCGGGCGACTCCTCGGCAATGAAGGCCGCTAGTTCTTCGCTTGTTGGCGGCAGCCCGACCAAATCGAGGTAAATGCGGCGGAGCAGGGTAGGACGGTCGGCGGGGGCTGCGGGTACGAGACCGTTGGCCGTGTGATCGGCCGCGATAAAGGCATCGATGGGGTTATGAACCCAAGGGTTATCCGTGTGTGCGGGAATCTCGGGACGTTGCGGAGGTTGGTATGCCCAGTGGTCGCGGGGATTAGGTGGCGTGGGCTCGGAGGGAGCCTTGGCACCTTGGTCGATCCATTGTTTCACCAGGACGATTTGTTCGTCGCTGAGCGGAGCGCCGTCTTCCTCGGGCGGCATCCGCATTCCTGCTTCGCCTGTGAGGTATTGGACCACGAGACTATCCGCGCTGTTGCCCGGTTCGATGGCACTGCCGGAATCGCCGCCTTCGACGAAGTTGGCCGCGGTATCGAGACGCAGACCGGCTTGTTGCCTGAGCGCGCTATGACACGAATAACATCGGGCGGCCAAGATCGGCTTGATTTGAGTCGTGTAATCAATCGACTCGATCGCGAAACCAATTCGCGGCAATGCTAGAACGAGCACGAGCAAGACGGGTAGTCGTCGCACAGTGAGCCTTAGAGAACAGGCGTTGGTGGGAGCCCGAGAATCCGCCATCTCGGACGTCCGTTATTCTAACCGACAGAGTGGCCGTTGCAATTGGTCGTCATTACAACAAATCTGCTTCTCTTTGTGATATTTCGTTAAGGC